>CAZWQJ010000548.1:0-1512 GCA_964635825.1 uncultured Victivallales bacterium | reverse complement strand
CGTAGCCCCACGTCCAGCCGACGCTGATGCCGGTGTAGTCGAAGTCGTGGATGTGATTGTGCAGGATCTTGTTGCCGGAACACTTGCCGATGAGAACGCCGACGGCCTGGTGATGGCGGTGGCCACCGTCGCCGATCTCGCAATCCGTGACCGTGATGCGCCGGCAGGTCGTCGCCGGGAGCTGCGCGCTTCCGGTCATCCCTTTCGGGGCGGCGCCAAGGGTGTGCCAGATCTTGACGCCGCCCGCGCCGAGATCCGAAAGGGTGCAGCGGTCGAGGGTGACATCCATGCAGCCATCGGTGAGTTCAAAGGCGTATGTTTCGGTGTGCTCCACCCGGCAGCGATCAAACCGGCACTCGCGCGCGTGGCGCAACTCGACGGCACCCGGCACCTGGAATGCCGCCTGGATGCTGAGCTTCTCGCGCGGGTCCTTCACATGCCATTCGTTGTGGGCAAAGACGAGGTCGCGAAACTGCACAAATTCGACGGGCTTCCCCTTCGTCCAATCGCCGGCCAACCGCAGCACGGCATCCTGCACCGGGGCAATGACCTCCAACTGGTCGGCGCGCTCGCCTGGGCGCGGCAGGTAGAAGACCTTGCCGCTGGGGCGATCGAGGTACCATTGCCCCGCATCCTCCAGCGCTTCGAACACGTTCTCCACGTAGTAAGTCGCGCTCTTCAGCTCCGCATCTTCGCTGAGCCGCATCTTCGGCTTCCACTGCAAGCGCGCGGTGCGTGTCTTCGGATCGACGGACTGGAACTTGATGCGGCTGTCGATCCAGTAATGCAGCCCCACAAACTCGACGTCCTCGATGTTACGCCACGGCTGGAGGTCGCCCTCGGCATAGCCAAAGCGGTCCTGGCCGGTGAACATCTCCTTGTGGCTGTTGGGCTTCTCCTCGAATTTCGCTCCAGGCAGGGCGGCGATGTGAAACAGGCCGGTCTTCGGCAGCCGGGTGCGACTGGCGCGGCGGCCGTTGACCCACAGCTGGTGGAAGGTCCAGCGGCCCTGCTTGACGCCTGGCACCGTAGCCACAAACGCGCGACGCCCCGCTACCGTCGTTTCCGTCCAACCCGTGATGCGCCGCCCGCCGCTGACGATGGGCACCTCGTTGCGGTAGGCGCACCAGGTGACGGTATGCGCGGGTGCCAGCACCCGGCTCCACCACGTGCGCGGCGGGTTGCCGGAATCCTCCGGGGTGAGGGTCAGCGGCCGCGGCAGCAGGTGCAGACCTCCGCGCAGGCGCACCTCCACCGGTGCCGGCAGGAGTCCCTTCTTCTTCAGTCCCCGGACGGCCCGCGCGGCCCGCTCCAGCGTGGCGAAAGGCCCATTGGTTTTGCGCGCATTCGCGGCGGGCAGCGTACCCGACCACGTATCGCGCCCATCCGGGGCAACGTAGAAGGCGATCGGAGCGACGGCGGCCGGGGCGCGGCAGGCAGGCTTCATGAAACCATCCTTTCGTGGCCGGCCATTGTGAGCACCGCCATCCGCCGAAGCAAGCGCGCAGCGCA
>CAZWQJ010000547.1:0-1523 GCA_964635825.1 uncultured Victivallales bacterium | reverse complement strand
AGAGCACGGCCTTGCCTTCCATGACCGGGATGCTGGCCTGGGCGCCCAGGTCGCCGAGGCCGAGGATGGCGGTGCCGTCGGTGACCACCGCCACGAGGTTGGCGCGGCTGGTGTATTGGTAGACCGAATCGGGGCGGGCCGCGATTTCCTTGACCGCGTGCGCCACGCCGGGGGTGTAGGCGAGGCACAGGTCCTGTTGGGTGGCAAAGGGCTTGAGAAGGCTCATCCCGACTTTGCCGCCCAGATGATAGTGGAGCACGTCTTCTTTGGTAATGGCCATTGGTTTTCTTTCACGGGTCACCCGCGGGACGGCGACCCGGGCGCGTTAGTTCGAAAGGTGCAGGAACTTCTGGATCATCGGGGAGAACTTGATGATCACGGGTGTGAACACGATGGCCACCATGCTCATGAGCTTGATCAAAATGTTCATGGAGGGGCCGGCGGTGTCCTTGCAGGGATCGCCGACCGTATCGCCGATCACGGCCGCGCCATGCACGGGGTTCTTGGCGTCCGCGCGATCCGCGACGACCACGCCCTTGGCGTTGACCCACTGGCCCTGGTCGTTTTTGAGATATTTGCCGCCCATGTTGCCTTTTTCGATATGCTTTTTGGCATTATCCCACGCCCCGCCCGCATTGTTCAGCATGCAGGCGAGTGAGAAGCCGGCCGTCAGGCCGCCGACCAGCAGCCCTATGATGCCGGGCACGCCGAGGATAAGGCCGGTAACCACCGGAACGGTGATCGCCATCAGGGCCGGAAGCATCATTTCGCGCTGAGCGCCGGCGGTCGAGATTTGGACGCAACGGGCGTAATCCGGGCGGTCCGTGCCCAGCATGATGCCGGGCTTGGCCTTGAACTGCGCGCGCACTTCCTCGACCATGCGGCCGGCGGCGCGGCCGACGGCCTTCATCGCCATCGCGCAGAACACAAACGCCATCATGGCGCCGATAAACGTTCCGCCCACCAGGAAGGGGTTGAGAATGGTCAGGTTGAACTGTTGGACCAGGTTTTCCAATTGCTTGCCGGTCTGCTCGGCCGCGTTGTAGCTGTCGAAATCGAAAGCAAATCCCAGCGTGCCTTTCATTTTGTGGATCCAGACGTCCACTTCCTGCACCATCGCCGCCACCAGGGCCAGGGCCGTCAGGGCCGCCGAGGCGATCGCGAAGCCCTTGCCCGTGGCCGCCGTGGTATTGCCGAGCATATCGAGCGCATCGGTGCGCTCGCGCACCTGGGGTCCGAGATGGGACATCTCGGCGTTGCCGCCCGCATTGTCGGCGATCGGGCCATACGCGTCGGTGGCCAAGGTGATGCCGAGCGTCGCGAGCATGCCCACGGCCGCGAAGGCGACGCCGTAGAGGCCCATGGCCAGGTTGGTAAGGCCGCCGGAGAGAATGAATGCGGCCAGAACTCCCGCCACGGTCACGAGCACCGGAATGGCGGCCGACATCATGCCCACGGCCAGCCCTTCGATGATGACGGTGGCCGGTCCCATCTTGGCCTGCTTCGCCACGTTCATCGTGGGC
>CAZWQJ010000546.1:0-1525 GCA_964635825.1 uncultured Victivallales bacterium | reverse complement strand
TAATAGGTGCTGGTGCGGATGCCGTTGGGGGTCGAGTAGATGCGCAGGCGCCCACCCGCTTTCAGGCATTGCCGCAACGCCTTCCAGGCGGCTTCGGTCAGCCAGGCCCCTTCGTCGACCCACACGCGTTCGACGTGCAGCGAGCGAAACGCCTCGCCATAGGTGCCGGCAGGGCGAAAGTAGAGCACGGCGCCGTTCGTGAATTCCAGTCGATAGTAGGGCTTGCGCTGAATCTTCAGATGCCCCGCGGCATTCACCGCGACGTGCCGCCGCAAGACCGGACTCGCCTCCAGTTGATACTCGATCTCCTCGATGAGCGAGTCGAGGTGCCCTTGCTGGGGCGCGGCAATGAGCCCCGAGGCGCCCGGTGTAGTGGTGGCAAAATACAAGGCGTCCGTCGTCAATCCACAGCTCTTCCCGGTATCTCTTCCATCCAGATGAATGATATTGCTCGCAGGACAGCGCAGGTCCGCGACCTGATGCGGCCAATACCGGCGTGCCGACCCATCCCGGTTCCGCAGGAGCATCTCCCCCCACAGCACCGAATCGGTGAATACGTTTTCGAGGACCTGTCGGTCCGCTTCCGGCAGCTGTGCTCCAGCTTGCCGCACCTCATCAACCATCCGCATCCTCCGTTGTTCAACACCGGCCTGGCACACGATAGCCCAGGCCTTGACGGGTGCGCCTCTTCGAGCGTTCATTGCACAGAAGGAGGGCGGAACCCATGACCATTCGTCAGGCGCTCGACGCCTTTACGACACACCAGCGGGCACGGGGACAGTCAGAGAAGACCGTCGCCATCTATGCCCATGATCTGTGCCAGGTGTTCAACCTGCCAGATGACTTAACCCTGGACACGCTCACAGCCCCATGGCTGCACACCCGGCTGTCCGATTCCGCGATCATCCTGCTGCCGGATGGCACGCCGAAATCACCGACGACGCGCAACCGAGGTCGCGCCGCCGTTCGCGCCTTTTGTGCCTGGGCCCATCACACCGGATGGCTGCCGGACAATCCTGCGGCCGACATCCACCTGCAGCGGGCGCCACGCACCCCACCAGCGTTTCTCAGCGACACGGAAGTCCGTCGCCTGCTGAAAGCGCTGTCCGGACGCACCAGTTCCCTCGCCATACGGGATCGTGTGCTCATCGAAACCTTCCTCGGCACCGGCATCCGCCTGCACGAGCTAGTCGCGCTCGATCTCGATGACGTCGATCTCGAGGCAAAGCACCTGCGCATCCGCCGGGCGAAGGGTGGGCAGCCCCAGGTCAAATTCCTGAACACGCACCTACGTGGGCGGCTCCGCACGTATCTGGCCTGGCGGAAGAAGCAGGGCACCGATGGGTGCGCCGCGCTTTTCATTAGCCAGCGCGGCACCCGTCTCTCACCGCGACAGGTGGGCTACCGCTTTGCCTACTGGCTCCAGGAAGCCGGCATCGAGAAAGCCATCACGCCGCACGGCCTGCGCCACACTTTCGCCACCCGGCTTTACAGCCGCACCGGTGACCTGCTGGTCGTCCAGCGC
>CAZWQJ010000545.1:0-1529 GCA_964635825.1 uncultured Victivallales bacterium | reverse complement strand
CGCGACGGGGCGCAGGCTCTCGCACGGATCGCCGTAGTCGAACACGCTGACCGTAGCGTAGGGCACGCAGTTCCAGAGCCGGATGCCCGTAGGCCGCGCCACGTTGGCCACGGCTGCGGCAGCGGGCGAGACCGTCATCTGCACGCTGAACAGCGCAATGGGATTCCAGCAACGACTCCTCGAACCTTCGAACGCCTTGACAGCAGCCAGGGGGTACGGAGCGGCATGCACCTCGATGGCCACCACGTTCACGCCCGGCCGCAGCAGCGAGGCAGGGATGCTGATTTCGCGGGCGTAGCGATCGCACGTGTCCGTCGCGAACACGTCCTTGGGATAGTCTTCGGCCAGGGCCAGAAGATCCGGCTTATCGCCCGGCACATGGCGGCGGAGAACTTCCTTGTCGTTGACCATGACCACGATCCCACCCACATAGTCCACGGAAAGGCGACACAATTTCACCGCCACGGGATTCTTGACTTCGAACCTGCCGCGCACGAGCAGGGCCGCCGTGGCGCCATCTCGATTTTGAGGGCGAACGAAGACGTCATGGCCAAACGATTTGATCGGCATCTGGAGGGGCAAGCGCACGCGCGGCCAGGCGCTATCGTCCATGGCCAGCCCGGCCCAGTCCACCGGCGGCAACGTGGAAGGCGCGGTCGAGGTGGCAGGCTTTGGCACTACCCTCGGAAAGACCCCGCGGCTTGCCAGCGGTTGCAGGTCCCAGGGTTCCAACTTGCGGTCCTCGGTACGCGCGTAGGCGCAGCGCTGCACCTGGAAGTGCCGCCAGAGGCTGTTCTTGTCGAGCACCACGGCCGTGTCTCGCGTCACCACGTAGCGGGCGCGGTCCAGCACCCGCACATCTGCCGGAATGTCGCCGGTCACTTCCGGGCCGATCAGGGTCCGCGCGCCTGCCACCCCGACCAACGGAGGATTCGAAACGATGAGCATCCCGGCCGCCTGCCCGGCGCCTTGCAGATAGATCGTTCCTGCGGCGCCATAGCCCAGACCCTTCGGGACGACGGCTCCGCCCGCTGCGTTCATCGTGACGCTGCCGAAGGTTGCGGCTTTCGTCAGCACGACGGCGATGCGTCCACCGCCACCGCCACCGCCAGCAGCGCCAGCATCGCCGCCTTTCGCGGAGACGCTCCCTTTGCCCAACAGTTCGCCGACCCGGATATTCACCGAGCCGCCCGCGCCAGCGCCCTGACCGGCCTGACTCTGGCCGCCGGAAGCATCGATCACGCCGTCCACGGTCAACCGGCCGACCGCGCGAATAACCGCAACCCCGCCCCCGGCCGCTCCAACCCCCGATCCGCCGCCCGCCGTAACAGGGCTTGTCACCGAACCATAGGTCGGAGTCGTCGGGGGCGAGGAGTCTCTGCCAAAACCGCCTTCGCCACCATGCACGCCGCCTGAGGTACCGATGGCTTTGTAGGGACCGGAGCCCTTGCCGTACCCGCAACCCGCCACCCGAATGGCGCCGCCCGCGCCAATCGTCAGGTTGCCGCCGATCTCCAGACCGAGCCGTT
>CAZWQJ010000544.1:0-1533 GCA_964635825.1 uncultured Victivallales bacterium | reverse complement strand
GTCAGCACGATGCCCACGGCGCAGGCGTAGCCCATCTCCTGCTCGACAAACGCCTTGCGGATCATGAACAGGGCGGGCACCGTGGCGCGCCCGCCGGGGCCGCCTGTCATGCCCGCCAGCGCCATGATCATGCCGGCATCGCGGATGGTGTCGATGATCACGAAGACGAGCAGCAGGTAGATGGACCCCATGATCAGGGGCAGTTCGATCTTGGTGAACTTGGTCCACCAGTTGACTCCGTCGATTTCGGCGGCCTCGTAGACGTCCTTGCTGATGCCCTGGAGTTTGGCGAGGTGGGTCAGGACGGCGAAGGAGGCGACCCAGGGGAAGCCCCAGACGACGCAGGCCGTGAGGATCAGCCGCGGGTCGCCGAGCCAGGCGGGCGGGGCGCCGGGCGTGAAGATGCCGCCCCAGCCGAACCATTGGTCGAGGCGCACGAGCACATCGAAGAGGCCGGTGGCATAGAGAAACCGGTTCAGGTAGCCCGCGCTGGCCTCAAAGAAGAACGAGCGCCAGATCAGCACGGTGACCAGCCCGGGGATGACCATGGGGATGACGAAGAGCGTGCGGTAGAGGAACTGCATGCGGACGCTGCGGCAGCGGTGGATGCAGACGGCCACCAGCAGCGCGGGGATCATTTTGACCACGTTCCAGCCGCCGAGAATGAATGCGACCTGGAAGGAGCGCCAGAATTCGGAGGACTTGCAGAGGTCCACGTAGTTCTTCAGGCCGACGAACTCGGAGATATCGGCGCCGTTCCAGCGGAAGAAGCTGTGGAAGACGCCGCTGGCGGCGGGGTAATAGACGAAGAGGCCCAGCAACAGGAGCGTGGGCAGCACGAAGAGGTAGATTTCCCAGTGGTGGCGCACATGGCGCCACCGGATGTCGCGTCCCGGCATGTTACGGATCCCTCGCGTCGGCAACATTCACTTTCGGTGGGGCCAATCTGGCACTCAGGAAATCAGGAACGGGTCGGTCCTTCCGGTTCGTGAGTTCCTGAGTTCCAGATTCATCTGAGATGTCATGGGTCAGGCGAGCGCGCACGCGGTTGATCACCGCGGGGGAGAAGTCGTAGGGCGCGGGCGAGTTTGGCGCGGGGCCGGCCTTGAGCATGCGGTCGATATTGGCGGCGCCAAGGTCGCGGGTCACGAGCCGCCCGGCGACCAGGCTGCGGTAGGTCTGCCAGCGGGTGGCGGCTTCCGCCCCCGTCGCGGCGCGGGCTGCGGCCCGCGCGCCGGCGATGACCTGTTCGTCGCCGACGATGGCGCGGCGGCTGTTGCGGCGCATTTCCAGGTACTCCTTGGGGCTGTGCTTCAGGTAGAACGGCCGGAACTCGGACATCAGGTCCTCGAACGAGATCTGGTTGACCTGGAAGAGCGACGCGAGTTGCGACCACCTGATGATGGTCTCGCCGCCGAGCACGATCGGCATCGCGCCGAAGACCCCTTCGAGGTGCGGTTTGAACGCCTCCAGCAGCGGGGCCATCTGCGTGTCTTCGATGGCCGGGATCCAGCCGATGATGCGATTCAGTTC
>CAZWQJ010000543.1:0-1534 GCA_964635825.1 uncultured Victivallales bacterium | reverse complement strand
CGCACCGTGACGGCAATGTCCCCGGCGACATGCGGCCCTTGGCTTGCGCACGGGCGGCGTTCGCGGCACTGCCCAAGCAAGTCGAACACCTCATCCTCGACCTTGCCATGGCATCGGATTCGTGGGACCAGGAACTCGCGCTCGATTCCCAGCCCGGTGGGCGGCTTGATCACGTTCTCCGCCCCTCCGTCCTCCAGTATCTTACGGGCAACATCCTCTGCATGCCCTGCGACCGCTTCCTCCGCCAACTCCTCCCGCGAACTCCATTGCCTGACCCGCTTTGGCGGCGCCAAAGGGAACAAAGCCAGAGGTCCTGCGGCCGGCCGCCCCCCTTTGTTTCCTTTGTTGCCTTCTGTTCAAATCCTCTTGGGTTGCGGCCTTCCGAGGCCGCGCTGGGCCATCCCTGGTGCCAACTTCTCTCCCCAAGAGTCACCGGTCACCAACTCGTGCCCCTCCCGCTCCTCTCCCAAACCCCCGCGTGAAGCCCAATCCAAACTTCGACGTTGAGCGTTGAACGTTGGACGTTGAACGTTGCGCGTTGCGCGTTGCGCGTTGCATGTTCCGCGTTCCGAGCTCAGTGTCGCCGGCTCCACCATCGTCAATGTACACCCCGCCGCCATCGCCATCCTCGCCCCATCCCGACGCTCAAGCATCGCGAGCCACACAGACCGCCCGCCCTCCCGCCTTCACAATCCCACGCGCGCTGGAGGGTCCGCGGCCACGCGGACCGTTCGGAGTCGTGGCCTGAGCGAGCACGCCCACCGGCGGCTCAAGCGCCGTAGAAGCGCCGAACCTGGTCGATCGTGTACACGACTTCGTCATCCGTCAGGTACGGATGCACCGGCAGCGTGATGGCCACCCGTCCATGCGCCTCCGCCATGGGGAAGCGCCCCTCGCCATACCCGAGCGCCATTGCCGCGGGCTGGAGATGGACCGGCAGCGGGTAATGCACCTTCGCGCCCACGCCATGCTGCCGCAGGTGCGCCAGCAAGGCATCACGCCGCTTAACGCGAATGATGTACAGGTGAAACACGTGGCGCACACCGGGGCGGCGCACCGGCACGTCGATCCACTCCGGCAGCTCCCCGAAAGCCTCGTCATAGCGCGCAGCATTCGCAACCTGCCGCGCACTCTTCGCCGGCAGGTCCTTCATCAACCGGGATCCCACCACCGCCTGCACCGCATCCAACCGCGAGTTGATGCCGAACTCCACGCAGGTGTCGCGATCCGCGAGCCCGTGGTTGCAGTAACGCCGAATGCGCCCCGCCAGTTCATCCGAATGAGTCAGGATCAGACCCCCATCGCCCCACACATTCAGGTTCTTCAGCGGGTGCAGGCTGAAGGCCGTCGCATCCCCCCAGGATCCCACGTAGCGCGCATCGATCATGCCCAGGGTGGCCTGGCACGCATCTTCCACCAGCTTAAGCCCATGACGGTCCGCCAAACCGCGCAGCCGCGGCATGTCCGCAACGTTGCCCGTGTAGTGCACCGCCACGATGGCCCGCGTGCGCGGGGTGATGGCCGCTTCCACCTG
>CAZWQJ010000542.1:0-1543 GCA_964635825.1 uncultured Victivallales bacterium | reverse complement strand
CTCCAGCATGGCGCGGACTTCGCGCGCCGTCTGCGCCGAAAACACCTGCTTGCCGTTGAGTGGCGGCGTGTCGATCCGCGCCAGCGAGATCGGCACCAGGTCGCCGTCGCGGGCGAAAGCCTGGTAGGCGCGCGCCAGCTGGATCAGGGTCACGGAAATGCCGTGGCCATAGGCCATCGTCGCCTGCTCGATCGGCTTCCAGGTCTTGGAGGGACGCAGCCGGCCGCCGACTTCGCCGGGAAAGCCCAGCTTGAGCGGGGTGCCGAAGCCGACGCCGTCGAACATGGTCCACATCTGATCCGGGGTCATCGACAGCGCGAGCTTCGCGGCGCCGACGTTGGAAGACTTCTGGATCACCTGCGCCACCGTCAGCATGCCGTGCACATGGGCATCGTGGATGGTCGCGGTGCCGATGGTCAGTTTGCCGGGCGCGGTCTGGATCGGCGTATCGAAGCGCACTTTGCCCGACTCCAGGGCCAGCGCGGCGGTGAAGGGCTTCAGCGTCGAGCCGGGCTCGAAGGTGTCGGTCAGCGCCCGGTTTCGCAGTTGCGCGCCGACCAGCTTGACGCGATTGTTCGGGTTGTAGGTCGGCAGGTTGGCCAGCGCCAGGATCTCGCCGCTGCGGGCGTCGAGTATCACCACGCCGCCGGCCTTGGCGCGGTTTTCCTCGAGCGAACGCTTGAGGTGGCTGTAGGCCAGGTACTGCAGCTTCGAATCCAGCGCCAAAACGATATCCTTGCCTTCCAGCGGCGGGTGGATGCTTTCGACGTCCTCCACCACGTTGCCGCGCCGGTCCTTGATCACGCGGCGCGACCCGGGCTTGCCGGCGAGCTGCGAGTTGAAGGCCAGCTCGATGCCCTCCTGGCCGTTGTCCTCGACGCCGGTGAAGCCCAGCATGTGGGCCATGACCTCACCCGCCGGGTAGTAGCGGCGGAATTCGTTCTTCTGATGGATGCCCGGCAGTTGCAGGGCCGATACGCGGTCGGCGATGTCCGGCGGAAGTTGGCGCTTGAGGTAGACAAAGTCACGTTCGGAGGCCAGCTTGCGGCTGACCTCGCGCACGTCCATTTCCAGCAGGATGGCCAGATTGCGCGCCTGGGCCGGCGTCAGCTGTGCGTCTTCGGGAATCGCCCAGATCGAGCGCACCGGGGTGGACACCGCCAGCACGTCGCCGTGGCGGTCGGTGATGCGGCCGCGCGTGGCGGAGATGTCCAGCACGCGTTCGAAGCGGGCACGGCCCTTGTCGCCGAGAAACTCGCTGTTGAAACCCTGCAGGTAGAGCGAACGGATGATCAGCGCGGCGAAGGCGCCCAGCAACAGCACCAGCACCAGGCGCTGGCGCCAGGGCGGCAGGCGTTCCGAGAGCAGCGGGCTGCGGGAGAACTTGATCGATTTCATCGTGCGCTCACCGTGCCTCCGCCGCATCGACGGAGATGATCTGCGCCGGCGCCGGCGGCTTCATGCCGAGCTTTTCGCGGGCGGATTTTTCGACCCGGACATGGGCGGCCAGCGTACTTTGCTCGAGCTGCAACTGCCCCCATTC
>CAZWQJ010000541.1:0-1545 GCA_964635825.1 uncultured Victivallales bacterium | reverse complement strand
GTTAAGCCTCTTTGTGGCCAATCCCGTTTGGTTGCGGCCTTCAGAGGCCGCGCTGGGCAACATTCGGGCTAGGCGCGGGGGGCGGCACGGCTCAGCCACTCACGGCAACGGGGGTTCGCGGGGTGGCGGTGGCCATCCCGGCGGCCAGCTCCCCCGCCAGCGAGAGGCGGCCCGAGCCGGTGAGATGAATATCGACGATCTGCCCGATCAGGGCCTCGTCCTGGCTGTCGACGCGCACATGGATGCGGCCTTCTGTCAGCCCCGTCAGGCAGTCCGCGCGCGCATCGCGCCCCGTCACCAGGACCGGCACCGTGCGCCCGATGGCGCGCGCGTTCGCCGCCCCTGCATGCAGGTGCAGGCGCTCATTGATCACCTGCAGGCGCCGAAGTTTTTCCTCCGCCGGGATGTCGTCGGTCCAACGCGAGCTGGCGGCGCCGGGCCGCGGCGAATACATCGCCACATAGATCATGTGGTAGCGAAACTCATCCACCGCCAGCCGAGTGTTCTCAAATTGCGCGTCGGTCTCGCCGCTGAAACCGACGATCAGGTCGGTGAACAGGGTGGCGTCGGGCAGCAACCGGCGAACATGGTCGACGATTTCACGGTACTGAGCGAGCGAGTGCTGGCGGTTCATGCGCAGCAGGATCTTGTCGTCGCCGGACTGCAGCGGCAGGTGCACCCACTTGCCGAGACAGGGGTAAGCGGCCATCGTTTCCAGCACATCCACCGTCATATCGCGCGGGTGCGGCGACGTGAAGTAGACCCAGAAGCGGTGGTCCGTGCGCCGGCCGCGCTCGCCGATCTCCCGCAGCAGCGACGCAAAATCCATTTCGGCGCCGCCCCGGTCGCGGCCGTAGGAGTTGACGTTCTGCCCCAGCAGCGTGATGGTCCGGTACCCCCGGGCAATCAGGCCATCGACTTCGCGCAGAATATCCCCCGAGGGGCGCGACACCTCGCGGCCACGCGTGTAGGGCACCGCGCAGAAGGTACAGAACTTGTCGCAGCCATTCTGGATCGGCACGAAGGCCTCCAACGACGAAGCCGGCGTCGCCTCCAATTTCCAGAGGCCCGTCATGACGGGTCTCCCCGCCCGGCGTGGCCGCACCAACCGATCCAGCGTGATGACATCCGACGGCGGTGCGGGTGAAGGCGACGGTGCAGCCGGGGCCTCCGGTGCGGTCCGCAGCGCAAAGGGGGTCACAACCCCATACTCACGCAGCATGGCCGGCAGGTCCGGCAGCGTGTTCATGGTGAACACCAGGTCAAAGAGCTTCAGGAACTGTTCCTGATCCGCCGGCAGCATGCAGCCACTGACAAACGTGACCACGGCGCGCTCCCGCTTCCAGGCGTTCCAGCGCTGGATGCGCCCATACACCTTGTCGATGGCCTTCTGGCGCACCGAGCAGGCGACGATACCGAGAACATCCGCCTCCTCCTCATGCTCGGTCCACTGCGCGCCGGTGCTGTCCATGACCGTGCGCACCCGCTCGCTGTCCGAGCGGTTCATCTGGCAACCCAGTGTGACGAGGTGATAGCGCATGGGGA
>CAZWQJ010000540.1:0-1550 GCA_964635825.1 uncultured Victivallales bacterium | reverse complement strand
CGGGCTAAGAAAGCGCTAACGCGGCGGGGGGGCGTTTGGGCACGAATGCCCGCCCGCGGAGCGGCCGGGCCACCCCAGAGCGGCGTAGTGCGAAACTGAGGTGCCCGCCCGCGGAGCGGCCGGGCCACCACCCAGAAGGGAGAGGGCCAGCTACCAGGTCATGCGCACAGGGACGCCGCCCTGGGCGAGGTACTTCTTGATGGTGGGGATGGTGTAGTCGCCGGTGTGGATCATGCCGGCGACGATGGCGGCGTCGGCATGGGCATTGGTGAAGACATCGAGGAGGTGCTGCGGGTGGCCGGCGCCGCCGGAGGCGACGACGGGGACGCCGACGGCGTCGGCGATGAGGCGGGTGAGGTGCAGTTCGAAACCCTGGCGGGTGCCGTCGGCATCGACGGAGTTGACGACGATTTCGCCGACGCCGAGGTCGACGGCGCGGCGTGCCCACTGGAGGGCATCGATGCCGGTGAACTCGCGGAAGCCGCGGACGGTGATTTCATAGCCGCTGGGGCAGGTGTCCGGCTTGTTGACGGCGATGGGGTCCATACCGAGGACGATGCACTGGGAGCCGAAGGCGCGGGCCCCCTCGGCAATGATGTTGGGGTTTTTTACGGCCAACGAGTTGACGGAGATTTTCTCTGCGCCGGCGAGCAGGACGCGGGACATATCGGCGACGCTGGAGATGCCGCCGCCGACGGCGAAGGGGATGCGGATGGTGCGGGCGACGGCGCGGACCATGTCGATATCGATGGGGCGGCCCTCGGCGGAGGCGGTGATGTCGTAGAAGACGAGTTCATCGCAGCCTTCGTCGTAATAGCGCGCGGCCATGGCGACGGGGTCGCCGAGGTCGATGTTATTCTGGAAGCGGACGCCCTTGGTGACCTTGCCGCCGCGGACGTCGAGGCAGGGGATGATGCGCTTGGTCAACATGAGGAGGACCTCGGAAAGAACAACCACGGAGACACGGAGGTGGGGAGGGGGGAACCGCTGATGGGCGCAGATGGACGCGGATAGGGGATGACACCGCGGGCGTCAATCCGCGCTGTCGTCAATCTGCGTTGATCAGCGTTCATCAGCGGTTCCTTATCCGGGCCACTGGATAAAGTTTTTGAGGAGGCGGAGGCCGACGCGGCCGGATTTTTCGAGGTGGAACTGGGTGGCGACGACGTTGGCGCGGCCGACGACGGAAGCGAAGGTGACGCCGGCGTAATCGGTTCGGCCGAGGATGGTGTCGGGAAGTTGGGGATCCGGGTAGTAGCTGTGGACGAAGTAGAATTCGCTGCCGTCGGCGATGCCCTCGAAGATGGGGTGGCGGGCAGCCTGCTGGACGCCATTCCAACCGATCTGGGGGACTTTATCGCGGGGATTGGACGGACGGAACAGGCGGACGGTGCCGGGGATGATGCCGAGGCCATCGACGCCGCCATCTTCTTCCGAGTGCGAGAGGAGGATCTGGGTGCCGACGCAGATGCCGAGGAAAGGGCGGCCGGCGGCGATGACGTCGCGGATGGCGGGTTCGAGGCTGAGTTCGCGGATGGAGGCCATGGCGG
>CAZWQJ010000539.1:0-1556 GCA_964635825.1 uncultured Victivallales bacterium | reverse complement strand
TCAAGCCGACCGATGTGGAACAGTAACTATGCCCGATTCACGCGAGTAGAAAGCGAGTGACATCGATGAAAGCGTTGACAGCATGGAAATGGGTTGGGGCGGCGAGCCTGGTGGTTCTGGCGGGGTATGGCGTCGTGCGCCACGGGCGCCGTGCC
The DNA here is from genome assembly GCA_964635825.1 of uncultured Victivallales bacterium. Lineage (GTDB taxonomy): Bacteria > Verrucomicrobiota > Kiritimatiellia > UBA8416 > JAIOPI01 > CAZWQJ01. The sequence continues at coordinate 1,401 of CAZWQJ010000539.1, read as the reverse complement.
GCACCCCCGCCCCCGCCACCCGTTGCCGCCGTGGTCGCGGCGCCTGCCGCGCCGGTCTCAGTTCCGCCGCCTGCTCCGACGATTGCCCCGCGCCCCGTCGTTCCTGCCGCCGCGCCGTCGCTGGCGGTACCGCCGGCGACCGCGCCTCTTGCCGCGCCGACTGGCGGTGACGCCGATCCCTTTTCGCGATTGAAGCGACTCAAGGAACTGGGCCAGAAGCCGGGAAACGACGACTTCCGGGCGGCTATGCCGGCGGCGCTCAAGGAGATGGCGGATATCCGTCGCATGCTCGACGTGTTGGCCCAGTGGGTGACGGTCGACGGGGCGGCGGGCGCCGCCTGGATCATGCAACTCCCGGAAGTTCCCTGGCCGGAGTGCCGCGCAAAGAACGATGCCCTGCATCGGTTCGTCGCCGACTGGACGCGGCTCGATGCCGCCGCCGTCGAACAGTGGCTCGGGACGCTGCCCGCCTGTCGTTCGCGTGACGTGGCCATCTCGCGCTACGTGCAGGAACTCGTGAAGGGAGGGAAAGCGCAGGCAGAGCCGCAGCGTCTCGCGGCTTGGTGCGAGAAGATCGCGGACGAGAGCTTCCAGAGCGGCGCTATCATCGCGTTGGAGAAGGAGTGGCGCAAGACTGACCTACAGGCCGCCGCAACGTGGGTCGATGCGTTGCCGCACAATGCGGCGCGGGACTTGGCCCTCAACCAGCTCGCGCGCGACTTCGCCCCGACCAACCCGCCCACGGCGCTGTTGTGGGCCTGCAGAATCGACGATGAAGGGCAGCGGGTCAACGCGGTCGGGCATGCCGTGCAGGCGTGGGCGCGCAGCACCAATCTCGCCAGTGTGACGCCTTTACTCAAGCAGATGCCGGACGACAAGACCCGGGATGAGGCCCTGCGTGTCTTCGCGGGCGAGCTGTCCAAAACCGACCCGCCGCTGGCGATGCAGTGGGCCGCGACCATTTCCGATGACGCCCAACGCCAGGTCGCTATGGTTACGGTTGCCAGCTCCTGGCTCGCCAAAGATCGCGCCGCCGCCACACGGTGGATCGAGCGGTCGCCGCTGCCGCCCGAGGCGCGCCAGAAGGTGCTTGGAGGGAAACCTCAATGACGGTGCAAGATCGCGGGGGCGAGCCGTTGCCGGGCGGCGGTTGTTGTTATTGCATGGCTACCTCCATACTGATATACCACCTATATACATCCGTGTGGAGGCTCCGATGATGGCGTAAGAGGATCTATAGGCGGAAGGAATCAGCAATAGCAATAGCAAGAGGAAAGAAGTCCGGAATGAAGAAGACAATCTGTGGAGCATTGATGTTGGGTGCCATGATGATTCCGGGGTTCACGCGGGCGGGGGTGTCGATCGCCGACAAAGGCGAGGCGCGGGCGGTGATTGTCCATA
>CAZWQJ010000538.1:0-1558 GCA_964635825.1 uncultured Victivallales bacterium | reverse complement strand
AAGGGGCTGGTTCTGACCTCGGCGCCTACGAGTACGCGGGGCCGGGGATCGACAACACCGGCGGAGCGTCGGGCGTGATGGAAACAAGCGCCACGCTGAGCGGCTACCTAAGTTCCACCGGAACCTCCGAGACCACGGTCGGCATCTTCTGGAACACGATCGACGGCGGCACGGATGCAGCGGCGTGGACGAACCAGGTGAGTTTCGGTCCCCGTGGCGTCGGCGCGTTTGCCACCAACGTCGAGTCCCTGACCCCGGTTACGGTCTACTACTACCGCTCCTGGGCGAGCAATGCCTACGGCGAGGCCTGGGCGCCCGCCAGCACGAACTTCGTCACCGCCGGCACCGCCACCACGACCATACCGCCGACGACCACCATCACGTCGAGCTCCACGACCTCCACCTCGACGACCACCAGCACGACGACCACGGCCGCGGTCCTTCCTGTCCGGTTCGTGGCGGCGGACGCCGTGGGTGCCAACAGCGGGACCTCGTGGGCGGACGCCTTCACCAGCCTGCCCGCGGCGCTTGCGGTTGCGCAAAAGGGTGAGCAGGTATGGGTCAAGGGCGGGACGTATGCCCAGAGCGCGAGCGGGCAGTTTGACGTGAAGACAACGGGGGCGACGGGCGACGCGCCGGTTGAACTGTACGGCGGGTTCATCGGCACGGAGGGGGCTCTGGCCAATCGCGTCGATCCCACGGCCAACCCGACCATCCTGGACGGCAGCGGCTACGCCCGCATCATGGGCGGGCTGGGCAACGTGAACGTCCTGATCGACGGGTTTACGTTCACCAACCAGGTGGGCGCCGTCGCGGCCGGCGTGGGGGCGATTTACTCCATCGGGACGGGTGCGAACGATGCCTATTCGGCGTGCACCGTGCGCAACTGCACCTTCACGGGCTGCGCAACCGCCATCAACTACAACAACACATTTTACCGCAGCGGCTGGCTCATCGAGAACTGTGTATTCATCGGATCCACGAGCCGCACCCTCGGGCTGACCCGCTTCGGCCATAACGTCACGGTGATCGTGCCCTCGGTGGTGCGGAACTGCACGTTCTACAACAACCTTGCCAGCGGCATCGTGCGCGTCGGCAGCGCCTGCAACGTGTCCTACGTGAACTGCATCTTCAACGACGCCGGCAAGTCCGACAGCGACGCGGCAGGCGCCGGCACGATCAGCGCATCCTACAACTGCAAGCGCGCGACCAGTGGGGACTCCATCACGGGGTCTAACTGGGTGACCACCGACACGCCTGGATTCTTGAACCCGGCGGTAGGCGATCTTCGGCTGACGGCGGGCAGCGTCTGCATCAACGCCGCCAGCAGCAATGCCCCGGCCACCGACCTCCGCGGAGTGGCGCGCCCTCAGGGCGCCGGATTCGACATCGGCGCCTACGAGCATGCCTCCGAGGCTGTGCCGCCCAGCGTCAACAACGCCTCCGGCGCCACGGACATCACGGCCGCGTCGGCCACGCTGAACGGATACCTGAGTTCCACCGGATCCGCGGCGACCGCCGTCTCCATGTTCTGGAACACGTTCGACGGCGGCACAGA
>CAZWQJ010000537.1:0-1560 GCA_964635825.1 uncultured Victivallales bacterium | reverse complement strand
GTGATCCCGGTGAGCAGCGGCACGCGCACGCTGAAGGACGCGATGAGCGAGGCGCTACGCGGGTGGACGACGACGGTGCGGGACACGTTCTATGTAATCGGCACGGTGGCGGGGCCGCACCCGTACCCGGCGATGGTGAGGGATTTTCAGCGCATCATTGGCGATGAAGCGCGGCAGCAGATCCTGGAGCAGGAAGGGCGCCTGCCGGATACGGTGGTGGCGTGCGTCGGCGGCGGCAGCAACGCCGCGGGCATCTTTTGCGTGTTCGAGCCCGACGCGGGCGTGAAGCTGGTGGGTGTCGAGGCGGGCGGGCACGGCCTGCTTTCCGGGATGCACGCGGCGAGCATCGAGGGCGGGCGCGTGGGGATCCTGCACGGCAGCCGCAGCTATGTACTGCAGGATGGCGACGGACAGATTTTGAACGCGCATTCGATCAGCGCGGGCCTGGACTATCCCGGGGTGGGGCCCGAGCACGCCTGGTGGGCGGACCGCAAGCGGGTCGAGTACTGCGCGGTGACGGACGACGAGGCGGTTGAGGCGTTCTATCTGCTGACGCGGCTGGAGGGCATCATCCCGGCGCTGGAGAGCTCGCATGCGATCTGCGAAGCGGGCAAGCGTGCGCAGGCGCTTGGCAAGGGCGGCATTGTCATTGCCAACCTTTCGGGGCGCGGCGACAAGGATTTGGATTCGGTGCTGGCGTTGAAGCGGGAAGGGAAGTGAACCGCAGATGGACGCAGATGGGCGCAGATGGGATCGAGTTCCCGGATCGGCGTCTATCCGCGTGTATCTGCGGTTCTGTTCCGGGTGAAGCATGAATCGGATTGATCAGACGTTTGCAGAGTTGAAGCGGACGGGGCGGAAGGGGTTGGTGGGGTATCTCACGGCCGGCGATCCGGATCTGGCGACGTCGGAGCGGAACATCCGGGCGGCGCTGGCGGCGGGGCTGGATGTGCTGGAACTGGGCGTGCCCTTCTCCGATCCGACGGCGGACGGGCCGGTGATTCAAGAAGCCGCGCAACGCGCGCTGGCGGCCGGCACCACGCTGGCCGGGGTGCTGGATCTGGTGCGCCGCCTGCGCCGTGACAGCGCCGTGCCGATCGTACTATTCGGCTACGCGAATCCCTTTTACGCGTACGGCTTCGACCGCCTGTGCCGCGACGCCGCGGCCGCGGGGGCCGACGGGTTCCTGGTGGTGGATCTGCCGCACGAGGAATCCGAAGAACTGCGCACGTTCGCCTCCCGCGACGGGCTTTGCGTGATCCCGTTGATTGCGCCGACGACCGGCGAGGCGCGCGCGGCCGGCGTTCTGCGCGAGGCGCGTGGCTTTGTGTATTACATCATGGTCACCGGCGTCACCGGCGCGCGCGATCGCGTGGCGGTGGACCTCGCGGAGCATGTGGCGGCGCTGCGGCGGGTGACGGATCTGCCGGTGGCGGTGGGGTTTGGCGTGAGTACGGGCGAACAGGCCCGCACGGCGGCGGCAGCGGCCGACGCGGTGGTGGTGGGCAGCGCGCTGGTGCGCGCGGCTTCGGACGGACGGGTGGCCGAGCTGGTGCGCGA
>CAZWQJ010000536.1:0-1564 GCA_964635825.1 uncultured Victivallales bacterium | reverse complement strand
AGGTGCCCAGGCCGCCCAGGAACGGTGCGGCGAAGATTCCGGTGAGCAGCGCGCCGAGCGTTCCGCCGACGAAGTGGACGCCGACGACGTCGAGCGAGTCGTCGTAGCCAAAGGCGTGCTTGAGGGTTGTCGCGCCGAAGTAGCAGGCTATGCCGGCCGCGCCGCCGATGGCGAGCGAGCCCATGGGGCCGACCCAGCCTGAGGCGGGGGTGATGGCCACCAGGCCGGCCACCGCGCCGGAGGCGATGCCCAGCACGCTGGGCTTGCCGTTCTTGACCCATTCAATGGTCATCCAGGCGAGGGCCGCCGCGGCCGTGGCCACCTGCGTGACGAGCATGGCCATTCCGGCGCGGCCGTCGGCCGCCACGGCGCTGCCCGCGTTGAACCCGAACCAGCCAACCCAGAGCATGGCGGCGCCGGTGACCGTCATGGTCAGGTTGTGCGGGGGCATGGGCACGTTCGGGTAGCCTTTGCGCTTGCCGAGCATGAGCGCGCAGACGAGCGCCGCGATGCCGGCGTTGATGTGCACCACCGTGCCGCCCGCGTAGTCCAGGGCGCCCCAGGTGCTTCCGAGGAACGAGCCGTCGCCGCTCCACACCATGTGGCAGATGGGCGCGTACACGAGGACGGACCACAGGGCCATGAAGATGAGCATGGCGCTGAACTTCATGCGCTCGGCGAAGGCGCCGATGATGAGCGCGGGGGTGATGATGGCGAAGGTCATCTGGTAGCAGAAGAAGACCGACTCGGGAATGGCGTGCGTGTCCGCCGGAAGCAGAAAGCCGGCCATGCTGCCGACCGTAATGCCGGCGCCGAAGAGTTTGGCAAACCCTCCGATAAACGAGTGCAGGTCGGTCACCCCCTTGGCCATGCCGGTGGTGTCAAAGGCCATGCTGTACAGTCCGATCAGCCACATGACCGTTATCATGCAGGTAATCGCGAAGCACTGCATCAGTATGGAGAGCACGTTCTTCGCACGGACCAGGCCGCCGTAGAAAAGGGCCAGGCCCGGGATGGTCATGAACAGCACCAGAGCGGTGGAGGTGAGCATCCAGGCCGTGTCGCCTGAATCAATTGTTGCCACGGCCGCATCGGCGGCCGGGGCCGCGTCCTGCGCGCAGGACAGGCCCGCCGGGATTAGCACCATTGCCGCCAGCACCAGCATTTTGAATTTGCGCATCCGCGCCAGTTTACTCATCAGGGCATCCATGTCATTTCTCCTTGTCATCGGTGGGGCGCCGCGCGCCGTCCGTTTGTTGCATTTCCTTCCACGCCAGTTATTCGACCACGAGGTCACCCGTCTCGCCGGTGCGGATGCGCACGGCGTCTTCCACATTCAGCACGAATATCTTGCCGTCGCCGATGCGGCCCGTGGCCGCGGCCTTGGTGATGGCGCCGAGCACCGCGGCCAGTTTGTCGTCGGTGACCACCACCTCCAACTTCACCTTGGGCAGGAACTCGACGACGTATTCGGCGCCGCGATACATTTCCTTGTGGCCCTTCTGCCGGCCAAAGCCCTTTACTTCGGTAACGGTCACGCCCGGAATGCCCTCACGGGCCAGGG
>CAZWQJ010000535.1:0-1570 GCA_964635825.1 uncultured Victivallales bacterium | reverse complement strand
CCCACCATCACCGTCGTCCTCCCCGTCTACTGGCCCTCCATGGGCGGCTGCGAAATCCACACCCGCGCCCTCGTCCAGGCCCTCTCCCCCGGCCACCGCATCCGCATCGTCACCCTCATCCGCAGCAACGCCACCAAGGGCCGCCAATACTGGGTTGACTGCTTCAAGCACGCCCCCGCCCGCGCCGAGCACCTCCCCGACGGCGACATCGACGTCATCCGCATCCCCTTCCCCCTCCACGAAAAGCTCGCCGCCATCCTCCTCGCCCGCCTCCAAAGCCCCAAGTTCCCCCGCGCCCTCGTCGACGCCATGATGGCCCTTCTCACCCGCCTCGTGCAGCGCCGCCTCGCCCCCCTCCTCGACGGCAGTTCCCTCATCCACTGCGTCCATGGCGGCGCCTCCTTCCTCGGCCGCGCCGCCCTGCGCGAAGCCCGCCGCCGCCGCATCCCCTTCCTCTTCGTCCCCCTCATGCACATGACCGACCCCGCCTGGTCCAACGTCGCCGCCGACCAACCCCGCCCCACCGTCTTCCGCCCCACCCTCGAGCTCATCCCCCGCACCTGGACCGATGACTACTGGCTCGAACTCACCACCCAGGCCGATGCCCTCATCACCATGACCGAATTCGAACGCCAATTCTTCATCGCCCGTGGACGCGCCCCCGCCACCGTCCACACCGTCGGCGTCGGCCCCATCTACAGCGAGTCCCCCCACGAAGACGTCCGCACCGCCTTCCACCTGGGAGATTCCCCCTTCGTCCTCTTCATCGGCCGCATGACCGCCGCCAAGGGTGTCGTCGAGTTACTTGAAGCCATGCCCGCCGTCTGGCAGCGCCATCCGGAGTTGCACGTCGTCTTTGCGGGACCGGGTAGCCCATCCGTCGAAGGCGCCTTCGCCCGCCACACCGACCCCCGCATCCACCGCGTCGGCGTCGTCGGCGACCATGCCAAATCCTCCCTCCTCCGCGAGTGCCTCATGATGTGCATGCCCTCCCGCGAAGAAAGCCTCGGCGTCACCTACCTCGAAGCCTGGATGGCGGCAAAACCCATCATCGCCGTCCCCGTCCCCCCCATCCTCGAACTCACCAGCAACGGCACCTGCGGCGGACTCGTCGTCGAACCCACCCCCGCCGCCATCGCCGACGCCATCACCACCCTCGCCGACAACCCCGCCCGCGCCGCCTCCCTCGCCCAACAAGGCCACGCCCTCGTCCTCTCCCGCTACGCCTGGCCCTCCATCGCCTCCCGCACCGCCCAAGTCTACGCCTCCCTCCTCCATCCCTCCTGAGCCCCCCCGCCCCCCCCTCCCACCTTCGCTGCGTCGGGTCGGGAGTTCGAATCCCCTAACCCGCATGCTGCACGAGCGTGAATTCGCTCGTACTACTATCCGTCAGCTTCTTCTCTTCTTGGGAAGATTTTGAACAGAAGGCAGCGAAGGTAGCAAAGCCAGATGTCTTGCGGCCGGCCGCTACCCCCTTCGCTTCCTTTGCTTCCTTCTGTTCAAATCCTCTTCGGTTGCGGCTGCGCCGCGCTGGGCAATAAGCGGGTTAAGTGCCGCAACTCCTTACCAC
>CAZWQJ010000534.1:0-1577 GCA_964635825.1 uncultured Victivallales bacterium | reverse complement strand
TCGGCGTTCCAGTTCACGGCGTAGCTGGCGTTGTTGGTGAAGTAGGCGGTGTCGATCGGCCATGGCGCCACGCCGTTGAGCCAGTTGGCGCCGACGGAGTACGTGCCATCGACCATGCTCGTCCAATAGCGGTTCCCCGCCGACGCCGACACCGCTGCCAGGGTGCACGTCGCCGCGTTCGGGGAACCGATCGCGTAAGGTCCTGACGTCAGCGTCAGGATCACGGTCTGCTGCGCCGCGGCGCGCGGGACCGGCGTGACCGTGATGACCCCGTTCGTCGAGCCCCTGGCGAAGACCACCGCGCCGCTGGCCGGGGCAATCGTGTAATTCGCCCCGTTGGTGGCCGTGCCGCCCAGCGTGTAGTTCACGATCAACTCCTCGTTCGTGCAACCCACTGGCCGGTACACCGTGAACGCGGCGGGATCCCACGCATCCGCGCGCCCATTCGGATCCGTGGCCTGCACGGTCAATTCGCCGGTGATGAAGCTCTTAATCCCGCTCGCCACCACATTCGTCGTCGTATTGGAGGCGCCGTAGGTGTAGTAGTAGTTCAGGTTCGGGCTGATTCCGCTCGCGATGTTGGTGCTGAACGGCGTGTTGTTGGTCCAGTCCGGATTGACGGCGCCGCCGTTGAACCAGTTCGTGTTGGCCCAGGCATTGGTGTCCGTGCCCCAGTAGACGCACACCGCGCAGGCCGAGGAACCGGTGTACACCAGCAGGCCGTTGAACGTCGCCGAGGCGGTCGTCACGGATGTGACGGGCTGGTTCTGGATTTCGGGCGCTCCGGATGTAACGTACCGCACGATCACGATGCCGGAGCCGCCGTTGCCGCCGATGCGGCCCGTGCCCGTCGTGTTATACCCGGCTCCGCCGCCGCCGCCACCCGTGTTCGGCGTCCCGTCAATGGCGTTGGTGGTGCCTCGTGAGCCGGCCCCGCCGCCCCCCAACCCGCCGGCCCCGCCACCGGTTGAAAGCAGGCTGTTCGTGCCGGCATCGATACCCCCGCCTCCGCCGCCGGCATAATAGCTGCCAAAATACGCCAAGCCGTCACCACCGAGTCCGCCGAACACGTTCGTCTTTACACCCACGACCGTATTCGATCCGGCTCCTCCAACAACTCCGGCGCCCCCGCCCCCGCCGCCGGCACGATTTGGAGAAGTGCCGCCACCCGCCCCGCCGCTATTCCCCTGCCCGGCAATCCCAGCCGCAGGCAGGTTGGTCGCCGTATTTCCGCCACCGCCTGACCCGCCGCTGGTTGCAGGATTGTTGATCCAACCACACCCGCCGCCGCCGCCCGTCGCGATTATATCCACACCAAAGGCGGAGTTGCTGCCTCTTAACCCTTGTTGAGTGGGAGCCGTTGCGTTATACGCAATGCCTCCAAGCCCGCCGACGCCGACACTTACGGCATAACTCCCAAAGACCACAGGATAAGCAGAGGTATAAATCAACCCGCCCGCACCGCCTCCGCCTCCCATGGTGGCGCCGCCGCCCCCGCCGCCCGCCACCACCAGCACCTCGACCGACGACAGGGTGAAGTTGGTGAACGTGCCGCTGTTCGTGAAGATGTGGGCGGT
>CAZWQJ010000533.1:0-1587 GCA_964635825.1 uncultured Victivallales bacterium | reverse complement strand
CCGGTGCCCGCGCCGTCGGGCGTGAAGGCGAAGTGCTGGCCGATGTCCATCCCGCGCGCGACATCGAGAATGGCGCGCGGCAGCCGCCGATCGATCAGGTGCAGCACCAGCGGCGCGTATGACGTGTCCCATAAATAAGTACAAATCGCGCCGCCGTCGAGCCCTGAGGTGGCGACGTGCGGACGGCTCTTGAACTGCTCGTGGTCCCAGAGGCAGGTCATGCCGGTAACAAGGCAGCGGCGCCAATACTGGCTGAGGCCGTCGTGGTTGCTGGCGAAGCTGGGAAACTGGTCAGTGACACGCTGCAAGCGCCCGGCCTGATGCTCGGTGCACTGGGTGATCAGAGTGCCGGCGGGGGCCACGGGAAGGGCGGGTATTGGCGTCGACACACGGGCGATGCATCGCACCGCGGTGGCGGCCTCCTCGCCCGGCTCGACCCGCAGCACGGTGGCATCCCAGGCGATGTTCAGGTCCACGTCGCCGGCGCGGAAGTGGTGGTCGTCCATTCGCTGGGATGGCGTGACAGGCTTGGGCGGCATCCAGACCCAGTCGGACCAGGGCAGCGTGCCGAAGGCGCCCGGCTCGATGGAGTCGGTGAAGGCGATGTCGAGGGTGCGGCTGCCGCGGTTCAGCACGGTCACCGACATGACGAACCCGTGCTGGCTTACGAGCGGCAAGAGTTGCGTGGTGACCTCGAAACTGACCATTTCGTCGCCGACGCGGTAGTGGGCGTGTCCGATGCGAATGATGCGATCCAACTGCCAGAGCCGGCGTCGTTGTAGCAGCGGCCGGACGTTGCGTGGGATGGTGTTGGTCGGTTCGGGCAGCCGGAAACCCGAGGGCGAGTCGTGGACCTCGATGCCGTTGACGAGCATCTGGGCGCGCAGGGCAAAGAAGGGGGCGGTGATGGGTGGAGCGTGAAACGCGCCGACGCCCAGGGTGTCGTCCAGCGGTGCCACGACCGCCCGGCCGCTGCCCACGAACAGGTGCTGGGGCAGCACGACACAGCGCGCCAGGTCCATGCGGGAGTCTTCGAGGCTGCGAAGGTCCGCGGCCATTAACCCGGCAAGCGATGACTTTTCCCGGGGGGCGGGCTCACGCCCGTTGAGACTGACTGGAGGATTCTTGTTCATTCTGACATCCGATACAACCGCGTCTCGCCTCGCGCCAGCCGCAGGCAAAGCGTCTTCGATTGCGACGACACGGGGCGCTGTTCCCGCAGGTCGTACAGGTTCACCGATGTCGGCAGGTGAAGGACGTGGTTCCCGGTGTAGGCGGCGTGGATGAGCAGGAGGCCATGCGAGGCGCAGACGAAATCGTCCTGCTCCGTGAACAGGTGGCAGCCCGCCCTGCGCGCCAACGCCCTGAGGAACGAGGTGTTCAGGATCGGCAGCGGATACACGACATGCGTACTGCCCGATGCCGTGGCACGCATGGCCACGGCCACGGACCCGTTATCGGCATAGCGGGCCAGCGGGAGGATGCCCGGCGCCTCGAGAAAGGAATGTCGTTCCTGGAGTGGGACGGGCGGGAATCGCTTGCCGATTTCCATGCCCTGAAAGGCGAGGATCTTCGGGTGCAGGTGCC
>CAZWQJ010000532.1:856-1594 GCA_964635825.1 uncultured Victivallales bacterium | reverse complement strand
TCTGCGGGATGTACGGCGCGAGGGCCTCGCCCACTTCCAAGTCGCTCCAGTCCCGCCCGCCCACGTCAGGCAATCCGATCTTGAGGGGTATCAGCCGCGCCCGGATCGGGCTGATAAACTTCTCAGCCAGCGCACGGTCCATGGTGTACTCATAGGCCAAGCTCTCGTAGAAAGTCCCCATAGCGCGCCGGTCGCCGCGGTCCGGCGTGGCCGTCACGCCCAGCACCCGGGCCTCGCCGAAGTAACTGAAGATGCGCTGGAAGCTTTCGGCCAGGCTCTGGTCCGCCTCGTCACAGATGATGTGTGTGTAATGGCCCGGACCGAAGCGCTCCAAGCGGGTGATGGACATCAGCGTCTGAACGCTGCCAACGGTGATTCTGGAGTAACTTCCGACCGCCGTATCCCCCGCCCGCTCGATCGCCGCCTCGATCCCCGTCACGTCCAGAATCTTCCGCCGCGCCTGTTGGATCAGTTCTTCCCGGTTGCACAGGATCAGCACGCGCCCGCCCTGCCGGGCAATGTCCAGGGCGATCAGACTGAACACCACTGTCTTGCCCGTGCCGGTCGGCTGCACCACTAGAGTCTTGCGTACCTTGAGCCACTGGCCATGCACCGCCGCCCGGCATTCCTCTTGGTATGGACGAGGGGTGATCATCGGTTCGCCACCTCCAACAGCACATCCGCGTGGCAGGGCGCTCCCGGCCTGCACCAACAGGCCAGGTTCTTGCCGCGCAACTC
>CAZWQJ010000532.1:0-846 GCA_964635825.1 uncultured Victivallales bacterium | reverse complement strand
CAAGTGCCGTTCAACCAGCCAACCAAACAGCCGCACGCACTCAGCGGCGTTTCCGTGGCCCGCCCGAAACGGGTTGCCCCACTTCGTCGACCGGTCCACCTTCACCGTATTCGGCGGCATCCTCCAACCGCGCGCCCGGCTCAACTGGATGCGGATCGGAGCGGTCACAGCGCCACCCCCGGACGATCCTGAATGACATTGCCCCAAAGTTGCGCGCAGTGTGCCATCTCGCGCCCATGCGCCGACCCCCACTGCTTGAACCAGAACCGGACGCCCGCCGATGCGCACTGGGAGTACAGGTTCATCGCCCAGGTCAGTTCCATCTTGCGCGCGCCGTTGCCGGTTTCACCGCCGCAGATAACCCAGTCCAGGCCAAACTTATCCAGAAGAAGCCCCGACGCTCCACGACGCTGTAGGCTCACCGGCCCGAGCATCGGCTCGACGCTCACACCGCGACGCGCAAACCGCTTCGTGAGCAGCACCGGTATGCGCCGGTCCGCCCATTCCTGATTCTCGGCAGTTACCATGCCCCAAACGTTCTTCGGCCACTCGATATCCGGTATCAGTTCCGGCCGCTTGGTCAGCAGCAGCCAGATCAGGTGCGGCGTGCGGACCGCCGTCTCAATCCAGTCCTCAGCGCTCCACCCGCCCGGCGAATAGAACGGGTCGCACATCGACGGGAACACGAACAGCGGTCGGCCCAGGCGCGCGGCCTTGCGCTCCAGTTGCAGCGTCTTGGCAAAGAACCCCTTGCACATCCGCCACTTGGTCCAATCCGGTCCCCACGTCACATCCTTGTAAAACCTGTCCGAAATCCCCTTGGCGTAGCAGTGCTCACACCCAGGC
>CAZWQJ010000531.1:0-1618 GCA_964635825.1 uncultured Victivallales bacterium | reverse complement strand
GAGTACGAGAATGAGAGACAGGGTGGTTGGTACGGATTCGGATCCTGCGTGGCGCGCGGCTCCCGTCGCGCGCGCCGAACAGCGCGGGACAGGAGCCCCGCGCCACGGGGAAGGTGACTCAGAGGAGCGAAGCCCCCGGCGCGCGGCGGGCCGGATGGGGGTTTGTTGTTTGCCGATCGTTGCTTGAGATTCTGCTGAGCTGCCGAGAAGGCGTATGGAGGCGAGGACGAGGACGAGGACGAGGACGAGATAAGGCAGCGAACATCGAACGTTCAACGTTCAACGCTCAACGCTCAACGTTCAATGCTCAATGCTCAAGGCGGAGTGGATGATGGAGGAGAGGGAGGTGGCGTAGGTGTCGAGGTTGTAGGTGGCGGCGAGGGCGGTGCAGTGCGGGGACATGGCGAGGAGGCGGGCGGGATCGCGGGAGAGGTCGCGGAGGACATCGGCGAGGGCGGCGCTGTCGGCCGCGGGGACGATCCAGCCGGTTTGGTTGTGTTGGATGACGGCGGCGCAATTGGGGGTGGTGATGACGGGGAGTCCGTGGGCGAGGGCTTCGAGTTGGGTGATGCCGAAGCCATCGGAGATGGTGGGGAGGACGAAGACGTGGGCGTCGGCGTACATGGCGGAGGTGCGAGCGCGGGGGAGGGGGCCGTGCCAGCGCATGTTGCGCGGGGCGCGATCGACGATGGAGCGGGGGATTTCGAGGGGGCCGACGACATCGATGAGGATGGGTTCGTGTTCCAGGGCGCGCGCGGCTTCGATGAGGTAGGGGATTCCTTTGCGGAGGCCGACGGTGCCGAGCCAGAGGACGCGCAGGGTGCGCGGGGCGTTGTCGAGCGGGGAGGGAAGCGTGGGTGATTCCTGGCGTTCGTAGGCGAGCGGGAGCAGGCGGATCTTGTGGGCGGGGGCGCCATCCTCTTCGATGAGGCGGCGGGTCCACTCGGAGTTGACGACGATGCAGTCGGCGAGTTCCCACTCGCGGCGGTTGCGGGCGTAGTAAGCGGCGGGTGGTTCGGGGAGCGGGGGGCCGTAGTCGGGCCAGCGCCGGGCCTCGGCGGCGACGCGGCGGTATTCGGGTGCGCCGGGATCGATCTGGTCGAGGATGACGCCGATGCCGCGTTGGCGTTCGTGTTCCATGGTTTCGAGTGAAGCGTAGGCGTAGCCGAAGAAGGCATGGTGGGGCGGGAGGGCGAGGGTGGCGACGCGGCGCGCGAAGGCGGCATCGCTGCGGAGGAAGCGCTCGGGGCCGTGCAGGAGGCGTTCCATGGCGCGGCGTTTCAGGCCGAAGAGGCCGAGGGAGGAGACGCAGGCGTCGGGCAGATCGGGGCAGGTGGCGCCGAGGGTGCGTGCGAGGGGGCGGAAGGGGAGGCGGCGCAGCCAGTTGGCGCCGGGCAGGCTTGAGGGGGTGTACCAGTCGACGACGAGGTGGGCGAGCATGCCGCGGCGGTGGAGGGCGCGGGCGGCGAGGAAGTGCTCGCGGGAGCCCTTTTGGGCGACGACGACTTGGGGTTGGGAGGCGGAGGAGGGCATGGGGGGAGGGGGAGGGGGAGGGGAAGGGGGAGTTATCGGTTATCGGGTGGCGGGGGGCGGGTGGCGGGGGGCGGGTTGGAAGTGA
>CAZWQJ010000530.1:0-1620 GCA_964635825.1 uncultured Victivallales bacterium | reverse complement strand
GACGGGCGCCGCCTGGCCGCTGTCGGACAACGCCTGGATCTCCGTGCCCGAGAGCACCCGGCTGTACACGCGCACATCGTCAATCTGGCCGGTGTAGTAAGATCCTGGATGGAAACTCGCCCCGACGCGCAGTCGCGTCAGCGCCGGCAGAGTGTTGGCAGCGTTGCTGTCCGTGGCATTCAATACGCCGTCCACGTAGATCTTGAAGGTGCACGGCACCGTACCGCTGCGGGTCGCGGCGATATGGTGCCAGGCACCGTCGGCGACGAGTTCTTCCGCCGCCAGCGCCGATCCCGCCATACCCAGCAGCAGCATGACCGCCGCTATGGTCGCCATCAATTTCCGTTGTGTGTTGATGGTGTTTCTCCTTGTTGGTGGTGGTTTCCTCATCCATTATCTGCTCACGGCCTGTGCGTGTACGCGGCTGCCGGCACGGGCTCCTCTCGGCCCTCCCCCGCGTTGGGGGGAGGGCATCTACTTCGGCCACTCGCCGTTCACGATCGGCCGCGCATCGAACTTCTTCGGATCCACGACGACATGCGCAATCTTGGTCCGCTTCCACGTGTAGGTGATGTGAACTAAGCCCTCTCGCGTCTGGATGACCGCGGGATACGAGTATTCGCCCGGCGTGTCCTCCAGTACCAGCGCGGCTTGCCATTGCTTGCCATCGGGACTGACCGCCACATTCAAAGGGCTGCGGCCCTTGAGCGTGTGGTTATAGACCAGCAGGTGGCGACCGTCGGTCAGCGTCACGGCGTCCGTTCCCGAGTTTGGATTAGGCAGGTCGATCAGCTTCATCTCGCTCCACGTCTTGCCCGCGTCATCGGACCAGATCTCATAGAGCTTGCCTTGGCCTCGCGTGCGCCCGATCGCCTGCAGCTTGCCGTTGGGATGGAAGAGGATGCTCGGCTGGATCGCGCCGATCGTCTTGCCGTCGTTGAGCGGCCCGGTCTTCGTCCACGTGACGCCGAGGTCCGCGGTGCGTTCCATGTGTGCGCGCCAGCCGTGGTTTTCGGAACTGCTCGGGCAGAGGATCTCGCCGCTCGGCAATTGGACGGGCTTATTCTTGATCGGCCCGGCGATACCGTCCGGCAAGCGCCGCGCGTCGCTCCACGTCTTGCCGCCGTCGTTCGACGTGCGCAGCAGGCCCCACCACGTGTCCGGGTTGGGACCGACTTTATAGAAGAGTATCAACGGCGCGCCCTTGGGTTGGAAGAGCACCGGGTTCCAACACGGGTGGCGCTTCTTGGGCGACTGGATGCCGTTCGCGATTTCGACGGGCTCCGTCCAGCGCTCGCCTTCGCGGCGCGCAAGCCAGATGCCAACGTCCGGGTGGCTCTCCTCCGTACCCCCAAACCACGCCGCGAGTAACCCGCCGTCCGTCTCGACAAGGGTCGAGGCGTGACAGTGCGGGAACGGAGCCTTTTCGTAGATGAACTCGCGCAGCAGCAGGCCCGGTTGTGCGGCTACGGCGGCGGGCGCGGCGCGGGTTGCGGATTCGCCTGCCTCACACATGCTCGGAACCTCCAGGATGAGCACGATTGCCGCTACAAGCGTCCAGAAATGCGGGAACAGCAGCGCGGTGAAGAGAACAAGAACTCGTTTCATGGTTTGATCTCC
>CAZWQJ010000529.1:0-1635 GCA_964635825.1 uncultured Victivallales bacterium | reverse complement strand
GCGGAAGCGGCCGGGCCACCGGGCTAGGCGCGTGGCTTGGTGAATTGGAAGCGGTGTTCGGTGCCGGTGCGCAGGCGCTGCACGTTGGCGCGGTGGCGCCACAGCACGAAGGCGCCGAGCACCGTCAGCACCGCGGGCACGAGCGGCCACGGTTGCAGGCGCAGCCACCAGGCGGCGGCCACGACAACGATCGCGGCGGCCATGGAGGCGACGGACACGTAGCGCGTGGTCAGGAAGACCAGGGCCCACGCGGCGAGGCCGATCAGCATGGCCGCGGGCGAAACGCCTAGCAGCACGCCGGTGGTGGTGGCCACGCCTTTGCCTCCCTTGAAGCGCAGATAGACGGGCCAGTTGTGGCCGCAAACAGCGATGAGCCCGCAGGCGAGGCGCAAGCCCGGCGAGGGGATGCCCGTTTCGCCGGCGGCCAGCATCGGCAGGAGCAGCGTGGGGAGGGCGCCCTTCAGCATATCCAACACGAAGGTCAGGATGCCCCACTTTTTGCCGACGCTGCGAAAGACGTTGGTCGCGCCGATATTGCAGCTGCCGACTTTGCGGATGTCGACGCCGCGCGCGCGGGCCACGAGCAGCCCGAACGGGATGGCCCCGATCAGGTAGGACAGCAGAAACACGACAACCGTCATGGGGTGAATAGACATGGACAGCGGCTCCTCATGTGGTTCGATCGACGACGGCTTCGGCGATGGCGGTCAGCGGCCGGCGGCCGGCGGGGGCGAGCGCGGCGACGGCGCGAACGGCGGACTGGACCAGGCGTTGGGCGCGCCGGCGCGCGGTGGCGGCATCCATGACGGCCAGGCAGGAGAGTTCCGTGGGTGGGGGCGGTTTGGCCGCCACTTGAAGTACGCGGCCGGGGTGGCACCCGGCCCTCCCCATCATTGACTTCATGTCTATATGGGGAGGGCGCGGTGCCACCCGCGCCGCTTCGCTGGCGCCGGTGCGTGTTGCCGATGGCGGGGGCGCGTCCAGCAGGTCGTCGGTGATCTGGAAGGCTTCGCCGAGGGCATTGCCGTAGCGGCCGAGGGCGGCGAGGACGGGAGGTGGCGCGGCGGCGGTGAGGCCACCCATGCGCACGGCGGCGCGGAACAGGTCGGCGGTCTTGTGGCGATGAATGTAGGCGACCAGGGACGCTGAGGGTTTGTGGCCCACGGCGGCAATATCTTCCACCTGGCCGGCAATGACGCCGCGGCTGCCGGCGGCGGAGGCCAACTCGCGTACGAGTCCCGCGGCGATCCCGGGCCGGGCCCGGTCCGCGCGGGCCAGCCACTCGAAGGCGAGGGTCTGGAGCGCATCGCCGGCGAGCACGGCATTGGCTTCGCCGTAGACCACATGCACGGTGGGCTTGCCGCGGCGCTCGTCATCGTCGTCCATGCAGGGCAGATCGTCGTGGATCAAGGTGTAGGTGTGAAGCAGTTCCACGGCGATGGCGGCGCAGAGGGCCGCTTCGCGCGTGGAGGCGGAGGGGCGCGCCGAGACGCCTTCGGCGGCGGCGATGCAGAGCAGGGGGCGCAGGCGTTTGCCGCCGGGAAAGAGACTATAGCGCATGGCCTCGTGCAGGGCGCGCGGGCGCGTGGAGGCGGGCGGGAGGCGGTGATCCAGGGCGCGGTTGAAGCGCTCGCC
>CAZWQJ010000528.1:0-1641 GCA_964635825.1 uncultured Victivallales bacterium | reverse complement strand
CCGAAGTCCGCGAGGCCACGGCACCTCCACGTCTCGCAACCGCTCGCGAAGACTGGAGGGCGGGCGGCCCCGCCCGCCGCGCTCCATCTCCACGTCCGCCCCACCCAACTCACTCCCCCAAGCCCGCGCTCCCCTTTCCGCTGGAGGGCGGGCGGCCCCGCCCGCCGCGCTCCATCTCCACGTCCGCCCCCCCCCGCCTCCCCAACTCACGCCCCAACGCCCGCGCCGATTCTACGCCTGCCAAACGCTGGTGCGCGAATTGGCGGAGGACAAGGGACTGCAAGGCCATGCGCTCGGTGTCAACCGTGGTCACTCCGCAGCGGCGAGCCCCTACCCGTCATACCGCCCAAACGCCTTCGCCGCCTCATAGAACGCGCGCACATTTTCCGCGGGCGTGCCCGGCGCCAAATTATTCGCCGCCGACAGAATGAACCGCCGCCCCTCCATGATGCCCGACGCGCACACGCGCCGCACCTCGTCCGCGATTTCCGCCGGCGTCCCATCTTTCACCGTCATCACCGTCGGCCCGCCATGAATCTCAATGTCCGGCCCCAGCGCCCGCCGCAGGGCCCCGTGGTCCACCGGAAACCCCGTATCGAACGATCGCACCCGGAACTCGTTCGCCAGCAGCGGAAACAGATGCGACGCCCGCCCGCACAAATGAATCGTGCACCCTTCCCCCCGGTCGAACATCTGGAAGATCTGCCGGTGATGCGGCAGCACATATTCGCGGTACTGCGCCGGCGAAAGCATCGCGATCGAATCGTCCGCAAACCACAGGTTCTCCCGGTAGTCACGCCCCTGCGGCGGAACGCGCGCCCGATCCCACAGCCAATCCTTCACCGCCCTCATGCGCGCGAGGATCCCGCCCGTCACAAACGCCAGCAGCGAATGCGCGTACTCCGGATCGTCGTGCATGTCGTACATCAACTCCGTCGCCCCGCGCAGCTTCACCGCCACCGAAAAGGGCCCATCCGTGTTGATCCCCGGCAACCGCGTCGGCGGCAGCAGCGGACGCCCCAGATACTCGCGCCCCGACAACGCGATCGCTTCGAGCTGCTCGAACATCTCCACCGCGCGCCGCATGAAATCGCCCTGGCCCCACAGCGGATCCGGATCCGGCCATTGATACAGCGTCATCGGCCGCTCCCGCAGCACCTCCGTCGTGTCCACCGTAAAGCCGTCGTCCCCAAAACGAATCGGGCATCCGAACCAGCCCTGATCCCACACATTCTGAAAATCCACGACCAGCGCCCAGCCCCCCTCCGGCACGCCCATCTCGTGGTCCCCCAGCATGTGATGACGCACGTAATGCTGAAACGCCAGTTGGCACTCCACATGCGTCTCCGCATCGGTGAAGTAGTCCGTGAACCGATACCCGTTAGGATTCAGCGCCGGATTGCTGAGCACCAGCCGCGGATTCCACGTGTGCACCACCGGCACCCGCTCCTGACGCCTCACGGCGTAGGCCCCATGCAACGCACGCACCGCCGCATTGTGCCGCCCAAAGTCAACCGGCTCCCGCAGGAAGTAGGACATGCGCGAACTATACAAGATCCCCACGATGACGCACCCGCCAATTCCTCATCTCACGATTGGACAACCCACTCGCCCGACGGCACGGCAATCCCCTCGTCCTCG
>CAZWQJ010000527.1:0-1644 GCA_964635825.1 uncultured Victivallales bacterium | reverse complement strand
CACCGAACACCTCCATTGTGAGGCCATGCCACGGAAAAGCATAGACAAATGGATGGGCGCGTAACATGGATGTTGCCGGTGGCGGCAATGGAGCGCATAGAATAGCGCCCATGCGACGCTCGGCTCAACGCGAACGCAGCCCGGCGGCCCTGCCGGTGCGGGCGTGGGTGACCTCGCGCGCGGGGGCGCGGCTGGATCCGGCGATGGACGTCGCGCCGCTTGTGGAGGGGAGCGCCGCCACGGGGGCGCGTATCTGCATCGACCCATCCCACCGTCGCCAGACGCTGCTGGGGTTTGGCGGGGCGTTCACCGAGGCGGCCGCGGTGGCGCTGGAGCGGCTGCCGGCGGCGGTCCGCAGCGAGGCCCTGCGCGCGTACTTCGGGCCCGGCGGCGCGGGCTACACGCTGTGCCGCACGCACATCAACAGTTGCGACTTTGCGCTAGGCAACTACGCCTACAGCGAAACGCCCGCCGACCACATGCTCGCGCATTTCAGTATCGAGCGCGATCGCCAGCGCCTGATCCCGCTGATCCGCGACGCGCTGCAGGTGGCCACCCGCCCGGTGCGGCTCCTGGCGTCGCCGTGGAGCCCGCCGGCATGGATGAAGACCAATGGGCAGATGAACCATGGCGGATGCCTGCGGCCGGAGTGCCGCGACACCTGGGCGCGCTACCTCGCCCGTTACCTGCATGCGTACGCGGCTGAGGGCCTTCCGCTCTGGGGCATCACCGTGCAGAACGAGCCGGAGGCCGCGCAGAAATGGGACTCCTGCCTCTACACGGGCGCCCAGGAGCGCGACTTCATCCGCGATCACCTCGGGCCGACTCTGGCGCGCGAGGGGCTGGGGGACGTGCGCATCCTGGCCTGGGACCACAACAAGGATGCCCTCGAGCGCCGCGCCGCGGATGTGTTTGCGGATCCCGGCGCCGCCCGCTACACCTGGGGCCTTGGCTTTCACTGGTACACGGGCGACCATTTCGAGGCCCTCGACGCCGTCCATGCGCGCTTCCCGCAGGCGCACCTCGTTTTCACCGAGGGCTGCCAGGAGGGCGGCGTCAAACTCGGTTCGTGGGAACTCGGCGAGCGCTACGGGCATGCCATCATCGGCGATCTTAACCACTGGACCGAAGGCTGGATCGACTGGAACATGGTCCTCGATCGCCAGGGCGGGCCGAACCATGTGGGCAATTTCTGCGATGCCCCCATCATCGCCGATGCCGAGCGCGGCACGCTTCACTACCAGAGCGCCTATTTTTACCTATGCCATTTCAGTCGGTTTCTGCCGCCGGGCGCGGTGTGGGTGGAGAGCCGCGTCGAGGCCTGCAACCTGGAGTGCGTGGCGGCGCGCCATCCGGACGGCTCGCTGGTGGCGGTGGTGATGAACCGCGGCGAACGCGAGCAGCCCGTGCGCCTCGAATGCCGCGGCGCCGCCTATCCCACGCGCCTGCCCGCCCACGCGATCGCCACCTTCGTCTGGGAGCACGCGCAGGCGTAACCCCAAATTCTCGCGTGAGGTGGCCTCGCGCCCGCAACCGTCAAGTGGAAGCGGCTGTGCCGAGCCAAGCCGTGATAGAAAATCGTCGCTCTAGTTGTGGCTCGCCGAGTTGGTGTGGGCTGTGTCCAATCCCAGCGCAGCCAGAATG
>CAZWQJ010000526.1:0-1644 GCA_964635825.1 uncultured Victivallales bacterium | reverse complement strand
CGCGATTGCCCAGCGAGGTCGGATTGTTGTAGTTGTATTCGGTGTAGGAGGGCTGGCGCACCGCCTCGCTGTAGGAAAGAAACACCTGCTGTGCCTCCGTCGGGTGCCACACCGCGCCGGCGGCGGGCAGCCAGGCGGGTCGGTCGTCGCTGCACCCCTCGACCGCGCCGCCGGCGGTGAACTCCCACGCGCCACGCCGCCATCCCGGCAACACCGCCGCCGAGAGCTGACCCCGCTCATGGTCGCCCAGGCTCCGGCTGGCGACCTGCTCCCAGGTCGCATCGCCCCGCGCCGCCAGCCGGAACCCGCCGCCCAGAGGGCGCACCGCATCGCCATGCAGCGCCCAGACATCCGAGACGTGGCGGTTCGGAGGATTGCCCGCCGGCTTTCCGTAGTACCAGTAGGCGTCTTCGGTCCGGCGGAACGCGGCGGTTAGCCGCCCGGCCCGGTCTTC
Source organism: uncultured Victivallales bacterium (assembly GCA_964635825.1). Lineage (GTDB taxonomy): Bacteria > Verrucomicrobiota > Kiritimatiellia > UBA8416 > JAIOPI01 > CAZWQJ01. The sequence continues at coordinate 1,190 of CAZWQJ010000526.1, read as the reverse complement.
GGATCGGTCGCCGCCGCTGACACCGGCCAGGATGAGCGCGTCCTCCACGCGCTCTTCCGAGGGAAGCGTCAGCGGCGTGCCGTAAAAGCCGCGCGCGCCGAATTCCCGGATCGTGTCGACGGCGAGCAGGTCGAACCGCCCCGCATCGGTCACGACGTCCCCCCGACCGCCACCGGTCCAGCGCCGCAGGTAGTTATCGGGCTGGCCGTCCGTCCGGTCGGCCCTGTCCGACGCGGCGAATCCCTCAACCCCGAACGAGGCCCCGCCGTCGCTCCAGCGCGTTCCGTGGCGGATGCGCGCCAGGCGTTGCTCCGCCTCACCGATGCCGACCGCGGCTAGGCCACCCTCCTCGATGGGCGCGAAATCGAGCGCCACCGCCCCCGACGGATGCCCCGATGAGACGGCAAACCGATCCAGACCGGTCAGCACTTCCGGCATGCGGAACGTTCCGTCCGGAACCGACAGGTCGCACTGGAAATGCTCGGTCTGCGGATTGCGCAAGGCCAGTCCGCCGAGCAGCAGTCCGCTGGAATTGAACGCGCCGCCGCGAACGCTGATGTCGGTCTGCGCGCCCCCGAAGCCCTGGTTGCGTACGGAAACTCCGGGCAGCGTCTCGAGCAGCGGCACGACGGTCCAGGCGGCATCCGCCAGCGAAATCTCCCGCAACAGTCGCCCCTCCACCTCAACCTCCCACTCGGTCACCGCGTTGGTCTCGGCTGCGGCATAGCCGGCCAAACCCATGAAGAAGCAACAGAGAATCACACGATGTAGGTGCATGTCGAAAAACCCTTTCAGGTTGAAAAAGTGTGAAAGATAAAGGGATTTGCGTCGATTGTCAACCTGTAATAACATAATGGTTGACTAGAGTCCGTTGCGCATCCTCGTTGACGTTTCGCGCGGGGCATGCTACCGTTTGCCTGTGTCGGCGGTGCGGGCTGTTTCCGCATCCGTCGTCTGGGAGTGCCTGACGCGCGTGATCACGAAAACCCGTTTGATGGTTATCGGCCTTGTCGTCTGCCTGCTGATCCCCGCGCTGGCGGTGATGATCGGGCAGAACGGGTTTTCCTGGCCCGCAACGGCGACAGAATTGGACCGGGTTCTGCTGCAGCTCCGCATCAGCCGGATTGCTGCTGGCTTTGTCGTGGGCGCGGCGCTTTCGTGCGCCGGCGCGGTGCTGCAGGCGGTGTTGC
>CAZWQJ010000525.1:0-1660 GCA_964635825.1 uncultured Victivallales bacterium | reverse complement strand
CGCGTTTGCCCTCGGCGCGGGTACGCGCCGAGACGGAGGGGAGAAAGGTGCACGGCGAAATGAAGATGCGGGCGTATCAGCGCGAGGCGCTTGGCGCGGTGAAGCGGGAATGGCAGAGCGCGGGGTCGACGTTGGTTGTGATGCCGACGGGTACTGGGAAGACGATTCTGTTCGCCAGTCTGATCCGGTCGTGCTTCCCGGGCCGCGCGCTCGTGCTCGCGCACCGCGAGGAACTGGTGTTCCAAGCGGTGGACAAGATCCACAAGGTGACCGGGTTTCGCTGTGAGGTCGAGATGGCGGATTACCGGGCCGACCTGGGCGGGGGGTTGTTCGGCGGTCCGCAGGTGGTGGTCTCAACGATTCAGACGCAGTGCTCCGGCGCCGACGGCGGCGGGCGCATGACACGGTTCGACCCGGGGATGTTTGGCCTCCTGATCGTGGATGAGGCGCATCATGCCACGGCAGCCACGTATCGGCGGGTGATCGAGTACTACCGGCAGAACCCGGCGTTGAAGGTGCTCGGGGTGACGGCGACACCGGACCGAGCCGACGAAGTCGCGCTCGGGCAGGTGTATGAGACCGTCGCCTTCGATTACGAGATCCTGAACGCCATCGAAGACGGTTGGCTCGTCCCGATCCAGCAGCAGGTGGTCGAGGTGTCCGGGTTGGACTTCTCCGGGGTCCGGACCACGGCCGGAGATCTGAACGGCGCCGACCTGGCGCGCGTGATGGAAGAGGAGCGCAACCTCCACGAGATCGCCGGACCGACGGTGGAGATCGTGGGCGACCGGCGGGCGCTGGTCTTTGCCGCGAGCGTGGCACACGCGGAGCGGCTGTGTGACATCTTCAACCGGCACCGCGCCGGGTGCGCGGGCTGGGTGTGCGGGAAGACCGACAAGGACGAGCGGCGGAAGACGCTCGCCGCGTTCTCGGCGGGCAACCTGCAGTACGTCGTGAACGTGGGCGTACTGACCGAGGGGTTCGACGACCCGGGCGTGGAGGTGGTTGTGATGGGGCGGCCGACGAAGTCACGGTCGCTGTATGCGCAGATGGTGGGCCGCGCCACGCGGCCGTTGCCGGGGTTGGTCGACGGGGTGGCGACGGCCGACGAGCGCCGGATGGCGATCGGCGGCAGCCGCAAGCCCGCGTGCCTGGTGGTGGACTTTGTGGGGAACTCCGGCCGGCACAAGCTGATGACCAGCGCCGATATCCTCGGGGGCAACGTGAGCGACGAGGCCGTCGCGAAGGCCGTGGCGAAGGCGAAGCAAGCCGGCGGCCCGGTGGATATGGCGAAGACGCTCGCGGAGGAGGAGAAGGCCCTGGAGCTCGAGCGCGCCCGCGAAGCGGCGCGCCGTGCGCATCTGACGGCGAAGGCGTCCTGGGCGGCGAAGCAGGTCAACCCGTTCGATGTGTTCCAACTCTCGCCCGTGAAGGCGCGCGGGTGGAATACAGGCAAGACGCTGAGCGGGAAGCAGCGGGCGATCCTGGCGAAAGCCGGGATCGACCCTGATTCCGTGGACTACGCGGGTGGCCAGCAACTGCTGAATGAGATCTTCCGGCGCTGGGACGCGGGGCTGTGCTCGTACAAGCAGGCGCGGGTGCTCAGGAAGAACGGGTATGACGGGAACCAGACGCGGGAAGATGCGTCGCGGATCCTGGA
>CAZWQJ010000524.1:0-1661 GCA_964635825.1 uncultured Victivallales bacterium | reverse complement strand
CGACGCGACGCAGACGGGAATCCATATTCTGGAGACCGACACCGAAACGGGCGCGTTCAGGTTTGTCGGCGTGGTCGGCGGGATGATCAACGCCACCTACCTCGTCTGTTCCGAAACGCGCCCCGTCCTCTACGCCGTCCAAGGGATTCTGGCTGCGGGGCTGAAGTCCCTCTCTGGCTTCGTCGCCGCCTACCGGATCAGCGGCGCCACGTTGACGCTGCTCAATCGCAAGCCGGTTACCCGCACGGTCCCCTGCCATATCTCACTCGACGCCGATGAAACGGCCCTGGCCTTCGCCGAATACGCCCATGCCGTGTCCGGCTTCTGCGACCTGACCCCCGACGGCGCGTTTGCCGACACGCCGCCGGTCACCGTCACTCACGCGGGCAGCGGCCCCGATGCCCATCGTCAGGACAAGGCCCACGCCCACTGCGTCCGCATCACGCCCGACGGCAAATGCCTGTGCGTCGCCGATCTCGGCCTCGACCGTGTCCTGGCGTATGACTGGCCGCTCCGCCGGAACGGGCTCTCATCCGTGGCAGAACTCACGATCACGACCGCGCCCGGTGCAGGCCCTCGCCACCTGGTCTTCCATCCCAATGGCCGGTTCGCCTTTCTCCTGAACGAGCTCAACAACACGCTCACGGCGTACCGCTATACGGGCGATACCTTCATCCCGATGCAGACGCATAGCACGCTTCCATCGGACTTTCATGCCTTCAGCAAGGCCGCCGCGCTCAAATGCTCGGGCGACGGCCGACGCCTCCTCGCCTCCAACCGCGGCCACGACAGCATCGCCGCGTTTGATGTCGATCCCGATTCCGGGCGATTGGACCTTCTGGCGATATCCAAGCTCGTCGGCGCTGGCCCCCGTGATTTCGCCTTCATCCCCGGAGAAGCATTCATTCTCGCCGGACATGAAACCTCCAACACCATCTGTTCCTATGCCTACGACGCCGCCAGCGGAAGACTGGAGTCGGCCTGCGGCCCCCAGGCCATCCACCGCCCCGTCTGCATCGTATTCGGTCGGCCGGTCATTGAACGCATTGACACCCCGTTCGGTTCCCGTGTAAGCTGAGCCTGAATTTAAACCCCGTTGAAATTGGAAAACGTGAACCCTGAGTCATCTGTATCTGCGCCGCTCGCGAGCATCCACAAGCGCAGCCTGTTTGGCTTGCTCGGCATGGTTGTCCTAGTGGGCATGGGCGAGCACATGGCCGAGCGTTTTTTGCCGCTTTATCTGCAAGAACTGGCTCAATCATCGACGGCCATTCTGGCGATCGGGGTGTTGGCGGGCATGGATGATCTGCTGTCGGCGCTCTACTCGTTCCCCGGTGGGTATTTGAGCGATCGGCTCGGAACCAAACGCGCCTTGCTGGTTTTTAATGTACTCTCGATGCTCGGCTACCTCTGTGTGATCCTGATTCGATCGTGGTGGGCGGTGTTTATTGGCGCCGCCTTATTCATCTCCTGGTCGGCGATCTCTCTCCCGGCCACCATGGATATCCTCGCCAAGGTCGTGCCGAAGAACCGACGCACCCTCGGCGTCTCGGTGCTCGCTCTGGTGAGGCGGATTCCCAAGATGCTGGGGCCGGTTGCGGGCGGTGCCTGCATCGCGGTCTGGGGCGTCGAGCGCGGTGTGCGCGCGGCGTTCGTGGCCG
>CAZWQJ010000523.1:0-1671 GCA_964635825.1 uncultured Victivallales bacterium | reverse complement strand
CGATCAAGATGACGATGATCGTGCGCGACCTCATGATCGGCAACCCGCGCCTCGCCCTGCCGTCGGTGGGTAAGGCCCAGGGCTTCAAGGCGGACGTCGAATTCGCCCAGGGCGCCAACGCCATCGCCGCCGGCACTCAGGGCCAGCGCCAGTGGACAGACCTCTACCCCAATTTCGACCTGACCGAGTCGGTCCTGTGCAGCTCGTTCGACTGGAACGGCTATCGCGCGCCCATGGTGGTGGCGACGGAGAACGACTCCAAGAACGCCATCGGCATGCTGCTGGCGCAGTTGGTCAGCGGGATGCCGCAGCTGTTCGCCGACATTCGCACGAACTGGACCGCCGAGAGCATCCGCCGCGCCACGGGCGTGGACGTGGGCGACCTCGTGCCGCAGGGCCTGATTGACAAGCGCAACTCTGGCGCCGGATCGCTGGACTACGCGGTCGATGTGCCGTCGCTCGTCAAGGGTGGAAAGTCCCTCCCGATCCACGAGGTCTCGAAGGCCATCCGGGGCAGCCGCCGCCTGCAGGAACAGCTCATGAAGGAGGCGATTGCCGGTACCGAGTACCAGGCGGCCATCCTCGAGTATTTCCCGGGCGATGGACTGTCGAGCCACTATCGCACGCCCGGCGGCGTGCCGATGACCGCGTATCGCTACAACGTGATCGGCGACCAGTTCACCTGCTCGGTGGTCGAAGGCGAGACCGTGGAACTGCCGGCCGAGGTGGCCAATCACATCAGCCGCGTCACCAACTCGACGTGGCCCGAGTCGTACTGGGTCCCCCGCAACATGTCCTCCTTTGAGTACATGTCCAAGATCGGCCCGAACCACGACGCCAACTCGTTCGGCCTGATCGGCGCGGACATGATCACTCTCAACGCCATGCTGCGCATCCCGGTCGATCTGCACAACGTCCGGCCTGAAGACGTGTTCCGCCCGACGATGTGGGACCGCTACGCCGGGAACGACTTCATGGTGTGCCGCGACCTCGGCCCGCTCTACGCCTGAGGCAGGGGGTGCGCAAAAGCGTGCCAGCGGCATGAACGGCCCGCGCGGACAACCGCGCGGGCCAACCTTCCGCTGGCGCGATCATCCCGAGCGCAGCGAGGGATCTTCTCGCCTGGCGGCGGCCCGCTCCTGCATGCGGACGAGCCAGACGCCCATCTCATAGAGCAGCAGCAGGGGCCCCGCCATGAGCACCTGCGAGAAGACGTCGGGCGGCGTCAGGACGGCTGCCACGATCAGGATGATGACCACGGCGTAGCGCCATGTCCTGCGCAAGCCCGCCGCCGTGACCACCCCGACGCTGCCCAGCGCCATCAGCACGACCGGCAACTCGAACGCCAGGCCGAACCCCAGCAGCAGGTTCAGGGCGAAGCCGATGTAATCGCTGAATTCAACAAAGTCGGTGGGTTTGCCCATCCATGAGTTCAGTCCAAGCATCATCTGCAGCGTGACGGGCAGCGTCGTGAAGTAGCAGAACACCACCCCCGCCACAAAGAGACCGGTCGCCAGCGCCCCGGTCCGCCGGATGACGCGCTTCTCGCGCCGCGTCAGCCCCGGGAATACAAACCCCGCGATTGCCCACACCAGAAACGGCGCGCTGAACAACACGCCGGACCAGACCGCCACGCGAGTGGCCAGCACGAACCCCCCGGCGACGCGAATG
>CAZWQJ010000522.1:0-1699 GCA_964635825.1 uncultured Victivallales bacterium | reverse complement strand
ACCGCCAAGGCGAAGACCGAGCCGTTTACGGTCGGACGCCACGACCCCAACGTGCCGTTCGTGCCGATGGCCGCCAGATTGCCGCGGCCGGTTCCGCCAACGGTCGTGAACGCTCCCCCCGCATAGACCGTCGTGCCCGACACCGCCAAGGCGCTGACCGTGCCGCCCACGTTCGGATCCCACGTCGCCAGCGTGCCGTCCGTGCCGATCGCCGCCAGGCGGTTGCGAGTCGTTCCGCCGATGGTGGTGAACGAGCCCCCCGCATAGACCGTCGTGCCCGACACCGCCAAGGCGCTGACCGTGCCGCCTGCGTTGGGATCCCACGCGGCCAGCGTGCCGTCCGTGCCGATCGCCGCGAGACGGTTGCGAGTCGTTCCGCCAACGGTGGTGAAATCTCCTCCCGCATAGACCGTCATACCCGACACCGCCAAGGCGCGGACTGTGTTGTCTGCGTTCGGATTCCAGGCGGCATCCACCGTGCCGTCGGGCTTGATGTGGGCCAGGCGATTGCGGTCGACCGCACCGATCCGGGTGAAGTCTCCGCCGATATACCAGCCGCCCGCGCCATCCGGCGCGGCGCAGCGCACCGTTCCGTTCGGCCTGGGGTAGGGTGCCACGGGTTGGCCGCTCGTCGCGTCCAGGGGCACGCCATTGGGGCGGTTGGGGCCGATCATGGTGAAAGCGCCGCCCAGATAGGTGGTGTCCGCCGTGCGGACGATGGCGTTGACCGAGCCGTTGACAACCCAGCCGTCCACGGGCGTCCACGGCAGATCCGCGGCGCCGACCGGTGCGGACGCACCCGCGGCGATGGCGAGGAAGATGGCCGCGCCGACAATGACCGCCAGTCCATCCGCGAAGCGGAGTCTCATTGTCTTCATGGTCGTTCGCCTCTGGTCCGCCACCTTCGCCTCACCTTTAGTGTAATGTGGACCGTGGCGTGACCGGCCGCTGTCGGGACAATCCCTACCCCTCGATGGAGAGAAACCCTACTCGCGCCACGCGGCGGCACAGTCCTGTGCCATGTTGGGCGCGCAAGGCCTGGCAACGGTTTGGCGAACCGGTGGCGGGCAGGTTCTGGCCTCGGTAGGCCTCTGGCTTTCCGGGCCCCGCAAATCGGCTCCAGGCACAACGTAGGCCGGGCGCTGGCTGGCACTGCGCGGGCCCAACACCGCTATCCTTGAGAAGGCAACAGCCAGCCTAGGGCGCTCTGCCGGTCATCAAACGTCCGCACCGTTAGCCCCATTTCCCAGCACGCCAGGGCGCAGAACTCAAGCATCTCCCTTACGGCAGGAAGCGCAGGTGGGTAACCGCCTCTCTGATATCACCCAGCCATTGCCGTTGCCTCCGCTTGTGTGGGTTGCCGTTCCGCTGCCTTCGACTCGGCACGCATGCCGTTGGTAGAGGCTTAGCAGGTGGCGTGCCAAACGGCTGAAACGAGGCTAGCCAGGGCGGATTCAGGGGGTCAGGCGGGCGGCTGTGGCGGCAGGGCTATGGAAGCGTTTCCCTAGATCTCGGGCGGCGCTTCCCCGGGCGTTTGCGGGCCGTGCCCCATGGCCTGCAGGATCTCAGCGCGGGAGAAGGGCTTGGCGACAAAGGCCGAGATCAGCGCAGACTGGATCGCGCCGACGATGAGCGGGTCATCCTGGCGGACTTGCAGTCCACGCCTGTGAGCTTGGCCTGCCGGGCCAGAAATCCGCAT
>CAZWQJ010000521.1:0-1701 GCA_964635825.1 uncultured Victivallales bacterium | reverse complement strand
GGGCTTCTTGCGGCGGCATCGGGCGACGGCGGTCGTGTACCAGACCGCGGCGGCGCTGGTGCGGGTCGGGCGCGATCGCCGGACCTGGACCCAGCTCGGCCCCCTGTTTGTCCTCGTCGGGCTCTTCCGGGTCTTCATGGATTACGTGGTCGCGCGCGCCATCGGAATTCAACTGCCGGCCCTGTATTTTCTCGTGTTCGCGCCGCTGGTGACGCTGGCGACCGTGGTGCCCTTGACGATCGCAGGCCTGGGCATCCGCGAGGGCACTTACGTGGGCCTGTTCGCGCTGGTTGGACTGCCGGGCGCAGAGGCCTTCACCATGTCGTTGCTGTCCTTCAGTCTGAGCCTGTGGGTGTGCGCGCTGGGGGCGGTCTTCTATGCCCTGCAGGGCGGCGCCAGGGGCATGCCTCAACCGGAGCCGGTTCGACCATGAGCACACCCGCTCCGCTTCCGGATGTCTCCGTGGCCGTGATCAACTACAACGGCGAGCAGACGCTTGCCCGCACGCTCACCTCGGTCTTCGGGCTGAAGCACGTGCGGCTCCGCGAGGTCATGGTCTTCGACAACGACTCCACCGATGGGTCGGTGGCGTTGGTTCGCCGCGAGTTTCCGGCAGCGATCCTGCACGTGTTGCCCGAGAATCGCGGGCCCAATCCGGCCCGCAACCTGGGGCTGAAGCAGGCGGTGAGCGACCTCGTGCTCGTCATGGACAACGATCTGGTGCTGGCCACCGACTACGCCAGCCGCCTCGCGGCGGTGCTGGCCGCCCACCCCGGAGCCGGCGTCGCCAGCGGCCAGATCCGGATCTACGGCGAGGAGCGGACCGTCCAGTACAACGGCACCGACATCCACTTCGCCGGCGAGATCAGCCTGCGCTCGCCCGACGCCACCGGCGTCGCGCGCGTCGGCGTGCTCTCCGCCGGCGCAGCCATGTTTGACCGGCGCATCGCGCTCAACGCCGGTGCCTTCGATGAGGACTTCGTCTTTGGTTGGGAGGATGGCGACCTCACGTACCGGCTCTCGCTGCTCGGGCACCCCTGTTTTATCGATTCCGGTGCCGTTGCTGCACACATTCGCGGTCAACGCGGCCTCAAGTGGGTGCGAATGCAGACGCGCAACCGCTGGTGGTTCATCCTGAAAAATTTCGACACGCGGACGTTCTGGCTGTCCCTGCCGGCCATCCTGCTCTTCCAACTCAGCGCCGGGATTTTCTTTCTGATACACGGGCAGTTCTCGGAGTACCTCGGCGGGTTGCGCGACGTGTGGAACAGCCGGGCCACCCTGCGGGCCAAGCGCTGGGACCTTCAGGCGCGCAAGGTGGTCTCGGATGCCGACCTGCTGTGTGGCGATCGCGTGAGCCTGCCGGGCATCGTGGCCGAGCGCGTGACCGGGCGAGTCCTCGCCGCCGTCCTCGACGCCGTTTTCCGGATGCACTGGGCGCTGATTCGGCCGCTGTTGCGCCGCCGTCGCTCGGGCTAGTGTGGTTAGCGATTCGTGCGTTGATTCGTGAACGCGGTCGGCGAGCCGCCGACCCTCCAGGGTGATTCCATCCCCTTGTTCGAATGCGTCCGATGGAGGGCCGCCGGCTCGGCGGCCTTCTGTTCGGTTGTGAACGAATCGTGCATCACACTAGTAGATGTCCCGGTGCGCGCGCCGCCGCCGCAGCTTCAGCAGAAAGACGTCCGCCAGGGATTCGCGCCC
>CAZWQJ010000520.1:0-1710 GCA_964635825.1 uncultured Victivallales bacterium | reverse complement strand
CCTTTGCGGGAACGACGATTAATTCGATGTTTTCACGCTTTTAAAACCCTGTTAGCGAAGTAACCCGCCCGCCGGCGGCCAGACGTGTAAATGAAACACGTGCAGCGGCGCCTGCTATTACGAAAGGGAATGCCGTGACGGGGAAGACCGGATAGCCAATGGTGCGTTATTGCCCGTCTGTTAGCGTGGTCCCGGGTCACGTCGGCGACAGTGGTGAGTCCGAGCCATCGGACATCCCGTTTGAGAGAGTGAGCGAAGACGACGTACCCGCTCCCGCACGGCATTCCATTTTCGCAAGTCGGGATTGGAATTGGCGTTTCCCAACGCAGCCGGCATCGATATCGGCTCCGCCAGCCACTTTGTCGCCGTACCCCCGGATCGGGATGAGGAGCCTGTACGGGAATTTCGCAGTTTCACCGAGAATCTGCGGGAACTCGCCGATTGGCTCAGCGCCTGCGGCGTCGATACCGTCGCCATGGAATCCACCGGGGTGTACTGGATCCCGTTGTACGAACTGCTCGACGCGCGTGGTTTCACTGTCCACCTGGTCAATGCCCGGCACGTCAAGAACGTGGCCGGACGCAAAAGCGATGTGCTCGACTGCCAATGGCTGCAGCAGTTGATGAGCTTCGGCCTGCTAGCCGGCGCCTATCGTCCCGCCGATGACATCTGCGCCCTGCGGGCGATCTCCCGCCAGAGGGAGATGCTGATCTCGTACCAAGGGCGCCACGTCCAGCACATGCAAAAAGCCCTGGTGCAGATGAACATCCAATTGGGCAACGTCATCACCGACGTGGTGGGAGAGACCGGCCAGAAGATTCTGCGCGCCATCCTCGCGGGAGAACGGGACGGCAACGTCCTGGCGCGGTTCAGAAACAACCACATCCGCGCCAGCGAGGACGAAATCGCCAAGAGCCTGGTCGGCAACTGGCGCGAGGAGCATCTGTTCACCCTCAAGCAGGCGATGGACTTGTACGACGCTTACGGCGAGCGGTTGCGGGAATGCGATGCGCGGTTGGAGACGATGCTCAAGCGACTGGGCGGGCATGACGGAACGCCAGACAAACCCAGACGGCGTTCGCATGGCAAGAACGCGCCACGCTTCGACGTGCGCACCTACCTGTTCAAGATGTGTGGTGTGGACCTGACCCGGATCGATAGCATCGACGCGACCACGGCGCTGAAGGTGATTGCCGAAGTGGGAACGGACCTGTCGCGCTTTCCGACGGCCAAACATTTTACGTCCTGGCTGGGGCTGTGCCCCGGCACGAAGATCTCGGGCGGTAAGCGCTTGTCGGGCAAATCCAAGCGAACCGCCAACCGTGCCACTCAGGCGCTGAAGGCGGCTGCCGCCAACCTGCGCACCAGTCAATCGTCGCTCGGGGCTTACTACCGCCGAATGTGTGCCCGGCTGGACAAGAGCAAGGCGATCACCGCCGCCGCTCACAAATTGGCCCGCCTGATCTACGCCATGCTGACCAAGGGTTCCGAATATGTGGATCGGGGGCAGGCGTATTTCGAGGAACGCTACCGGGAAAGGGTTCTGCATCACCTGAAACGGCGTGCCGCCGATCTCGGATTCTCTCTGCACCCCATCGCGGAGCAAGAAAATATGCCTGTCCATTCAGTTACTTAGAATGTGTTTCTTGAGAGAGAGTCCGGACATAGCGCAACGGAATCCGGGGAATCATGCTGCGCTACTGTAGGAGG
>CAZWQJ010000519.1:0-1712 GCA_964635825.1 uncultured Victivallales bacterium | reverse complement strand
GGGTCGGAGAAGGGGTTGTCGCCGGCGGTGATGCGCGCCTTCGGATCGCATTGCAGGAAGGCCATATGGCCGGGCGGTGTCTCCAATATAGCGCCATTCTTTTCCAGCCGGCCCGTGGTCCCTTGTTGGGTCAGCGGCGAATCGCGTTCAATGCCGGCGGGCAGATAGGCGTCGGCGCCGTTGATGCGCTGGTAGGCGAAGCAGGTGTCGAGTGTGGACTGGTCGGCGTGGGTGGTGAAGACGCCCTGCTCGAGCTTGTCCTTGCCGCTGGTGTAGGTCACATGCACCAGAGCCTTGTCCGCCTCCTCGCGCAGGTCCACCTTGGTTTCGGCCAGGTGTTTTTGGAAGGCGGGGAAGTCGGGATATTCGGAGCGGTCTGCGATTTCGACCGCGAACCCGCAGTAGGCGCGGTCGAGGCGGCCGGTGTCGATTCCCGTGAGCGGGGTGTCGCCCCGGGCGATGACGCTGTCGATGCAAAGGGCGGCCTTGGCTTTTTTAGTCTCGTAATAGATCTGGTCGGTGCCTTCGCGCAGCACCACCTCGGCGTTGCGGCCGAGATCCGTGGCCGGCAGCCCCGTGATCCCGAGGTAAGTCGCGCCGTCATGGATGGCAATTTTCTGGCCGGCCTTGGCCGTGGCCGGCAGCGATTTGACGGGCTGGCCGTCGATGGTGATCGTCCACGTGGGGGCGGGCTGCTCGTAGTTGTAGATCGCGATCGTGTCCTGGATGCTTTTCGGTGACTTGGCGCCGCCCAGGTAAACCCAGGGGCTGGCCACCACGATCATTTTTCCCCGATGCTGAAGGGTGGCCTGGTCGCCATAGGTGTTGATCCAGCCGGGCGCGTCATTGACCAGGCGGGTGTCATCAACCCCGAACCGCATCAGCATGGTGCAGAGTCCTTCCATGGAGGATACCTGTTCGGGCGCGCGCCGCCATTGGGCCATGAGGGGGATGATCCCGACCTGGCCGTTGGAACTATAGAGGCCATAATGGGTGCCGAGAAAGGTGCGCCGCATGAATGGGAGCTTGACGTGGCTTCCCCACAGCTTGAAGGTGCAGGTCATCTGCCAGGGGATAATCTTGTTGTCGAAACTGTCGGCAATCCATTCGGGCGCCCAGGGGCCCTGGAGCGTCTGCCGGGCGATGTGGGCGGGGGCGACTTCCTGCCCGATCACAGGCATGCCATGCAGATTGCGCTTGCCGTGGTCGGCCGGGGTGGCGAGGTCGCGCAGGGCGCCGGAGCGGCTGAGGGTGTTGGCGATGTGGTAGAGCCCGTCCTGGGTGCAAAAGAGATGCTCCGGCGCGGTGCGGGACGAGCCGGCAATGAAGCGCCGCAGGCTGGGATGGTAGGCGCCGGCCAGCTCGTCGATGCTTTTGCGCAGAATCGCGCGGCCGACCATGCGGTCAAAAGGCGTGGGACCAAAATCGGCCACCATCTTCTGGGCCGTGAGGGTGATGGCGAAGTAGTAGTGGTCGATCGATTCCTGCGTGCTGCCATCGAACCAGCTCCAGGTGCGCAGGGGCCAGAATTCCATGCCGTGCCCACCATCGGCCATGGCCCGTTCGCTGCCGATCACCGCGCCACCGAGCAGAGCGCCCATGGCGGCGGAGTGGTTGAAGTTCATGGTGCTCATGACATAGTTGAAGCCGGAGCGGTAAAAGCTCTTGTTGCCGCGCCAGTCGCCCGTCTTTTCCCAGTAGGTGTCGCGGAC
>CAZWQJ010000518.1:0-1713 GCA_964635825.1 uncultured Victivallales bacterium | reverse complement strand
CTCGCCCGCCGGATCACCAATCCGCGGGGCCTCCAGGTCCGTCATGTCGCCGTTGGCCGGATCCAGCAGCGTAACCTTCGGCAGCGGTTTCTTCCGACGCGGCAGAGCCCAGTTCTTCTCGCGGGCGTCGATCACTTCCGGATCGTGTCCGGGAGACCACATGTCGAGCGTCAGGGCCTTGGGCGGACCGCAGTGCTTGGTCCACAGGTCGAGGTATTGCTCCAGCGCGCGGTAGTCACGGCGGTATCCGTCGCCCTCCTTGACCCAGCGGATCATGCCGGTCTTCACCCCACGGTACGTCCCCAGGATCACCGGCACATGCACCACGTCGCTGCCGAGCTGCCCCATCATGGCGATGGTCTTCTCCATCAGCGCGAAGTGCTTGTCCGACCACGGCTTGACCCCGTAGTGCTCCGCCAGCGTGTCCGGCGAATGGATCATCCCGACCATGCTCCGGTACTCCCGCGGCGCGGGCAGCGCAAAAGCCTCGACCAGCACCTCGACCGCCACCTGGAACCGCTGGCCATTGGCCGAGAGGCTCAGCGTGCCCCGGTACCAACCGGGCGACTGGTCCCTGGGCGCGTTGACCAGCAACCACACGGGGACGTTCTTCGCCCCATCGGGCGGCGCCGGCAGCAGCACATCGCACCACGGCGCCTCGTGCTGCTGGGCGGTGTAGCGGATCGCGATGGCGTCGGGGGTGAGCGTCGCCCCACCTGGCCCGGCCAGCGGGCTGACCTGCGCCGAAAGACCTTTCACGCCGCGCCGGTCGCTCACGACGGCCACGCCGGCGCAGGAGCCGTTGCGCGGCACGGCGATCCGCACCGGCCGCAACGGGTCGAAGGGATTGCCCGTCTCCAGGCCGCGGGAGGGCACGCCGCGCGCGAAGTTTTTCATCTCCGGCTTCTCCTGCGTACGCTGCTCGGTCACCGTTTCCATCGGCCAGGCGTTCCAGACGTAGGTGCGCTCGACCGCCGCCGTCCAGGCCACCGCGCCTGTGCCACTGGCGCTGAGCAGGCGGGCCGCGTGGAATCCGGCGTGTTCCCAGCAACTGGCTTGAGGCCCCAGGGGGCCGGCCAACGGCGCGCGCCGGATCTCGACCGCCAGCACGTTCGTCCCTTTGACCAGGGACTCCGGCGGCAACCGCAGGGTCAGGCGCCGGATGCGTTGTTCATACCGGTCTTTCCACTTCGGTTCCGGCGCCGTCCCCCGGTGCAGCGCGGGCAACGGCGTCTCCCCGTCCTCCGCAACGTAGGCCTCCCGCGGATAGTCCTCCGCGAACGACACGGCGTCCAGGCCACCGGCCGGCAGATGCCGGCGCCCCACTTCCTTGCCGTTGAGATACACGACCACGCCGCCCAGATAGGCCAGTTCCAGGCTCAGATCCTGGGCCGCCGCAGGATCGCTGATCCCGAAGCACGTGCGCAGACAGAGGCGGTCGTACCAGTCCCTAATATATGAGTTCTCCAGATTGCCGCCGTACCCGCCGGTCAGCATGGCCAGTTCGTCGGCCTGGTACCGGCCCCAGCCGCTGTCGTCGAAGTCGGCGCCAAACCAGCCATCCGCCGCCGAGGGCGAATGACGCGCCGTCCAGTCCTTCAGGAACTCGGCCTTGGCGAAGTCCACTGGTCGAGACTCGCGACCGTAAACCAGCGCGCCGTCCTTGCGGGCCACATAGGGGCCCACCCGCAGGAACACGCGCCACGGCGTCTG
>CAZWQJ010000517.1:0-1714 GCA_964635825.1 uncultured Victivallales bacterium | reverse complement strand
CACCCGGCGCGAAGTTGCGGGCGGCGGAGGCGGCGAATGCGCAGAAGGTTTGCAGTTCAGCGGCATCCCAGGTTGCATCGCGCCGGCCCTCGGTGCCGTGATGGAGGATGGCGCGTCCGACGGGGATCGTCGCCCAGGCGTAGTTCGCCAGACGGCCGAGGACGTGGATGAGATCGGGCTGCAGTTCGGCCAACCGCCGCCGAAGCGCGCGGGCGGCCAATCGGTCGGCGAGATGGTTCCGCAGAACGTCCGACTGCGGACGGCGGCCCCGTGCGACCATCCACGCGCCCCAGGCCGGTGCGAGCAGCGCGAGCATGCCGCGCAGCGCCCATCCGCCCGCCGGGCGCACGGACTCCAGCGGAATTCCGCGCTCGCGCAGGAGGCGCATGAACAGGTGCTCCTCGGGAGGGAGGGCATCCAGCACGAGGATGCGGGTGTCGAATCCGTGCTGGCGCAGTTCGGTGGCATAGTGCAGGAGGTGGGCCTCATGACCGCCGCGCACGCGATAGCCCTGCGTCATGTAGCAGACTAGCGGACGGCGATGCGACATAGCTGTTCCCGGAGGAGGCCGGCGTGATGATCCAGATCAAAGGCCGACACGCACATGCGGCGAGCTCCGGCGGCGGCCTCGGTCCAGATGGGCGCTTGTTCGAAGAGCGAGCGCATGGCGTCGGTGGCGGCCTCGGGCGTCTCGCCGAGGCGGACGCCGGCGTGGTACTGATCGACCAACTGCCAGGCAACGGAGTCCGCGGTGGCGTCGACGAGGACGGGCAGTCCGGCGGCGGCATAGGTGGTGAGCTTGCTGCTGAGCGAGGTGCGACCGAAGAGCTGGCGGCCCGGTTCTTTCCAAACGCCCAGGTAGGTGGCATCGAGCTCACAGGCGGAGAGGGCCATGACCAATTCCGCCTCGGTATTGCGGTAGCCGCGCGACGCGATGCTGACGTTGGGAGGGAGTTCGGCGGCGGGCAGGTCTTCCAGGGCCGTAAACGACTCCAGCACGATGGGGTACGGTAGCGCCCCGAGCGCCTTCAGGAACTGCTGCCACTGGGCCGCCGAGATCCGCATGGAGCCGCACAATCCGATGCGGCGCTCGGGTCGTGAGCGCCACGTGCGCTCGGGAATGGTCCACAGCATCTCCGTTTCCACGCAGGGGGGAATGACGAGGGCCGTGCGATCCTGGGCGAAGCCGTGGTGGAGCCGCAGATGGTCGACCAACCCCTGCGAGACAGCGTCCAGCGACTGGGCGGCCTGTAGCAGGCGCTGCATGTGGCGCAGATATGCGGGGAGATAAGCGCGGGGAATCGCGTCATAGCCGGCGGTTTCCGGGGCATCGTGCACGGTGAGGTGCAAGGGGAGTCCGGAGCGCGCCTGCAGCGCCTGGCCCACGGAGATGGTCCACATTTCGGGGAAGACCCAGAGGACCTGTGGGGCAAACGGTTCGAGGCGTTTCCACATGCGGGCGGCGAGGGAGTGCGCCTGAAGCAGGTCGACATCCAGATGTTCGAGCATGGAGCCGGCCAGGCGCCAGTGGATCGGGCGTGGAGGCACGGCGTGGTAGGTGGGCAGGTTGGAACCGGCCGAGCCTTCGTGAAAGCCGAGCCAGAGCACGTTCTCGCGCGGCAGGCAGCTCAGCAAGCGGCGCAGGGCGGCGCCGCCGGCGAAGCGGCTCATCGGCGAGCACCAACTCAAGAGGGCGATGCGGGGAAATTCCATG
>CAZWQJ010000516.1:0-1722 GCA_964635825.1 uncultured Victivallales bacterium | reverse complement strand
TGTTGCCGAAGGTCACCGTGCCGGGACCGCTGTCCTTCGTCCAGGTGTACGTCGGTGCGGCCGGCACGCCGTCGTCGTAGAGGAGTGCGGCATCCAGCGTCACGTTTCCCGTCGGCAGCGTGTTCACCGCGAGGCTCTGGTCGGTGCCGGCCTCGACCAGCGGCGCAATGTTGCCGGAGAAGTCGCGGACGATGACCCCGGTGGCGATGGACGGAACGCCCACGTTGTAGAAATACGCGCCGCCGGCCAGCGTCAGGATGACCGTCTCGGGTGGCTCGACGTTCAGGTCGTCCACGGGCGTCAACGTGATCGTGGCGTCGGTCGAGCCGTCGGCGATCGTCACCGTGCCGGTCTTCGCCGCATAATCCACCGTTCCGGCCCCGGAAAAGCTGAGCGTGTAGTCGTTCGGGCCACCCCCCGGCGTGGCCGTGCCGCCGAGCGTGAGATTCACGGCCAGGTCGCCGTCCGTGCGGGCGCCGCGGCTGACCGTGAACTGGCCGGTGGTCGGGCCCACTTCCGTCGCCGTCGGGTCATTGGTCGCAATCGTCACCACCGGCACGGTGTAGGTGCCGGATCGGCTCATCGTCAGCTTGCTGCCCCAGCCGCTGCGGCCGACCACGAACCCCGGCACGGTCACCAGCCCGTGGGCGTCCGCGGCCACCTGGCCCTGCGCGCGCAGGACCGGGCTGGCCGGCACGCTCAGATCCCAGTTCTGCCAGCGCACGGGTTCGCCCGGCAGCGGCTGGAAGTTCCGGCACCGCCGCGGCGTCACGTCCGCCGTGGCGCTGGCCTCGTTCCAGGCACTGCGCGGATGGGTTGTGACGCGCAGGCAGATGGCCAGATTCGTGCTCGCGTCGACGATGTCGTCGGCCGTGCTGTTCGTGTCGAAATTCTGGTTGCGGGTGGACCACTGGAAATGGCCGTTCCAAACGCCGAACGGCTCGCCGTCGCAGACCAGGAATTGCTTCTTCAGCACGTCCACGCGGGCGGCGATCTCTTCCGGGGTTGGATCACGCCCGAGTTGGGATCTGAGCTCGGAGAGCAGCCAGGAGTTGAGTCCCGGTTGGTAGGCCACCAGGTCGCCCGACTCGATCGTCAACTCCGTCGCGGTGTTGCTCGCGATGCGGAAGAAGGTGGTATCGGCCAAGGCTCCCGCGCCCAGCACCAGGGTCATGCCGACGATGTTGGTGAAGTTGCCGTTGCCGTCGTCGTCGTTCTGCCCCACCGGGTCTGCGAGCCGGAGCGCGCCAGGCGCGATACTCAGGGTCGTGGCGGTCATGTTGCTGCTGTACGCCATATTGCGGAAGCCGCTGTTGAGGCGCGTATTGCAGGAAGCGTTCGCAAAGGCCGGTATCACCTCGTCGCGGCGGATCTTCAGGTAGGCCATCAAGCTGGCTGGCCCGGCCCACGGCGAGTGGCCGTGCATGAGCCATGTGGCGGCGTAGGGATGCTTGCCGGCCTCAAGCGCCTTCCAATGCTTGTCCACGTCGTGGAAGGGAATCGTGTAATCGATGTTTCCCTGGCCGATATCGAGGAATGGCGTTTCGCGCTCCGGGTGCTCGACCGCCTGTTTGGTCTGGTTGAGCGCGTCGTACACCGGCACACCGTCCCACGTGGGATAGGGCGCGTCGCGCGGCCCCCACTTGGGGACGACGTCCCCGACAAATCGATTCCAGCGCGCATCCAGCGCCCAGTTCTGAATCCCCTCGTCGGCGAAGGCCG
>CAZWQJ010000515.1:0-1725 GCA_964635825.1 uncultured Victivallales bacterium | reverse complement strand
AGCCGCGGCAGCATCGCGCTTTGGGCGCGGCTCTCCACCTGGAAGCAGCCGATCGTATCCCCTGCGGCCAACAGCCGGTAGACGGCCGGATCATCGAGGGGCAGGCGGTCCAGATCCAGGACGACCCCGTGGCGGCGTTCGACCAGCGCGGCCGCCTCGGTAATCATCCCCAGGGTCGCCAGGCTCAGCAGGTCGGTCTTGATCAGGCCGGCGTCCGCGACCGCGTCCTTGTTCCACTGCGCGACCACGACGCCCGGCTTGGTCGCGTGCTCAAGCGGTACAACTTCCACCAATGGCGGCGCGGTGATCAGCATGCCGCCGACGTGAACGGAAAGGTGGCGCGGGACGCCGATCAGTTGCGCGGCAATGGTCGCAAGTAAGTTGGTAGATTGGGAAGTCGGGAGGTTGGTCGGTGGGTCAGATGCCTGCGCCAACCCCAAGTTACCGGTTCCCAATGTACCATCTACCAATGTACCATCTACCAATGTACCATCTACAAATGTACCATCTACCAATGTACCATCTACCAATGTACCATCTACCAATCTACCGATCTCATCCGCCGGAAACCCCAGCGCCCGCGCGGCGTCGCGCATGGCCAGCCGCGGCTGATAGGTCACCACATTGCAGACCAACGCCGTGTGCGCCCGGCCGTAACGTTCGTAGACGTAGGCGATCACCTCATCACGGCGATCGCGGTCGAAGTCGAGATCAATGTCGGGCATCGTATCGGTGCGGTCGCTGAGGAAGCGCTCGAAGAGCAGGTTGTGGGCCAGTGGATCCACCGGGGTGATGCCCAACACGTAGGCCACGAGTGAGTTGGCGGCCGAACCGCGACCCTGGCAGCGGATGCCGCGCGCCCGCGCCTCCCGCACGATATCCCAGACGATCAGGAAGTAGTCGGCCAGACCGACCGCCGCGATCACGGCCAATTCGTGGGCGAGCTGTTTGACGGCCGGCGGCGTGACCGGCCGGTAGTGGGCGATCAGGCCAGCCTGCGCCAGGGCGTAGAGGGCGCTGAAGGCCGTCTCGCCGGGCGGAATGCCGTGGGGGAACGCGTCAGAACGCGGCGGAAAGGCCGGCAGGCGGCGGCCAGCGAAGTCGAGGGAGACCGCGCACCGCTCAGCAATCGCTTGCGTCGCGGTCAGGGCGGCGGGGCATTCGGCGAAGAGCGCAGCCATCGCCGCCGCACCCTTGAGATAGAACTCGCTGTTGGGACGTTGGCGCAGGCCAAGATCTTGGAGGGGCACGTTGTGGCGGGTGGCGGTGAGCACATCGTGCAGGCGGTGACCATCCGCCGTCGCGTAGTGGACGTTGTTGGTCGCGACGCGGCCCACGCCAACCTGCGCCGCCACGGCCCGCAGCCCCGTCAGCAGTCGGTCGTCGTCCGGCAGCCAGTGGCGCTGCAGCTCGATCCAACAGCGGTCGCGACCGAAGATCTCGGCCAGCCGGCCTGCGGCGCGCACGGCCCCGCGTTCGTCGTCGGCCAGCGCCGCCAGCGCCACCGCGCCCTGGCGGCAACCGGAGAGGCAAAGCAGCCCGCCCGCGTGCTGCGCCACATCCGCGATGGTCAGCACCGGCGCGCCCTTGGTCCCGGCCAACTGCCCGACTGAGATCAGCCGGCTGAGGTTGGCGTAGCCGGCTTGCGTCTCGGCAAGCAGGGTCAAATGCGAGCCGTGGGCCAGCGTCACCTCCGCGCCGATAATCGGCCGGATGCCCCGTTCC
>CAZWQJ010000514.1:0-1727 GCA_964635825.1 uncultured Victivallales bacterium | reverse complement strand
GTGGCCCTGAAGCCGGTCGTCCTCACGGGGGCGGTGATGATTGTCCGGTAGGTGTGTCATGAACCTTCACCGCGGCGTCCGCAGGTGTGCGGGCGGATACACGCTCTTCCCTGCGGACCACAAGCGGGGGGGGGGCGCCCACGGACGGCTCGCGGGACGCACTCCGATTCGGCCATCCGCAACAAAGTCCAGCCTCCTGCGAAGTCTGCTCATGGCGCTGGTGCTCGGTTGCGCGTGCGCACCCGCCTGGGCGACGGAACCGGCAGGCACCACGAACCTGTCCATCCAGAACCCCGGGTTTGAACTGCCGGTCATCGAGTCCAACAAGGCGTACCTTGCCAGTCCAGGGGAAGGCTGGACCTCCATGGGCAGCCCGGCGCTGCACCGCAAGGCCGCATACAAGAATTACCTGCCTCCCGAGCAATTCGCGGCCGTGGAGGGCGGGCAGTTTTTGAATGCACGCGGGGCTACCGTCAGCCAGACTCTGGCGGCGACCTACACAGCCGGCATGCGGTACACCTTGACCTGCCTGGTCGGCAAGACCGCCATGTGGCCCTGCACCGGGTACGCTGTGCAACTCAAACGCGGTGACGTCATCGTGGCGGAGATCGCGACGAAGACGATGAGCGCCACGGGAACCGCCCCACCCCCCTCGGGCACCACGCTCGATCTGGTTCCACTGAGGTATCAGGCGGTGGCGGCGGACCACGGCCATCCGATCACGATCGCCTTGTCGGGGCAAGGGGACGCCTTGTTCGATGATGTCAGGCTGAGCGAGCGGGATGCCTCCGGCGAGGCGACCGTGTTGATTCCCATTGCCGCGAACGGGAATGACGAGCAGGCGTTCACGCTCCGGCAGTATCTGCTCATGAGCACGCCCTGCGACGTGACGATTGTCGAGACCCCGGCGGAATTCCCACCGACCGGCACGGGCATTGTCCTGAACATCGAGAGCGAGATCCCCGGGTTGAGCGCGCGCCCGACCGCCCTGCAAGGCTACCGCATTGCCGCCCAAGGAAATCGCGTAACCCTGTCCGCCCGCACGTCGCGCGGGCTGACCTATGCCGTATACGGGCTGTTGGAGGACCATCTCGGCGCGCGCTTCTTTGCGCCCGATTGCCGGGTGACGCCGGAGCGGCCCACATTCGCTCTGCCCGATTTTGACGAGGTCCGGGAGCCGGCGTTCCAGGTTCGTTCCATGTTCGGTTCCGGCGGCGCCTGGGAGATCCGTAACCGCGGCGGAGGATTGCCCGCCGATATCCTGGTTGCGAACCACAACTTCTACCAGTATGCCCCGCCTGACCAGTACCTGGCTCCGCACCCCGAGTGGTACCCGCTCATCGGCGGCGTACGTCAACAGCACTGGCTGCAAGGCCTCTGCTACAGCAACCCGGAGTTGGCCCGGCAGATGGCATCCAACATGGTGGCGGAAATCCGCTCTTCCAATCTCCCCGCCGGGGTGCCCATCCGGATCGGACAGGGCGATGGTTTCATCGCCTGCGGCTGCGAGGTGTGTCGTGCGGTGGCCGTGGAGAACGAAAGCGAGGCCGGGCCGGTGATCCTGCTGCTCAACCGCATCCTCGCCGCCATGGCGTCGGAGTTCCCCGAACACCCACTCATCACCTTCGCCTATGGCGACACCATCCGCATGCCCAAGGTCGTCCAGCCGCATACGAACCTGTGGATCAACATCGTCTCCAGCAGCGTGGGCGGCGGCGGTTGGGGGC
>CAZWQJ010000513.1:0-1734 GCA_964635825.1 uncultured Victivallales bacterium | reverse complement strand
ACGTGCCGTACGCCGGGAAGCTGGACGTGCCGGTGCCGGGGACGATCCAGAACCTGTCCGTAACCAACGTGACGCAGACGAGCGCCACGTTCCGCGGCTATCTCCAGGACGACGGCGATCCGGCGGCGGCGGTCTCCGTGCGCTGGGGGGAGTCGGCGGGGACCCCGGATCGCACCAACGGATGGCCCGCGGGAGCGTGGACCGACAACACCTACCCGGCGACCAACATCACGACCCTGACCTCCAGCCGGAACTACTACTACACCTTCGTCGCGGCGAATGCGGGCGGGACGAACGTGGCGGCGCCTGCGCAATACCTGATCACCGGGCCGCTGACGCCGTCGTCGGCCGGGGATCCGACGTGCGGTGAGTCGAAGACCGACACCGCCACGATCAGCATTTCGCGGCCGGGGACGTGTGTGGATGGCCCGCTAACGGTGAACTACGTGTTGAGCGGGGCGACGGGCTACGTCAGCGCCAGCCCGGCGGGCGGGTTCACGCTGGCGGCCGGCCAGGACGGCACGAACATCGTGTTCACGCCGGTACGGCCCAACCTTGGCGCCCCGGCGGGCGTGACGCTGACGCTGCTGCCGGGCGCCTATCCCAGCGACGCGCTCGGGTCCGCCGCGATCAGCGTGGAGACGGTGGTGGCGCCGGACGTGACGGTGACCAACGATGTGTACGTGGATGCCGCCGACGGCGGAAAACTGAAGTATGTGTCCGGCGGCGCGGTCGTCGCGGTCCCGTGGCCCGGCACCACCCTGGACGGCGAGACGTACGCCTACACCTACCAGTTCAACAACCTGGACCTCGGCGGCTACACCGTTCACGGTGCGCTCAACCACAACCAATCGCAAGCGAGCGCGCTGTTCCAGGCCGGCGGCAATGTCTCGGGGGGCGGATCGTTCTACTTCTATACGGCGTCCGGCAGCTTCAGCGCGGGCAACCTCCGCCTGGAGGCCGCGGGAAGCATCGCGTTGAGCAACGTGTGGACCTATGTCACCGCTCCCAACGGTACGGCGGCCAGCACGTATCTCTGGGCCAAGGGCGGACCGGTGACCTTGACGGGCAGCATCAACAATGAAGGCACTTCCACGCGCGTCGCTCCGGTGGTGGTGCGGAGCGAGGGTCCCGCCGGTTCCCGCGGGATTACCGTGGCCGGCGGGAACAGCGGCTACAGCATCCGGACGCATAACGGCGGCAGCAGCAGCGGGGGCAAGCCGGTCTGGCTGTGCACCGAGGGCGACATCACGCTGGGCGGCGACGTGGTCGCGACCGCGAGCGGCGGCGGCGTGACGATCCGCGGGAACTACACGAACGCGGCGCTCCGGGCCGGAAACGTGGTGGTGCATGGAAGCATTCCGACGTGGGTCACGAGCGGCCTCAACATTGGCTACGGCTCGGGAAACATTGGGGTACTGGCGACCAACCTGGTCGTAGACGGTAGTCTCCTGACCTACTGCCAGAGCTACAATCAGCGCGGCGGCGGAATCCGGGTGGATGTGACCGGCGACGCCCGGATCGGCGGTTATCTGGACACGCACACGATGTACGACGGCTACACCGTCTCGTCGCCCGGCTCCGTGTATATCCTGGCCCGCCACACGGCGATTGGCGGAACCAATGCCACGGGGCACAGCATCCTGACCAAGCCTTCGCCAACCTCCGGAACCTTCGTGGGCAGCCAGCCCGGCGACGGCAACATCACGCTGACCAACGTGGACACCACGTTCT
>CAZWQJ010000512.1:0-1738 GCA_964635825.1 uncultured Victivallales bacterium | reverse complement strand
CCGAACCCCTGCTCCTCGACGTCATCTTCGAATGCTGCGGCCAACAGGACGCCCTCGATCAGGCCCTCACGCTCCTCAAACCCGGCGGCACCCTCATGGTCGTCGGCATCCCCGAATCCGATCGCGTCTCGTTTTCCATCGATGCCCTGCGCCGCCAGGAAATCACCGTGTGCAACGTCCGCCGCCAGAACGACTGCATGCAGCCCGCCCTCGACCTCATCGAACAGCGCCGCATCGACGCCGCCCCTCTCGTCACGCATCGGTTCTCACTCGAACAATCACAGGAGGCCTTTGACCTCGTCGCCGACTATCGCGACGGCGTCGTCAAAGCAATGATCCATGTCCACACCTGACACCGACCCCGCCCTGCTCGACCACACCGACCCCGCTGTGCGCCGCCGGGCACTTGAGACCTTGTGCCAGCACTCCGGCGATGCGCCCCATTCCTCACCCCGGAACGGCGCAGCCGTTCCGCTACAGTCTGCCGACTCGCACGAGGCCGCAGACTGCGTCAACCTGCACATGCACTCATTCTTCTCCTACAACGCCTACGGCTGGTCGCCCTCGCGCGTCGCCTGGGAAGCCCACCGCGCCGGCTTCTACGCCGCCGGACTTTGCGATTTCGATGTGCTCGATGGCGTCGCCGAATTCCTCGACGCCGGCCTCACCCTCGGCCTGCGCACCGTCGCCCACCTCGAAACTCGCGTCTTCGTGCCGGAAATGAACGACCGCGAAATCACCTCGCCCGGCGAACCGGGTGTCACCTACATCATGGGCGCCGGCTTCGTACGCCCCCCAGCCACAGGCACCGCCGAGGCCGCCGGACTCGCCGCCTACCGCGCCGGCGCACGCGCCCGCAACGAGGCCCTCATCGCCCGCGTCAACGCGCGCCTGCCCGATCTCGCCCTCGATTACGCCCGCGACGTCCTGCCGCTCACACCCGCCGGCAACGCCACCGAACGCCATCTCATCCGCGCCTTCGTCGAACGCTCCCACCGCCGCTGGGATAACCCCGGCCAAACCGCCGGATTCTGGGCACAAGTCCTCGGTAAACCCGCCGAAGAGCTGCTCCTGCTGGATGTTCAGGACCCAGCCCGCTTCGAGGAACTCGTCCGCGCCAAACTCGCCAAACGCGGCGGCATCGGCTACGAACAACCCTCCCAAAACACCTTCCCGCCCATCGCCGCTTTCACCGCCTGGGTCCGCGCCAGCGGCGCCATCCCCATGCTCACCTGGCTCGATGGCACCAGCGCCGGCGAACAGGACCCCCGCGCCCTGATCGACGCCATGGCCGCCCACGGCTGCGTCGCCGCCAATATCATCCCGGATCGCAATTGGAATGTGACCGACCTCGTCGATCGCGCCCGCAAGATCGCCAACCTCAAGGCCTTCGTCGCCGAAGCCGACCGCCGCCACTGGCCACTCAACATCGGCACCGAAATGAACCGCGCGGGGTTGCCCCTCGTCGATGACCTCGCCGGCACCGAACTCGCCCCCTACCGCGAGACCTTCCTGCACGGCGCGCGCGTCATGGTCGGCCACAGCCTGCTCGCCCGCTTCGCCGACCACGGCTACCTCAGCCCCGCCGCCGTCGCGGAATTCCCCAACCTCGCCCGCCGCAACACCTTCTTCGCCGCCATCGGCGCCCTACCCCCACTCACCGCCGCCGATGCCGTCGGCCTGCGCGACGCCGGCCCCACCGCCGCCCTCGCCTGGTTCCACCGCCACGCCGGTCGCT
>CAZWQJ010000511.1:0-1741 GCA_964635825.1 uncultured Victivallales bacterium | reverse complement strand
CGCTTGACCGCACGCGCATACTGAACCGGCAGCAGATCCGGCCCCGCCACCCCCAGCGCCTGGGCGGCGTGATAGGGCCAGTACGGATCGCGCAACATCTCACGGGCCAACAGCACCACATCCGCCTGCTGGTCCCGCACCGCCGCATCCGCCTGCTTCGGATCCGTGATCATCCACCCCGCCGCCGTCGGCATCCCGGTCTCACGCCGAATCCGCCCGGCCGCCGGAATCATGAATCCCGGCCCCCACGGAACCTGCGAAATGTCCGGTGTCACGAACCCCTGGCTGACATCGAGCAGATCCAACCCATCGTCTTTGAAGCCGCGCACCAGCGCGATCGAATCCTCGAGCGTCACGCCCCCCTCCACCCAATCCGTCACCGAGAGACGTGCCGTCAGCGGCAGCCGCTCCGGCCAGACCTTGCGCACCGCCTGAAGCGTCTCGCGCAGAAAGCGCGTCCGGTTCTCGAAACTGCCCCCGTATCGGTCCGTCCGCTGATTCGCCAGCGGCGAGTAGAATTCGTGCGCCAGGTAGCCATGCGCAAAATGCAGCTCCAGCCACTCAAACCCCGCCAGCAGCGACCGCCGCGCCGCCGCCACGAACGCCTCTTGCACCGCCTGGATATCCGCCTCCGTCATCGCCCGCGGAACCTTCGGCAGATTCCCGCCAAAGGCGATCGCCGAGGGCGCCAGCGTCTCCCATCCGCCACCATCGGTCGGAATCTGGGCATCGCCTTCCCATGGCTTGTTCGTGCTCGCCTTGCGGCCCGCGTGGGCAATCTGAATCCCCGGGACCGCGCCATGCTGCTTCAGGAAGCGGCAGATGCGGCTGAACGGCTCCACATGGGCGTCGTGATAGATCCCGCTGTCCGCAGGGCTGATCCGGCCCTCCGGCGTCACCGCCGTGGCCTCCACCATCACCAACCCCGCTCCACCCACCGCGCGCGATCCCAGATGCACCAGATGCCAGTCGCTCGGAAACCCGTCTTCCGACGAATACTGGCACATCGGCGAAACCCCAATGCGGTTCCGCAACACGATATCCTTCAGCCGATACTCGCCAAATAGACCCATAATAAATAGCCTCTACTTTCGCAGGAACGCCAAATTCACCGGGACACCCTTTTCGAACGTGATGTTGTAGGCGGTGGCGCGCCGGTCGTCGTTGCAGGGCAGGGTATCTACCAGCAAGTCCGCATCCTCCAGGCTGCGGCAGACCTTGCCCGCCAGCACGAAGTTCTCGAAGTGCACCCCATCGATCGGACCGGAGGCCGGGAAAATCGTCGACGGCCGCGGCCACTTGCGGTCGGCCACGCAGTCCTTGATCAGCGTATTTTCAATCCGCCCGCCCCCGGTGCGGTTCCACGTATAGAAGTCCATCAGCCGCCTGCGCGTATCGGGGTACGGCAACTCAAAGCGGTTGTTGATGTGCTTGGTGTTGCGCACGACCGACCCGTCTTCGCACACCAGCGTCATCCCGCGGTCGCACTCCACCACATCGTTATCGATGTACGTCACATCGCTCACGTCACCGTAGGTCTCCGTGCCAATCTTGAGCGCGGATTTTTTCGTGAGATAGATGCCACCCTGGAAGACCACATCCTGGACCGCGGGCGCACCCGCGGCGCACACCTTGACGCAGGCCGCGTCGTCCGCGCAGTAGTTGAACGCCCCGACGATGCGCACGTGCTGCGAGCTGTCCACCGTGATGCCGTCCGCGTTGAGCACGTTGCGGTTGTCGA
>CAZWQJ010000510.1:0-1741 GCA_964635825.1 uncultured Victivallales bacterium | reverse complement strand
GCGCGGAGGCGGGCCAGCCGCGAAGCCATCTCCTCGGGATCGACCGAGGAGTTCAGGAAGGTTGCGGCAATGCCGCGTCGCTCGAGGGCGTCGACTTGATCCTTCATGAGCGCGATCAGCGGCGAGATCACGAGGGTGGCGTGGGGCAGGAGGAGGGCGGCGAGCTGGTAGCAGAGGGACTTGCCCGAACCGGTCGGCATGACCAGCACGACATCGCGGCCGGCGAGCGACTCGCGGATCGCCTCCATTTGGCCCTCGCGGAAATCGGCATGGCCGAACCAGCGTGCGAGCGCGGCCCGGATCGCGGTTTCGTCGGGGGCGGGGGGTGCGGGAATGGACGGGAGGTCGGTCATGGGGGCAAGCTTAGCGTCTGGAGCTCACCCCGTCAATTCGGTAATGCGTGTTGGCCATTGCGCTTGCTTTCCCTCCCGCCGTCGCCGTATAGTATCCGCATGAAACCGGTGCAGGCCGGCGTGCGCATGTTCAGCCATCTCAGGGGGATTGGAGATGCCTTGGAATCGGGGGACATACGGGTTGGAGACGGCTTCTGACGGCGGTTCGCCGCCGTTGTGGCCGCGCCTGTGCGCGGTGGTCGTGCTGGCGGCCGTGATGGTCTTCGGCGTGCGGGCCTGCCGTTCGCTGGACACCGGATCAGCCGGTCTGCGGCGAGCCGTGCCCCTTTCGGGCCGCAGTGCGCCTCCGGGCGCGGCTGCGGCGGGGCCGGAGGCTGCGGCGCCTCCGTCACAGGCGTTGCGGATCGACCGGTTGCCGGCCGAGCAGCGCAGCCTGCTGGCGCAAGCCGAGGAAGGCGTTAAAAATGGGGACGATGCGGCGGCGCGCAACGCCTATCTGACGCTGTTGAACGGGGTCACTGACGGCGCGGCGCGCCTGGAGATCGAAGAACGTCTCGGCGCGCTGTCGGTCGCCGTGGCGGTTTCGCGGATGCCCCTGGCGGGCAAGGTTTCCTATGTCATCCAGAAGGGCGATTCCACCTCCGGGATCGCGCGCCGATTCGGCGTGACGCAGGAATACCTCCTCCGCGCCAACGGGCTGACCGATCCCAATCGCATCGTTGTCGGTCGCGATTTGCGGGTGCTCGACAATCCGGCGTTTGCGATCACGGTTTCCAAGAAGACGAAGACCCTGACCGTCACGCTCGGCGGCCAGTTTTTCAAACGCTACCCGGTTTCGGTGGGCCGCGCCGACGAGACTCCCGAAGGGACATTCCTGATTGGGAACCGGATTGTGCATCCCTCGTGGTGGCGGGCCGACGGCAGCGAGATCCCGTACGGCCACCCCGATAACATTCTGGGCACGCGCTGGCTGTCGCTGGCGGCCGTCGGCACGACGCCGCGCATCAAGGGATACGGCATCCACGGCACCTGGGAGGACGGCGCGGTCGGAGTCTCGCCCAGCGCCGGCTGCATCCGCATGCGCAACGCCGATGTCGAAGAACTCCATCTGCTGGCGCCCTCGGGAACCCCGGTGGTGATCGCGCCGTGAGGGAAGCCGACGAGGCGTAGGGGACGAGGCGTAGGCGAGGCGTAGGCGGCGTAGGAGGCGGCGTTGAAGGCGATAAGACGGCGTTTTGTAGGGCCTGCGCTATGCCTCTCCATCATCAGCGGCGCGGCGGGGACGCCGTCGCCCTACCTGACGATGCGGCGGAAGTCATCGGAGATCGGTGCGGGCGCGAAGCGCGGGTAGGGCAGCGGCGTCCCCGCCGCGCCGCAGGCCAACGGGT
>CAZWQJ010000509.1:0-1758 GCA_964635825.1 uncultured Victivallales bacterium | reverse complement strand
CAACGCCGCATCGCGCGCCTTGCGCTGAGGGCAAACTCGCGTGTCCCGATTCTCATCCCGCCCGGGGACGGTCGGGGAGCCAAACGCCTTCCACGGGGGCCACCACTTGCAGCCCGTTGACAATGACCCGGCTCAGCCGGAGGCTTCGCCCTACCTTACAGAATTCGGCCTTCTGCGGTTGGACATTCGGATATTTGCGGTTCCGTCTCGCGTTTCCCTACAGGGGGACGTCGGGGGCGGGGGAGGGGGCGGCGGCTTGGGCGGTGGCGCGGCGGGCGCGGCGGCGGGCGCGGTTGCGGACGGCGAGGGCGGCGACGATGGCGCCGCTGGCGAGCATGGAGAGTGCGAAGCCGAGGGGGCGGGAGGGGATGAGGGTTTCGAGGACGGCGAGGGCGGCGACGGTGGCGATGAAGAGGGTGAGGGTGGGGGCGTAGTGGCGGAGGACGAAGACCTCACGGCCGTAGATGCGGCGGCAGACATAGATGGAGGCCCAGAGGTTGTAGACCTTGGAGACGAGGACGCCGGCGGCGGCGCCGAGGTAGGAGTAGTGGGGGACGAGGATGACGGAGACGATGAGGGCGAGGACGAGGGAGACGATGGTGTAAGGGAGGAAGCGATAGACACCGCGGGAGGCGGCGAGCATGCCGGAGACGGCGAGGGTGACGGCTTGCAGGGCGTAGGCGGCGCCGAGCATGGGGCAGACGAGGATGGACTCCTGGAATTCGGCGCGGGAGAAGAGGACGAAGAGGATGTAGTCGGGGTAGAGGACGGTGGCCACGACCATGGGGAGGCAGACGAACCAGAGCATCCATTTCAGGCTCCAGGACATGATGGAGGCGAGCTGGTGGGGGTCGGGATTTTCCTGTGAGGCGATGGAGGGGACCATGGCGACGCGCATGGTGGCGAGGAGGGGCAGCGGCAGGCGGGCGATGGCGGAGGCGGGGGCGTAGATGCCGACGGCGGTGGCGCCGGGGACGGGGCCGGGGATCTGGGAGAGCAGGATGGCGCTCAGGGAGCGGTTCATGTTCTGGGTGAGCGAGATCAGGTTGAAGGGGAGGCCCTGCATGAAGATGGAGCGCCACTCGGCCCAGCGCCAGGCGAAGGCGGGGGCGGCGACGAGGCGAGTGCCGACGCGCCACCAGATGACGGCCGCGACCATTTCGGCGGCGCACATGGCGGCCTGCATCCAGACGAGGCGGTGTTCGTCGAAGTAGAGGAGAGCGGCGAGGCCGGAGCCGAAGGTCATGACGGATTGGACGAAGCGGAGGATGGTGAGGGCGCGCATGTGTTCGAAGGCGATGAGGAGGCTTTCGAAGGATCCGGAGATGGCGCGGGGGAGGAGCATGATGCCCATGATGAGGAGGAGGCGGTTGGCTTGGGGGTCGAAGCCGGAGCAGAGGGTGTAGAGGACGATGAGCGGATAGAGGGCGAGACTGATGCCGAAGCGGACAGCCATCATGTCGGCGGAGCGGACGCGGACGCGGTCCTTATCGCGGGCGAGTTCGCGGATGGCGACGGAGCCGACGCCGACGGCGGTGAAGGAGCTGACGACGAAGATGATGGAGAGGGCCTGGGTGAAGGAGCCGACGGCGGCGACGCCGAGCAGGCGGCCGATGACGGGGAGGAAGAGAAAATCGAGGCCGCGCTGAACGATGCCGCCGACGAGGACGAAGGCGGCATTGCGGCGGATGCGGTGGATCGTGCCGGCGGCGGTGTTCATGGGGAAGAGAGGGGCGAGGGGAGGAGGGCGAGGGACGG
>CAZWQJ010000508.1:0-1759 GCA_964635825.1 uncultured Victivallales bacterium | reverse complement strand
CTTCGTGGTGCACTCGCCGGCCCGGCGGCCTTCTGTTCGGATGCCGGCCGCTGCTTTTGCCACGGGACCCTACGTGCGCACGATATCTTGTACGCACACTTGTATGGCGTACACAGCCCCGCTCCGTGCTTGCGCGTCGCCGTCCAAGCCCGCCTGCGCGAAACCGGCGGCATCCTCGAGTAGCCGTCCCCCCTTTTTCGTTGCACGTTACGGGCCACCGTGTACAGTCCGCGCATTCGCGGAGGTCAAAATTATGGATAGGCTGGAAGCGCTACTTGGAACCCTCAGCAACTGGGCCTGGGGCCCGCCCATGCTGGTGTTGCTGTTTGGAACGCATCTCTTTCTGACGGTACGGCTGGGGTTCATCCAGCGCTACATCGGGCGGGCCATCCGGCTTTCCTGGTCGCGCTCGGACGAAGGCGCCGGCGACATCAGCCACTTTGCCGCGCTGATGACAGCGCTGGCCGCGACCATCGGCACCGGCAACGTCGTGGGTGTGGCCACCGCCATCGCCGCCGGCGGTCCCGGAGCCGTTCTCTGGATGTGGCTCACCGGCGTCTTCGGCATCGCCACCAAGTATGGCGAAGCCCTGCTGGCCGTGAAGTACCGCGTCACCATGCCCGACGGTTCCATGGCCGGCGGCCCCATGTACGTGCTGGAGCGTGGCCTCAAGTGCCGCTGGCTGGGGCTCCTCTTTGCCGCCTTCACCGTGTTGGCGTCCTTCGGCATCGGCAACATGGTCCAGGCCAACTCCGTGGCGGCCCTCGTGCGCGAAACCACCGGGATCTCGCCCTGGATCACCGGCATCGTCATGACCGTGCTCACCGCCGTCGTGATCCTAGGCGGCATCCAGTCCATCGCGCGCACCTGCACCCGGCTCGTGCCCTTCATGGCGATCTTCTATGTGGTGGGGTGCCTGATTCTCCTGGCCGCCGGTTGGCGCACGATCCCTGCCACCATCGAGCTCATCCTCTCCAGCGCCTTCACCGGCCACGCCGCCGTTGGCGGCTTCCTCGGCGCCGGCATGCGCGAGGCCATGCGCTTCGGCATCGCCCGCGGCCTCTTCTCCAATGAATCCGGCATGGGCAGTGCCCCCATCGTGGCCGCTGCCGCCCAGACCCGCAACCCCGTCCGCCAGGCCCTCGTCTCCTCCACCGGCACCTTCTGGGACACCGTCGTCATCTGCGCCATGACCGGCCTCGTCCTCGTCAACTCCGGGGTCTGGACGCAGGGGCTCAACGGCGCGTCCATGACGAAGGCCGCCTTCGCCGCCATCCCGGTCATCGGTCCCACGGTGCTGACGATCGGCCTGCTGACGTTTGTGTTCTCAACGATTTTGGGGTGGTCGTATTACGGAGAAAAGGCGGCCGAGTACCTGCTCGGCCCGCGCGCCATCAAGCCCTACCGCCTGCTGTGGGTCGCGGCTGTCATGCTCGGCGCCGTCACCACGCTGCCGATGGTCTGGTCGTTCGCCGACATCGCCAACGCCCTGATGGCCATCCCCAACCTGATCGCGCTCATCGCCCTCAGCGGCGTCATCGCCGCCGAAACGCGCCTGCATATCAGCAAGGAATAGGGGCGACCTCGCGCCCCGGGCGCCCGAGGTCACGCATGCGCTCGGCACAGCCTCGCGCTCCAGATTCTCAACACATAGCGGCCCCTGGAGCGCGAGGCTGTGCCGAGCGCAGTTAGCCCGAATGTTGCACGAGCCCTTCGTACTACTATCAGGCAACGTCTTGTTTTCCCGAGAGGAGTTTCA
>CAZWQJ010000507.1:0-1769 GCA_964635825.1 uncultured Victivallales bacterium | reverse complement strand
CCGACGCCAAGATCGTGGACACGCCCGAGGCGGACTACGCCTGCCGCATCGTCACCGACGGGACCACCGTGCTCGCCATCCTGGAGTTCCTCGGGCGGACGCTGGACTACCCCAACTTCAAGGGTAAGGTTGACGCCACGCCCGACCAGCGGCACAAGCCGTACCACGAGGTCTGGCGGGTGATGGCGGACAAGCTGGGCGCGTATGGGCGGAAAAAGCGGTAGCGCAGGAGCGTTTCATGGAGACGATCACCCAGATTCCGTTCGAGCTTGATGTGAAGACCCTCATGGAGCGGGTTCATGTGGCACCCGGCTCCGACGACGAGGGCGAGTTCGCGGCTCTCGTGGAGAAGGCGCGAGCGATCGCCAACCCCAAGGCGGTTTACCGGGAGTGCTTCATTGAGGCGAAGGGCGGGGACTCCGTCACCGTCGAGGGCGTTACATTCACAAGCAGGACCCTGCGGAAGAACCTGGAGAAGCCGGAGCGGGTGTTCGCCTATGTGGCGACCTGCGGTCGTGAACTGGACGCAATCCCCCTGCCCGCGGGGGACATGTTGATGGAGTTCTGGCGGGACACGATCAAGACGGTCCTGCTTTTCACGGCGACCCAACATCTGAACCGCCAGCTCGACCGGCGGTACAGGTTGGGTAAGACGGCCTCCATGAGTCCCGGCTCTGGGGATGCCGACACCTGGCCAATCCAGGAGCAGTCCGCGCTTTTCGCCCTGTTGGGCGGAACGGACAAGGTGCGCGAGCAGTCAGGCGTCACACTCACCGAGTCCTTCCTGATGATCCCGAACAAGACGGTCTCCGGCCTTCGATTCCCGGTGGACAAGGACTTCCGCAGTTGTCAGGTATGCCATCGCGTCGAATGCCCGTCCCGCAGCGCCCCCTTTGACAAGACGCTGTGGGAGATGATGCAGCACGACTAGCCCGCAATTTGCACCAGCGCAGGAGTGCTGGTGCAAATTGCGCCTGCCAGCCAACGCCGAGGGTAGGCGTTGGCCGGCAGGCCGAACCAGACGTTTCGTCGGTTCGGGGCGGCCCCGAAGCGTGGCGCCAAGCGCCTCTGCTTCGGCCCTGCGGGCGAATGTTGCACGAGGGGCTCGTGCAACATTCGGGCTAGCGCAATTCCCCGGCCAGTTCGCGCAGAGACACCCCTTGCACCGGCTTGCCGAGAAGGTGCCGAAGCAGGACCGCCTGCGCGGCAGGCGATAGGGGCGCATCACGTTGAGCACCTGTTCAGCTTGGCATACTCGGCGAGCTGGCGGATCGTAGCCAGGCGCTTCCGGCGGCAATCGCGCAGGGCCTCGACGTGGGCGATGCGCTCAAGAATTACCCCCCGCCGCCATCCTCAATCCCTGCGAGCATGGAGCCCAGAAGTACGCGTGCACGGTCGAAGCTGCCTCTGCCCACGCCCCGGGCGATCTCATGCGCCAGCGGACACCTTGAGGAGCTCGTCACTTCCATTCGCAACGAGGCGGTGATGCGGTCGTAGGTCGCGCGTGCGGCCATGCGACCCATGTCGCGCCCAAGCAACATGGAGGCCGCAGCCTGGAGGTCGCCTTGCACGCGATCCATGATGTCTGAGTCTGCGCCCTCGGCAAGGCGAGGACCGTTGCCGGCGTCGATGTAGTGATCCAGGATGAACCCGATGTCCGCGCTGTCCTTCCTCCTCCTATCCTCCAGGCGTTCGTACATCGCTACGCATTTCAAGATCGTGATGGCGGGCAGCGTGGCGATGCGCAGCGCCTCGTCGCGAATCTCTGG
>CAZWQJ010000506.1:0-1775 GCA_964635825.1 uncultured Victivallales bacterium | reverse complement strand
GCCCGCGCCCCGCCAACATCCCCATTGCCTCACCCCCGCGACCGGCCTATAAAGGAGTCTGCGAGGATTTTCTATGGATGTCGTCCTGCTGGCACGCCTGCAATTCGCAATCACCATCGCGTTCCATTATATCTTTCCCCCGCTCAGTATTGGCCTGAGCCTCTTCCTCGTACTAGTGGAGGCCGTGTACCTGCGCACGCGCAACCCGCTTTACCGGCAACTGGCGCGCTTCTGGGTGCGCATCTTCGGCCTGACCTTTGCACTCGGGGTGGCCACCGGTGTGGTCATGGAATTCGAGTTCGGCACCAACTGGGCCCACTACTCGCGCTTCGTCGGCGATATCTTCGGCAGCGTTCTCGCCGCCGAAGGCATCTTCGCCTTCTTCCTCGAATCCGGATTCCTCGCCCTCCTGCTGTTCGGCTGGGATAAGGTCGGCCCACGCCTTCATTTCTTTTCCACACTGATGGTCTGCCTCGGAGCCCACTTCAGCGCGGTCTGGATCGTGGTGGCGGGGTCGTGGATGCAGACGCCAGCGGGCTACCATCTCGTCACCGAGGCGGGCCGCACCCGCGCGGAAATCACGGACTATTGGGCCATGATCTTCAACCCGTCCGCCATGATCCGGCTGCAGCACACCCTCCTCGGCGCCTGGCAGGCTGGCGCATTCCTCGTGATCAGCGTGAGCGCCTGGTATCTCCTCCGCCGCCGCCACCAGACGTTTGCCCTCGCCTCGATGCGCCTCGCGCTCGCACTCGCACTGGTGGCCTCACTGCTCACGCTGGTCTCCGGCCATGACAGCGCCAAGGTCGTCGCCGACCACCAACCAGCCAAGCTCGCCGCCATGGAAGGGCACTTCGCCGAGAACACGCCCGCCGACATGTACCTCGCAGGCTGGGTGGACCAGGCCTCCGGCCGCACGCGCGGCATCCGCCTGCCGATCCCCGGCATGCTCGGGCTGCTCACCTATGGCGATGCGAACCGCCCCATCCAGGGCCTCAACGCCTTCGCCCCGGGAGACCGCCCGCCTGTCCAGATCGTCTTCCAGGCGTTTCACCTGATGGTGATCATCGGCATGAGCCTCATCGCGCTCAGCCTCGTCGGCATCCTCTACGCCTGGCGTGGTCGCCTCGCCGAGACCCGCTGGCTCCTCTGGCTGCTGATCTTCTCCGTGCTCGGCCCACAGCTCGCCAACCAACTCGGCTGGATCGTCGCCGAAGTCGGCCGCCAGCCTTGGATCGTCTACGGCCTCATGCGCACCTCCGCCGGTGTCTCCGAAGTCGTCCGCGCCCCACACATTGTCGCATCCCTCGCGCTCTTCGGCGCTCTCTACCTCCTCCTCTTTGCCCTCTTCATCTTCCTGCTCGACCGCAAAATCAAACACGGCCCGCTCGACGAGGATCTCACACCCGCCGGACACCGGGCGTAGCCGCCATCAGAAACAACCACGAGTAGCCCGCCATGCCCGACCTCAACACCATCTGGTTTGTGCTGCTGACCCTCCTGCTGGCCGGGTACGCCATCCTCGATGGCTTCGATCTCGGCGTCGGCGCCCTCCATCTCTTCGTGCACGAGGACGACGAGCGCCGCACGTTCCTCAACGCCATCGGCCCCGTTTGGGACGGCAACGAAGTCTGGCTGGTGACCGGCGGCGGCGCGCTGTTTGCCGCCTTCCCTGAGGTCTACGCCACCGTCTGCTCCGGCTTCTACCTGCCCTTTATCCTGCTGCTCGTGGCGCTGATCTTCCGCGCCGTGGCCATCGAGTTCCGCAGCAAGCA
>CAZWQJ010000505.1:0-1793 GCA_964635825.1 uncultured Victivallales bacterium | reverse complement strand
TTTCAGCTTCGCTTTACGCTATGCCTCCTCCTTCTCCAGGCTTTGCCTGGCGCAAGCGCGTTTGGCTGCCCCGAGCTTGTCGAGGGGCTGCGAATGGGGAGGGCGCGAAGGCTTCAGCCGCAAGGAGTCTGGGGCGGCGCCATACTCCCGGTATGCGCCGCCCCTACGCGACGCCGCGGATGACGCCTTCCCGCACGCCCCATTCGCACCAAACGCGCTCCACCGTCCGCGCGCCAGCCCCAATGGCCTACTCGGGCTCGGCGGTGCCTTCGAGGACAAGGCCGCGGGTTTCGGGGAAGCGCGCGTACCAGGGGACGAGCGCGTCGTGGAGGTGGCGGGCGTAGCGATAGTGCGCGCCCTGGCCGGTGCGCAGCTCGGCTTCGTAGAGAAACTTGTCGGCGGTGGTGACGTGCTCGAACGGGCACTCGGCGCCCATGGGCAGCCAGTAGACATAGGACGGATCGCCGGCCGCGAGCAGGGCATGCGCGCGCGCGGTGAGCGCCCGGCCGGTTTCGTTGAGGCGGCGCAGGCTCGTGGCGGCCGCGGCGGCGCCGGCGGGGATTTCGTCGAGCGCCGCGTAGAACCCCACCGGTTCCAGTGTGCACGTGCGGGTGCCGGTGCGGTGGCGGTTCAAATCGCGGATCTCGGCCAGGGTCATGGCCTCCCAGGCCACGCGCACCGCCGTGCGGCGCAGGTGGTGGCCGATCCAGGCGTAGCGGTTGTCGTGCAGGCGCAGGTCGGACGCCAGCGCCGCGCCGTCCACCCCGGGCGGCAGCATGACGTCGAGTTGGACGCGCGCGGGGTGATCGCTCTCGGCGGTGTCGGGGCGCAGGAAGGCGGGGGTGCCGCGCGCCGCCCGCTGCCGCACCGTCTCAAACCAGTCCGCCTGCCCGCGGCGGATGGAGTCCTTCTCCACGGCATGCTTCATCAGGCGCGGGGTGGCCAGCGCCAGTTGCCCGTGGATGGCGGTGCCGAGCGCGCGCGCTTCGGGCAGGGCGTGCGAGCCGAGTTGCTGGCAGAGCTGCACCCAGCCGCGGGCCGACATCATCAGCATCAGGTTGGTGGCGCCGGCGAAGGGCAGGAAATAGCGGGCGCGGTCGAAGGCATAGTTGCGGCGCAGGCGCGCGACCTTCTTCTGCGCCTTCTCATCCGGGTCCGCCACCAGGGCCGCCGGCAAGCGCATCAGGGCCGGCGTGGCATCGGCGAGCGCCTGCCACTGCGCGCTGGCTTCCTGGTAAGCCGCAAAGCTGGCGTCCATTCGGGCTCGCCACTCGGCTTGCAGCGCCCCCGGAATTCCCAAATCCGCGGCGTCCCGCAGCAGCGAGGGCCCCATCTCGATGTAGCGCGTGGAGGATTCCTGGCCGCCGGCGGTGGGGCAAAGATTCCAGACCCAAAACGCCAGCCACTGCGAGACGCCATCCAGAAACATCGCCACCGGCGCCATGTCGGCGATCGATTGGTGCCCGTAATCGATCATCCGGAAGATGCCATCGACGGATTTGTCGAGGTTGGCCGGGTCGATCTTGGCGAGGATCTCGGTGAGGCCCTCGTTGTTGCGCGAATAGCGCGCCCCGGTGGCCGCCAGCAGCTCCGGCGTCAGCGCCGGCGCGCCCGCCGCGCGCGCGGCGTCCGTCGGACAAATGGATACAAGGGTGACCTTCATGGCGACACGGGCAACGGTAAACCGACGCATGCCCGCTGACAACGGCGAAGTCAGAAAATCAGCCGGCCAGCCACGGTCAGGTTTCCTTCTGGCCTCGGGCCATGAGGACCTTGCCGGTGCGCACCAGTTC
>CAZWQJ010000504.1:0-1794 GCA_964635825.1 uncultured Victivallales bacterium | reverse complement strand
GCCGATCGTGGAAAGCGAAACGATCACAGCCCGCTTCGCGGAGTCCATGCGCGGGATTTGATGGCGAGTCTTGCGCGCGTTCCAAGGCAGAGTACGGGTTCTTGACTCTTCTCCCCGTTTCCCCGACAATTGTCCCCAATTGCGGCAACTTTGAGGAGGCGGCCATCAATCCTGTGGAGCAATACTTGGCCGACATCGGAGCCATCCGCGCCACGGGCGCGCATGTGGCCGAAACATCCTTCTACCCCGCGCTCTCCACCCTCCTCAATGCCGTCGGCCAGGAGCTTTCCCCCAAGGTCCGGTGCGTCATCAACCTGCGCAACCGGGGCGGGGGCATTCCCGACGGTGGACTCTTCACCGCCGACCAGTTCAAACGCCGCCCGGTCGCGGAATCCGACTCAGATCCCTTCGGTGGCCTGCCGCCCAGCCGCGGCGCGATCGAGGCCAAGGCGCCCGATGCCGACCTGATCGCACTCGCCGGAAGCGAACAGGTGGGCAAATACTGGAAAACGTATGGTCTGGTGCTGATCACCAACTTCCGCGCCTTCGCGCTTGTGGGCACGCGGCCCGACGGCAAACCGGCCATCCTGGAACGGTTCGATCTGGCGGCCACTCCCGAGGCTTTTGCATCCCTCACGGCTCATCCCCGCAAGGCGGCCGATGAACTTGGCGACCGGTTGATCGAATACCTTCGCCGCGCGCTCCGTCATAACACACCTCTCTCGGCCCCGCAGGACGTGGCCGCCCTGCTCGCCTCCTATGCCCGCGACGCCCTAGCCCGCGTGGAGGCCGCCGCCGGTCTGCCCGCGCTCTCCGGTCTGCGCAGCGGGCTGGAGGAGTCGCTGGGCATGACGTTCGTGGGCGAAAAAGGCGAGCACTTCTTCCGCTCCACGCTCACGCAAACCCTCTTTTATGGCGTCTTCGCCGCCTGGGTGCTCCATTCCCGCCGTCAGGCCCCCAAACCCGCCGCCCCCCAGGCGTTCAAGGAGTCACTCCGCGAATCGGCCGCAACCTATCACGCCGGCTCGGGACTCTTCGACTGGCATCAGGCCGGCTGGCTGCTTCCCGTGCCCATGGTGCGGATGCTGTTCGAGCAGGTGGCCACCCGCTCCAAGCTGGAGCCGCTGGGGCTGACCGAAACGCTCGACTGGACCGCCGCGGCCCTGAACCGCGTGGATCGCACCGCCTTCTTCGCCGCGTTCGACGAGGGCCACGCCGTCCAATACTTCTACGAGCCCTTCCTCGAGGCGTTCGATCCGGACTTGCGCAAGCAGCTGGGCGTCTGGTACACGCCCGCCGAAATCGTGGATTACCAGGTGGAGCGGGTGGACACCGTGCTGCGCGAGGAGCTGGACATCCCCGACGGCCTGGCCGATCCTCGCGTGGTGGTGCTGGATCCCTGCTGCGGCACCGCCGCCTATCTCCGCTCCGTGCTGCGCGTCATCGCCCGCACGCTGCGCGACAAGGGGGGCGATGCCCTGGTGGCGCAGGAGCTGAAGAAGGCAGCCATGGAGCGGGTGTTCGGCTTTGAAATCCTGCCCGCCCCCTACGTGGTGGCCCACCTCCAGCTCGGGCTGCTGCTCGAAACGCTCGGCGCCCCGCTTTCCGAGGCCAAGGCAGAACGCGCGGGCGTCTACCTGACCAACGCCCTCACCGGCTGGGAGCCGCCCGAGGAGAAGCACAAGGAACAGATTCTCCTGCCCGAGTTGCGCGAGGAGCACGACGCCGCCGACCGTGTGAAGCAGGACAAGCCCATCCTCGTGATCCTCGGCAATCCGCCCTACAACGCCTTCG
>CAZWQJ010000503.1:0-1814 GCA_964635825.1 uncultured Victivallales bacterium | reverse complement strand
CTTGAAAACGGCCGGCGCATGCGGCATGCTCCGGCATGCCAAAATCACCTGCCGCAGCGGAGACGGCCGAGAGCCTGGCGCGCAAGCAGCGCGAGATTTCGGTTTCGGAGTTTTTCTTAAAGAACCGCCACTTGCTGGGGTTTGACAACCCGCGCAAGGCGTTGCTGACGACGGTGAAGGAAGCCGTCGACAACGCGTTGGATGCCTGCGAGGAGGCGGGGGTGGTGCCGGAAGTGCGGGTGGATATCCTGCAGTTGCGTGAGGGGCGATTCCGGGTGGCGGTGACGGACAATGGGCCCGGGATTGTGCGTGCGCAGATTCCGCGGATCTTCGCCAAGCTACTGTACGGATCGAAGTTTCACCGGCTGCGGATGTCGCGGGGGCAGCAGGGGATTGGCATCAGTGCGGCGGGCATGTATGGGCAGCTGACGACGGGCGGGGCGACGCGCATTCTCACGAAGACCAAGGGCGCGAAGAAGGCGCACGCGATGGATGTGCAGATCGACACGCGCCAGAACAACCCGGTCGTGCTGAAGGATGAGGAAGTCGACTGGGTGCCGACGTTCCAGCCGGTGGGCGACGATGGCCAGCCGGTCGAGCCCGTGACCTATTCCCATGGGACCTGCGTGTCGATCGACATGGAAGCCACCTATGTGCGCGGGAAGTTGTCGGTGGATGAATTTCTGAAGCAGTGCGCGGTGGTGAATCCGCATTTGGAGCTGCACTACGCGCTGACGCTGCTGACGAAAGAGGACGCGGGCAAGGTGGAGGAGGGACGGGGGAGGGGTTCGGAGAAGAAGCGTGGGGCGGTCGTGGCGGCGGCCGACACGGAGGTCGGCCCTCCAGGGGCGGCGAACGGGGCCAGCGCGGGCCCGGAGCCGCAGGTGCGGGCGACGTTTCGGCGGGTGCGGCGCGAATTGCCGCCGCCGCCGCGCGAGATCAAGCCGCATCCGCACGGGATCGAGTTGGGGATGCTGATGCAGATGCTGAAGGCGTCCGAGGCGCGGACGCTGCGGGCGGCGCTGAGCCAGGATTTTTCGCGGGTGAGTTCGAATGTGGCGCTGCAGATCTGCGAGCAGGCGGGGTTGTCGGCGAGCGCGCGGCCGTCGCGGATTGCGCATCAGGAGAGCGAGGCGCTGTTCAAGGCGATTGGCGAGACGAAGCTGATGCGGCCGCCGACGGACTGTTTGTCCCCGATCGGAGAAGAGGCGCTGGTGGCGGGGCTGAAGAAAGAATTTGCGGCGGACTTTTATACAGCGACGACGCGCGCGCCGGAGGTTTACCGGGGGAATCCGTTTGTGATCGAGGTGGCGCTGGCGTACGCGCGGCCGGGTGAGAACGCGGAGTTGGCGGCGGAGGAGCCGGTGCGGGTGATGCGGTTTGCGAACCGGGTGCCGCTGCTGCACCAGGCGGGTGCGTGTGCGATCAACCGCGCGGTGCTGGATGTGAATTGGAAATCGTACGGCCTGTCGCAGCCGCGCGGGTCGCTGCCGCTGGGGCCGCTGGTGGTGCTCGTGCACATGGCCAGCGTCTGGGTGCCCTTTACGAGTGAAAGCAAGGAGGCGGTGGCGCACTACCCGGAGATCATCAAGGAGATGGTCTTCGGACTGCAGGAGTGCGGGCGGCAGCTTTCGGTGTTTCTGAGCCGGCGGCGGCGAGACGCGGAGGCGCTGCGCAAGCGCAGTTACATTGAGATGTACATTCCGCACCTGGCGCTGGGCCTCAAGCAGATCCTGGACCTGGATGACCGCGGCGAGAAGACGGTGACGACGAAGCTGACGTCGATGTTGGAGAAGACGCATCTGGATGTGTAG
>CAZWQJ010000502.1:0-1827 GCA_964635825.1 uncultured Victivallales bacterium | reverse complement strand
CGGTCAGTCCGGCTGCGACCAGCACACAGGCCGCCGTGGCGGCGATCGAACCGTGCCCATTGCCGTCGCGCAGCGTTGCCCGCGTCACCTTCCGCGCGATGATCAGGCCCAGCGCGGCCAGCAAGCCCGCAGCCAGCACGACGCGCACGACGCCCGTCGCGATCATAACCGCCGTGGCCGGTTTTCCTGCGGCGACGGCTTCCATGACATCCGCGCCGACGGCCAGCAGCAGTATGCCGACGAGACCGTCAACCACCGCGCCAGACAGCGACACCACCCCTTCGGGCGTCTCCAGCCGCTGCGTGCTGGCCAGCATCCGGGCCAGAATGCCGACCGAAGTGACGCTGGCTACCACGCCAGCGACAAAGGGGCCCGGTTCGTACCAGGCCAGGATGCGGCCCTCACCGAATAGCCAGGGGGAAACCGCCGCCGTCAGTCCAGAAACCGCCGCGAACGAGGCCACGCCGCCGCCCACGCCGACCAGTGCGCCCGCCAGCGCGTAGCGTCGGATCAGGCGAATGTCGGTGTCGAGGCCGATCAAAAAGACCAGAACGGTGAGGGCAACCAGAACCAAACCAAACAAGGGGCTGTGAGTGCTCAGGATCGCCGAAACGCCGTGCATCAGCCCGTCAGGAGAACCCGGCACGGCCACGCCGCCAAACAGGTGGGGACCGACGATTACGCCCGAGAGCAATTCGCCCAGCACGCTGGGTAGCCGCCACCGTTTGAACAGCATGCCGCCGAGGCGCGCCACCAGAACGAGCACACCGAGTTGCAGAATCAACACCGCCATCGGCTTGAGCGAAACCAAGGTCGCCGCCGCTTCAGTCGTTTGCGCCCAGGCCTGATGGACCTGCAGGATGAGCGCCAGCGATACCCAGTAGGTTGTTTTTCTCATGGGAACACTCCGTAGTTTGCGCGCTACCGCCACGCGACAGGCAACTCCGCGATCACGCGATTCACCACCTGATCGAGCGTCAGATCCGAGGTGTCGATCCGCAGGACCCCTGGCGCGAGCACGAGGGGGGCCACGGCGCGAGTGCTGTCAATGCGGTCGCGGTTGAGGAGCGAGGCCCGGATTTCCTCCTCGCTCTGGGTGGCGATCCCCTTGGCGATCTCCTCGCGGTGGCGGCGGATCGCCCGGACCGAGGGATCGGCGTCAAGATAGAACCGCGCAGGAGTGTCTGGGAAGACAACCGAGGTGATGTCGCGCCCCTCGACGATCAGATCGCCCAGCGTGCGCAGGGATCGCAACCACGCGGTCACTTTGTTCCGGACGGCCTTCACCCGTGCGACCGGGCTGGCATGGCGGTTGATCTCGGCGGAACGAATCGCCTCGCCGGGGGCCTTGCCGTCCACATAATAGGCGACGGCGCCGCCCTCGGCGCGAAAGGCGACATCCACGCCTTCGGCGCATGCGGCGACCGCCGCCTCGTCGGACGTGTCAATCCCGGCGAGCAGCGCCTGCCAGGTCATGATGCGGTACAGCGCGCCGGAATCAACGTGCAGAAAGGCCCGATCGCGGCCCACGCGCTTGGAAACCGACGACTTGCCCGAGCCGGCAGGTCCGTCAATGGCGATCACTCGGTTCATGGCGCGCTCCCGTCCTGCTCGGCGTCCGCCGGCGTCTCAAACACCGGCTCCGCGTCGGCACCGGGTTCCCCGCGCGGGCCGAGAATCTCGCGCACGGCCGCCTGGAGGTCGCGGTCTTCAGCGGCCGCCTCGACCGGCGCGGCCGGTGCCGCGTCCGGTGCGCCTGCGGGCGCACCTTCCGGTTTGTCCGGTTTGGCCTTGCGGTGAACCGCCCGCCGATCGGCGGGCCGTGAA
>CAZWQJ010000501.1:0-1845 GCA_964635825.1 uncultured Victivallales bacterium | reverse complement strand
ACAACGCCGCGATGATCGCCGGGCTGGCGGGCGCGGGCGGCGGCATTCGCGGCGATCAGACCCTCGCCCTCGATGCCGTGCCGAGCCTGGCCGTGGGAGCGCGGGACTGAGAACCGGGATCAGCGGTGTGATCGCTGAAGAAAAATGTCAGTTGTAATCTGGATTCCGATTACCCGTGGCTCACGGCCGGTCGCTGGTTGCGGCGGAACTCACTCGCTCGATCTTGTCACGCAGCCCGGCAAGATCGGGGATGAGCGTGGCGGCGCGACGCCAAAAGGCTACGGCCTCTTCGTTGCGGTGGAGCGCGTGAAGGGTGTCGCCGATGTGATCCAAGATCACGCCGTCTTCCTCCGGTGCCAGCCGGGCGGCGATCAGCAGTTGCGTCAGCGCGTCGTTCAGTCGGCCGAGGCGATAGTAGACCCATCCGAGCGTGTCGATATAGGCGTAGATGCGCGGTTCGTGGGTCAGCGCTCGCGTCACCCACTCGAGCGCCTCATCGAGACGCTCGCCATTGACCGCCCACATGTAGGCGAGGTGATTCATGATGGCGTGGGCGTTGGTGTGGACGGAGAGGGCTTCGCAGAAGACGTCGGCGGCCTGGTCATCGTGATCCAGATCGTCCAGGGCGGCGCCGAGGGTGAGAGAATAGGTGGATGACGGCTGGATGCCCGCGCGCCGAGCCGCATCACGGCCGGCGAGGAGGGCGGCGGCGGCGGCTTCGGGCTGGCCCAACATCGTCCAGGCGTATGACGCGACGAGGGCCTCTCTGAGGGGCTGCGGCGATGACGCGATGCGGGCGGTCAGGCGGCTCACACCGGTGGTGTCGGCCAGGGCGTGAAAGGTTTCGCCGATCCTGCGTGCGGCGGGATTGCAGGCTGGGTCGGTATCCAGGGCCGACCAATAGGCGCGTATCGCGCGGTTCGTGAAACCGGAGCGGATCAGGGCGTCGCCGTAAAAGGTCTGGGCAATGGCCTTTTCCTCCGGATCAGAAGCGGTGTCGATCATGATCTGGATGAGCGGCAGGGCGCGTGCAGGCGCCGGGGGAGGGGAGAGGATGAAGTGACGCGCCCACTGGAGGGGCACCTGCAACAGGATCGGGGGGAGATTAGTGACGGTTGCCTGCTGGCGCAAGAGGCGGACGGCGGTCCGGTCCTGGTCGGCCTTGAATCGGTTGCGGACTTCGCCCAGGGTTGCGCCGGCCGCAGCTTCGGCGTTGCCGCGCAGGGCGCGGACGCGGGCATAAGCTCCGGCCGCGCGCGCAAAATCCCCGGACGTCTCGGCCAGTTGGGCGAGCGTGATCCAGACCTCGGTGGATTCCGGCTGGCGGCGAACCTGCGCCCTGACGAGGGCGAGCGCCTCGTTGGTGCGTCCGCCCTCCAGCAGCCTGAGTGTGGCGAGGGAGAAGGGCTGGTCGCTGGCGGGGTCCAAGCGGTGGGCCTGAAGATAGGCGTCACCCGCTTCGGCCGATGTGCGGCCGACGGCCGTTTCCAGCAACAGGCCCGTGGCGTAATGGGCCAGCGCGGACGAAAACACCCCGTCTACCGACCGGACCGTCGGTTGCGGCGGGAGACGGGGTGGTCTCAGGGTTCCGCATCCCGCTGAAAGCACCATGCACACGCATGCCATCAGCTTTGCGGCAGTCATGGAGTCACGACCTACTTGTTCTTGTGGCGATTGGCCTTGAGGCGTTTGCGGTGCTTGTGCTTGGACATTTTCGCGCGGCGTTTCTTCTTGATCGTTCCCACGTGTTGATTCTCCTTGGGTTCAGGAATCAGGGCCCGTCCCGATGCCGGAGC
Source organism: uncultured Victivallales bacterium (assembly GCA_964635825.1). Lineage (GTDB taxonomy): Bacteria > Verrucomicrobiota > Kiritimatiellia > UBA8416 > JAIOPI01 > CAZWQJ01. The sequence goes on along the minus strand of CAZWQJ010000501.1, from coordinate 49 downwards.
GCGCCCGCATTCAGATTCAGATGATAACCTTGTTCAACGGCAGTTCGAT
>CAZWQJ010000500.1:0-1875 GCA_964635825.1 uncultured Victivallales bacterium | reverse complement strand
TTCAGAATCGCACTTCCGCGGGGTCAAAGCCGGTTTGTGCAGCGCGGCGCATCACGGCAAGAAGCGCGTTCAGGTAGGCCGGGTCGGGTGGTCCCGGCGGAACATCGGCCCAATGCAACCGCGCCGCATGGGCGCCGAAGTAGCGGGAACAGATGGCATTGCCGCTGAGGCTCCAGTCGCGCACCGCGCGGGTGAGTTTCAGGTTGGGCGCGTGGCCGTTGAGTTTGCCGCAGATTTGCGCCAGGGTTTTCAGCGGAGGCCGGGCGAGATCCACGCGGACCTGGAGCGCGCGCGACTGGGGCGTTTCGCCGAAGAAGAAGGCTTCCACAAAACGAATGGGGGGCGGCGCGGCGTCGGGATCGGGGGCGGGCGCGCGGCGGACATTCGCCGAGGAGGGCATGATCACGAGTTTCGGCCAGGCCGGTGTGCCGTAGCGTCCACGGCCGCTTGCCACCTGGCGCTGGATGTTGAGCTCCGGCGCCAGGGTTTGGATCGAGCGATGTTCCAGTAGCAGGGCTTCCAGTTCGGAGCCTGCTTCTTCGGTTGTGAAGCGGTGGATGCGCTGGCGAATGGTGGCGATCTTCTCGGGCAACGCGCCGGCAGGACGGAAGTATTCGCCCAGCCTCCGAGCCAGATCGCCAGACTTGCCCACGTACAGGACCTGACCCGCGCGGTCAACCATCACGTAGACGCCGGGGCGGTTGGGCAGGCGCGCAAGCGCGGTCTCGTCGAATGCGTAGCCCTCAAACGAAACCTTGGCCGCGGCGTTGGGCATCCCCAGCAGGCCGGTCCAGTCCAACCCCGTGGCACCGGCGCGGGCGATCACGCTCCACAACAGGGCTTCGTGCCGGTCATCCACGAGCACGTCCTCGGCTTGCGCACCGCCAACCCCATGCCCCAGCATGAGCGTGTCCAGCGTGCGGGCCGTGTCAGGGGTGTCGAGCAGCGCGCGGGCCGCCGCCGCGAGGTCCAGGATGCGCAGCTCGGCGACGCGTGCGGCATCCAGCGGTTCCCGGAGCAGGTCGCGCCACGCCGGCCCAAAGCCCACGAGGACATGTGGCGGAGCGATCACGCGCCGCACGAGGTTCAGCAACGGTGCGAAGCCCTCGGTGTCGGAGGTAATCCGGCGGACCCATTGTTCGCCGCGATCCACGAGGCGTCCGCCATCAAACAGTCGCCAGGCGTAGCGCCACGCGCCCCGGCCCGCGGCCAATTCGACGCCGAGCAGCGCCACACGGAACCCGTCCTTGTATGTTTCCTGTTCCAGTGGAGTCATGTTGTCTGCGTCTCATCATACCGCATGCTTCACGACCGACAAGAGCCAGACTTGGAGTTCTGGCGCGTGGCCGCCTCGGCACGGGCGCCATGCCGGCCCCGTGCGGTTATCGATGAGGGCTTGCGCGCGCGTAACCGCATGGGCTAGTACATGGGACGGTATGAGAGTTTGTATCCACAGAGGGGCGAGGCAGATCGGCGGAACTTGCATCGAACTTGAGTCGCAGGGCAAGCATGTGGTGCTCGATGTCGGTATGCCGCTGGATGCGGCCGATCCCGATTCAGTCGACCTGCCGGACGTGCCGGGGTTTGCCACAAAAGATCCCGCCCTGCTTGGGGTTGTCATCTCCCATCCCCACCAGGATCACTATGGGCTGGCTTCAAGGGTGGCGCCGGGTACGCCGTTCCTGATGGGTGCGGCCGCGGAACGCATTCTGGCGGCGGCCGCCGACTTCACGCCCGCGGGCGCCCGATTCGAGAATGTGACCCATCTCCAGGATCGGACGCCCCACGTGCTCGGTCCCTTTCGGATCGGGGCTTTCCCGGTTACACTCGCCCCATGAGCGGCAAGCGCATCCTGGTCGACGGCTACAACGTGAT
>CAZWQJ010000499.1:0-1879 GCA_964635825.1 uncultured Victivallales bacterium | reverse complement strand
TACGCGACGCCGCGGATGACGCCTTCCCGCACTCCCCTTTCGCACCAAACGCGCTACACCGTCCGCACGCGCGTACTTTGTCGGTCCCGTCTTCCATCCCGTCTTCCTTGCCGCTCTCGCCATCCTGCGCTAACGTGCCCGCATGACGCCCCGCGCTCCCTTCCCCATCCGTCGCCTGCTGCTGTCCCTCGCCATGACCGCCGTGGCCTGGGCCATCTGCTCCTGGCCCCTGCCCCGCCACCTCTTCGATGCCATCCCCAGCTCCGCCCACAGCCTCGAATTTCGCGAGATGATCCCCGGCGACCACCTCCAGCTCCTCTATCACTTCTGGCTGGTCGAAGACATGATCCGCGGCGAAACCCCCTGGTTCTTTAACCTCTATGAATTCAACCACGGATCCGATGCGGACCGCTACGCGCCCGGCCCCTACTACATGCCCTTCTCCCTGGTCTACGCCGCCGGCAGCGTCATCGGCGGCCGCGCCTTCGGCTGGAACCTGACCGGGTTCGTCGCCCTCTGGCTCACCGCCTGGATCACCTGGATCGCCATGCGCCGATGGACGTCGAGCGAATGGGTGGCCGCCGCCACCGCCGCCATCGCCCTCACCCTGCCCCACCGCTGGGCCATGCAACTCGGCGGCAGCCCTTCCGGCCTCGCCATGCTCTGGCCACCCCTTGTCTTCCTCGGCGTCGATATCGCCATCCGTGACCGCCGCATCCTCGGCGGCGTCCTCGCTGGCATCGGTATCCTCTTCGCCGCCTGGACCGATGCCCACGTCTACTTTTTTTCCGTGCTATTTCTACCCGTCTTCGCCCTCCTCGTCGCCCTCCACGCGCCCACATTCCCCTGGCGCAACAAGCGCGGCTGGCTGCGCATCGCCATCGCCCTCCTCCCCATCCCCCTCTTCATTGCATCCACGCTCCTGGTCCAACACGGCGGCGACAGCGAAAGCGAACTCCACGGCCGCTCCCTCGCCGAAGTGGCCATCTTCTCGCCGTCCTGGCCCGATTTCTTCATCCATCGCCTCGAAGGCACGTCCAGCCACGTCTATCTCGGCTTCCTCCTGCCCCTGGCCATCCTCCTCGGCGCGCCGGCCATGCTCCTCGCCATCATCCGCGCGCGCCGCCAACAGACCGCCCTCGACTGGCGCCCCATCCTGGCCTACGCCTTCGCTCTCGTCGCCCTCGCCCTCATCCTCATTCTGACCCTCGGCCCCAATGGCCCCGACCACGCCGCCATCTTCCGGGCCGCCCGCCGGTTCGTGCCCCCCTACGCCATGATCCGCCAACCCGCCAAGATCTTCTGCCTCCTCCCGTTGCTGGCCGGGCTGGCCGTCGTGCTCTCGGCCAACGCCTGCCGCCTGCCTCGCTCGCGCCTCGCACGTCCCGCCGTCGTCGCGTTCGGGCTCCTGCTCCTCATCATCGCTCGCCGCGAAATGCGCGTCAGCCTCTCCGGCCTCGATCTGCAGCAAGGCGCCTACGCCGCCGTGGCCGCTGACGCCGCCGCCGGTCACTCCATCCCGCGCGCGGTCGTCCTGCCTCTCTGGCCCGGCAACTCGCACTACGCCTCCGTCTACCAGTATTACGTCTCGCTCTACCGCATCCGCATGCTCAACGGCTACCGCCCATTCGTCCCCGCCAGCTACGGCGCCGACATCTTCGCCCCCTTCGCTCCCCTCAATGCCGGCATCGTCACCGACGCCATGCTCGATGCCCTCCTCGCCATGGACATCCGCTACATCCTGCTGCACGAAAATCTCTATCCCGAAAAGGTCAGCCCCTTCCCCGTCAGCTCCACCATCAACCTCTTCGACACCCACCCCCGCCTCCAGGCCCTCGCTCATGACAAGGAAGTCTGGGCTTGGCACATCCTGCCGGCC
>CAZWQJ010000498.1:0-1882 GCA_964635825.1 uncultured Victivallales bacterium | reverse complement strand
GTACGAGTAGGTGTACGAGTACGGGCGTGGCTGCTCCGCCTGGCGCCGGCGATGGCGGACAGGATCGGATATCGGAATTCGAGGAGGACGAGGACGACGACGAGGACGATGAGCTCAGCTTTCTCGAAGCAGACAGGAGGACACCCCATGCAAACACGCTGGTTCCCACGCACACCGATCACTGATCACCGATCACTGATCACTTCCCTCTCCCTCATCCTCGCTCTCCTCGCCTTCGCGCCGCGGGCGGCCGAGGCGGCGGTGACGGCCACGGGCGGGAACTATACCAACGACATTCCCGGCTACCGTATCCACGTGTTCACCAATAGCGCCACGGCCAGCAACTTCGTGGTAACGGCGGCCAGCCCCGGGGACACCGTCGAGGTGCTGGTGGTGGCGGGCGGGGGGGGCGGCGGTCGATTTGCGGGCGGCGGCGGGGCAGGCGGTTTGATCTACACAAACGCATTTGCCGTGGCTGCGGGCAGCAACTACACGGTTACGGTTGGCGCGGGCGGCGCAGGTTCCACGGTGAACTACACCGTTGGCGCCAACGGGTCGAATTCGGTTTTCGGATCACTGACGGCCTACGGTGGTGGCGGCGGCGGATCGCGCCTGCAGGCCAACCCTTACCACGGGCAAAACGGCACCGGCGGCGGCAGCGGCGGCGGGGGTAGTCCGGCGGATGCGGCGCCGCAGGGGATGGGCGGCGCAGGCACGAACGGACAGGGCCGCACCGGCGGCAATGGCGGGAATTGGGGTTGGGGCGGCGGCGGGGGCGGCGGTGCGGGGGCGCAAGGGGCCAACGCGTCGGGCAACGACGCGGGCAAGGGTGGCGACGGGCTGGCGTACTCCATCTCGGGGCCGATAGCGTACTATGCGGGCGGCGGGGGCGGTGGCACATACTATAACGGTGGCGGCCCCGGCACCGCGGCCGCGGGCGGTCTGGGCGGCGGCGGCGCGGGCCAGAAGAACGCCGACGGCTCACCGGGCACGGCCAACACGGGCGGGGGCGGCGGCGGCGGCGCGCACGATGCCTCGTCGCCCCGCAACGGCGGCAACGGTGGTTCGGGCATCGTGATCGTGCGGTATCAACTGCCGGGCACGCCGACGCTCTCGTCCCCAGGCGTGTCGAACGTGACCACGACCACGGCGGAGGGACACGTGACACTGGGCGGCGTCGCCGCGGATGTGTATCTGGTGTGGGACACCTCGGACAAGGGCCAGACGCTCTCGGCGTGGGGCGCGACGAATGCGCTGGGCAACACGCCTATCGGCCAGATCGACGGCGCCGCGATCGCCGGGCTCAGCTCGGGGACGAGCTACACCTGCGCGTTCTTCGCCAGCAACACCGTCAGCCACGAGACGGGATGGTCGCTGCCGGTGACGTTCTACACCCACGGAGCCCCGATCGTCACGACCCTGGCGGAATCGGGCCTCACGTACAACTCCGCCGTGCTCAACGGCCACGTGGACTCCACGGGCGGCGTGCCGACGACCGTGCGCGTGTACTGGGGGACGACGGATGCGTATCCGAATACCACCGGCTGGGCGGGCACGAACAGCTTCGGTGAGATCGGCGAGGGCGCGACCAACCACACGGCGACCGGGCTGGCGTACTACACGACGCATTACTATCGCTACTACGCGACGAACGTGTACGGCGAAGCTTGGGGCGCCGCCAGATCCTTCACCCCTCCGCTGCTCGCGGCGGTAAACTTCAACGTCGCCGCGGGCGACTGGAACACGGCCGGGAGCTGGGATCCAGTGCACGTGCCGGTCAGCGCCGACACGGTGTACATCAACTCTGCCACCCCCGGCGCCCTCACGGCGACGATTGCCAGCGGCAACAGCGGCGTGGCCGATGTGATCCGGATCGCGTATA
>CAZWQJ010000497.1:0-1925 GCA_964635825.1 uncultured Victivallales bacterium | reverse complement strand
GTCGTCAGATCGGGCACACGTCCCATTCGCCGTTGTGTATCGCAGCAGGAATCTCCGCAGCCCCCGTTGGACGGAGGAATCGGATGCGCAATCACTTTTCATTGTTGGCCTTTCTCTGTAAAGTGCCCGTGGACTTGTTGGAAGACTATGCCGAGCAGGTCGGCCTGACCGAGACTCCCCTGGGGAGCTGCATTCCCTGGCGCACGATTGAGGCGCTGGAGGCGGATCGCCGTAGCATGGCGGTGGTACGCCAGGCGATCATCGACGCCCCGGACACGCTGCGTGACCGGATCATGCAGGACTTCATGGACGTCGATGCGCTGGCTGATGGGCGCGGCATCGAGTACCTGTTGATCACCGGACGCTGTCAGCCGGAACCGGTCGACCTGGCGTTACACCTCTCCCATTACGCCGGCAGCCATGCCAAGGCCCTCTTTGCACTGCTGGAGTTCCCAGCGGTATTCACGCGGGCCCTGCGCTTTGCCCACGTTGAAAGCTTTGGAGAGAGCCGCTGGCACAAGACCGGACGTATCGAAGGCGCGCAGCCCCAGGTGACGGACCGCACGCTGGAGCAGTTACGGCTGGCGATCAGCAATGATGGCCGCCGGCAGGGACGCGGCACCGGCTGCACGGTAGACGTAGAAGAGCGGGACCATGACCTATACGTCTTTGTCTATCCTGAAGATTACACGCGCCGGCGCATGGTGTATAACGCCCAGCGCGATTTGATCGTCGAAACGTTCCGCCCGGCCTTCGAGGTGATCTACGTCTACCATCGTCCGGCACAGACGCTGGAGATGTATGTCGGTGGCGGCGCGCAGGATCGGGACGCGCTGAAACGCTATTTTGGCCGCGCCATCCTCGGCGTCGAATTGGGACTGTGGAGTGGCGCGCGCCGGGTGTATCAGTTGGAGCACCTAAAATACGCCACCTGTACCTTCCCGGTGCAGCCGACGGACGAAGTGGTCGCGGTGCGGCTCAAACGCCTGAGTTTTCGCGATACCGCCGGCGCGGAGACGCGCGAGATGACCCTCGCCAGTCGGTGTATGCAGAACCCGAACGATCTCTATGCGTATTTGGAGCAGGTGGTCACCGAGAGCAACCTGTCGCTGGCGCAATTGGCGGTGGCGCGCGCCTCGTTCCAGTTGGTCTTTCAACGCCGGCAAGATCGTGGGCGCCAGGTCACTCGCAGCTTTACGCTGGCGGTGCCCAATACCCATACCTTCCGGCGTAATGATCCCTTCGCGCCGAAAATTCAGGAACTGTTAACACGGTGGAAGATCGATGTGGCCCATGAGACTCACGAATTGGTTCGCGCAACTTGAGGTGTCAGAACAGGGCGTGTTGCTCCGCGAGCGGGATATTGATCCCGCACTGCAGACCGCGCTGGCAGACGCCGGCGTGCTGGAATACGCCGGGCTCGACCGGTACAGCGAGTGCTGTGGGTGCGAGTTCGGGCCGGGCTGCCCGGTGGAGCGGCTGGGCGGCACGGACGACGACCCAGCGTATGCGGCAATCTGCCCAATGGGGGAGGCGCTGGTGTATCGCGAACCGGACTTGCGGCGCTGGCGCCTGTCTGCGCCGGCCATCGTCCGTTGGGTGGCGAATAGCCTCGGGCAGCCCATAGAGGAGCTGCTACCGCGGCGCCTCTGGGAGATCGGACGGCTGACGCCCCGCGTGCGCCTCTTCTTCCTGCGGGGTAGCAACCCCCGCGATGCCCAGACGGTCGCGGCCATGCTCACCGAGCGGATGAAGCTCATGCGTGGCATCGTGGTTGTGCCGGGTGCGTCTCCGGCGTCCGGCCTGGTACCGGAGCAGGCCGTGACGGTCGCCCTCGGTGATGTGTTGCACATCGACGATGGTGGTCTGGTGCTGGATCGGGTGATCCTGCAGGCGTTGGCTGAGCAACTTGCCGGCGACAAGGC
>CAZWQJ010000496.1:0-1926 GCA_964635825.1 uncultured Victivallales bacterium | reverse complement strand
TTGCACTGGAAACCGGAGACGATCAGCGCGATTGAAGTCTGGAACCTGCGCGGCCATGCGGTCCCCCTGGACAAGCTGGCCCCGAAGCTGATCCGCCGGGCGGTCGGCAAGGGTTACGTCGCCGTCATCATCGACCCGATCTACAAACTCCAATGGGGCGATGAAAACGATGCCGGCGACGTGGCGCGGTTCTGCAATCAGCTCGATCGTATCTGTTACGAACTCGGCGCGGCCGTCATTGACGCCCATCACCACAGTAAGGGGACGCAGGGCCAGAAGCGTTCGATTGACCGCGGTAGCGGTTCCGGAGTCTTCGGGCGCGATCCGGACGCGATCCTGGACATGATCGAACTGGACGTCGGGCAGGATCGGCGCAGCCAGGTGGAGTCGAGCATTGCGGCGGCGGCGCTGACGGCGCTGGCCGCCCGCCTTGATCTCGATCTGGATCGAATACCCATGGACGCGCGAGCGCCCGCTGACGCGTTTCTGCTGGCCTTCCAGACGGCGTTCAGGGAACACGGCGCGGCGGCGGCGAATGAGGTCTACAAGGCGCGTTGCCTGACCGCCATGCTCTCCGGCTGGCGGGTCGAGGCGACCCTGCGCGAATTCGCGCCGGCGGAGCCCCGGCGCGTTTGGTTCCGTCACCCCGTACACATCCCCGATGAGTGGGGGCTGTTGCTGGACGCGAAAGCGGCCGGCGAGGCCCCGCCGTGGGAGGCGGAGCGGGCCGCGAAAGAGGAGCGGCGGAAGGCGGTTGCGGATGAGAAGCGCGAGGAGTTGGACACGGCTATCGAGGCGGCGGGCGGGGTCGGTGTGGCGACCATCGTACGGGCGGCGGAAGAGTTGGGCGTTGACGAGGACACGGTCCGCCGCCGCATCCGGAACAGCAAGAAATACCGTTACCACAGAGGCCTGATTCTGGCCGGAAAGGACGACCATGACGACGAGTAATCCGCAAAACCGCACGGCTAGTTACGTGCGGAAATGCGGTTTTGGTCGAACCCCGCAAAGCCGCAACGCTAGTTGCGTGCGGGAATGCGGGAATGCCCGAAAAGCACGTTTTGCGGGAAACCGAAAACCGCAAAACCGCAACGCTAGCGATGTTGCTTATACCGCAGTAACCGGGTGTGTATACACACCCGTCCGGTGCGGATTTCATCCTACCTCGCAGGAGGGACGAGGGCGGCTTGGCTGCGCCGCCCCTCGTATCCCTCCGCTACGGTTGAGAGGTTCGCGCGGGGAAGTCGGGGGTGCGTCATGATCATCCTCGCGCTCGACCTCGCCACGCGAACCGGCTGGGCGGTCGTCAGGGACGGCCGCGTCGTCGAGTCCGGCGTCCAGACGTTCGACAAGCGCCGAGGGGAATCGAACGGCGTGCTCTTCCTCCGGGCCCGGAAATGGCTTTCGGAATTCGGGCGGCCCTCCCCGGCCGCCTCCGCCCAAGGGCTACTGCGTGCCAGGCCTGACCTGGTTGCGTACGAGCAGGCGCACTTCCGCGGCGGCGCCGCCACGGAGATCTGCGTCGGCCTCCAGACCCGCGCCCAGGAGATCGCCGCCGAGTGGGGCGTCGAGTCCGCGCCCGTCCCCACGTCCACGCTCAAGAAATGGGCGACCGGCGTAGGCCGGGCCGAGAAGCCGGCGATGATCGCCTGGGCGGCCGGCAAGATCGGCCGGCAGCCGGAGGATGACAACGAGGCCGACGCGATAGCGGTCGGCCTGTGGGCGGCGGAGCAGTTTGATCCCAGGGCGGGGCAGAGTTCAGAAGTCAGTGGTCAGTAGTCAGAATGGCAAGCACTTGAACGAGGATGTCAAAGCGTTGCGGCTGTATCTGGCGCGGCTGGAGGGGGCGGCCAAGCGTCTCCTGGACGCGTTGGGCTGTCCCGCCGACGGGCGCAATGGACCGGAGGCGACGCTTGACGCTTTGCG
>CAZWQJ010000495.1:0-1930 GCA_964635825.1 uncultured Victivallales bacterium | reverse complement strand
TGCAGGTGCGCCTGGCCGCCGCCGCGCAATTGGTGTGGGAACGCCGCGGCGAGTTCGCCCTGGTGCTGTTTCTGGTCTATCTGGGCGCCACCCTGTCGGCAGTCGTCACCGGTGGGCTGTGGGGCTCCTTGTTCCAGCCAGCGCACCTGGGCGCGCTGGATATGATCACACTGCCCAAACTGCCCCTCGATCTCTTCGATCAAATCGTGGCGTTGTCGGTGCTGCTGTTCCTGTTTGCGCGCCGACGCCTGGTGGATGGCGAGCCGTTGACCCGGCGCGACCGGGTGCTGGCCGCGGCCCTGGGCAGCCTCAGAGTCACGATCTTCGTCTTGCTGCTTGGTCACCCGAGCGATGTAAACCCCTTCATCATCACAAGTCGTGAAGGTATGTTCGAGTTCGTCTCCAGGCTGCTCATCTGGCTTCACGCGCCACTGTTGAACTTCGTCTTGTTGCTGGTCATGGCCCTGTCGTTAGATGTCGTGGCTCCGCGGCGCGGCCTGATCCGCCATGCGCTGGGGGTGGCCGCAAAAAGCATCCTGACCGGCATTATGTTCAGCCTGCTCATCCTGGTGGTTGAGCGGTTCTTCCGGTTCGCCGCAAACAACGAATTGCAGCAAGCATTCTCCACCGATCGGTTCCTCTACCCGCTGCTCTACGGAATCTATCTCGATATCCCCATGTGGCTGCGTTACACGGTCAACCTGGCCGTGCTCCTGGCAGCCTTTCTCGCTGGACTGCGCATCGCATTTCTCGCGGCGTTCAGCGACGCGGCCGCCAGTTCAAGCGACCGGCGGCCCATGCTACGCAATCTGGCTGTGGGCGGGGCGCTTCTCATCGCATTGCTCATCTTCACCTCCCAAGTGCAGCCCTGGCGGGTCGGCCCGCTGCGCCTCTGGTGCGCGGCCAAATGGCCCGATCGGCCGGCAAACGCTGTCTGGCTTTACGCCATCCCCCACCCCCTGCTCCAGCAGCCGATCCCGGCGGCTCGTCAGATCGCGCAGATCGAGGGCGCAGAGTGCGTCCAGGTCGTGGGTCGCGATGCGTCCCGCAAATGGTTCGCCATTGACATCGCCGGGGTGCTCGGTTGGACGGACGCCAGCGAGTTCGACTTTCAATGGCTGATCAACCCTGCGCGGCTGCCGATCGTGCCGTCCCAATAGCCGCTCACCAAAGCGTCATCGAGTCCAGGAAGAGCTGCCGCAGGTCGTCGGGGCTGGCCGGTCGGGGCGAGAGCTTGGTCACGCGATGCTGGGGAAGCGTGCCCGCCACCAACGTGTCCACGTCATCGGCGGTGTAACCCAGGGCGCTCAAGCCGTTCGGCATCCCGGTGCGACGCATCAAATCCACGATCGTCGCGGCGAGCAGGTCGCCGGCCTCTTCCGGCCGCGCGCCCGCGGTGTCCGCGCCCATCAGCCGCGCCGCGTAGAGGTGCCGCGCCGGATCGGCCGCCGCGGTGAAGCGAAAGACGGCGGGCGCGTTGAGGATCACCGCCATGCCGTGCGGCACCAGCGGCCGGTCGGCCGGATACCCTTCCGCGACGTAGCCGCGCACCCCGCCCGAGACCGGGTACGACATGCCGTGCGGCAAGTGTACGCCCGCGTTCCCGAAGCCGATCCCGGCGAACGCGGCCGCCAGGAGCATCTGAGAGCGCGCCTCGTCATCCTCCGGGTCCTGGAGCACGCGCACGATATTGGCCGCCACCATCTCGATGGCCCGCGCCGCCCACACGTCGCTGATCGGGTTCGCGCCCTGGTAGGCGGGCCGCAGGCCGGGATGATCCGGCGCGGGGCGTTGGTCGTAGGGCAGCGCGGTGAGCGACTCGATGGCGTGGCACAGCACGTCCCAACCGGTGCAGGCCGCGACCATCCGGGGCAAGGTGATCGTGTTGTTCGGATCCACGATGCCCATGTCGGGCCGCAGCATGTTGTGC
>CAZWQJ010000494.1:0-1953 GCA_964635825.1 uncultured Victivallales bacterium | reverse complement strand
GAGGCGACGGCGTCGTGATCGTGCGCTATCTGCTGAGCGGCACGCTTTCGATCGATGTCACGCCCAACTCGGGATCGTGGACGATCACGGCGTATCCAGCCGGCTATACGGGACCCTTGAGCGGCACCGGCGATCTGGCGGCGAACGTGGCGCCGGCGGGCAGCTACACCGTGCACTACGGCGCGTTGGCGGGATATACGACGCCAGCCGATGAGACGCTTGCCGTCGAGCCGAGCGCGAACACGGCGTTCACAGGGACGTACGTGGCCCTGATCTTTGGCTCGTTGTCGATCGACGTCACGCCGGACTCCGGATCGTGGACCCTCTCGGCGTATGCGGCGGGCTACACAGGGCCGACCAGCGGCAGTGGTGATCTGGCGTCGACTGCGGCGCCGGTGGGGAGCTACACGGTCACGTACAACGTGCTGGCGGGGTACAGTGCGCCGGCGGCGCAGACGCTGTCCGTCGCGCCTAGCGCGAACACGGCCTTCAGTGGCCCCTACGTGCCGGTTACCTACGGCACACTGTCGATCAACGTCACGCCGGACACCGGGGCGTGGACGATCACGGTGCACCCCCCGGAGTACACGACGCCCTTGAGTGGCAGTGGGGATCTATCCGCGACGGCGGCGGCGGTGGGCAGCTACACCGTGCACTACGAGGCGCTGGCGGGTTACATGGCGCCGAGCGACCAAACGCTTGCCGTGGTCGCGAGTGCGAACACGCCCTTCAGCGGTGCCTATGTCGCGCAGCCCTTCGTTGGCACGGGCGGCACGATCACCGAAGTGGGTGACTACCGCATCCACACCTTCACCGGCGGTGGCACGCTTTCGTTTAACCAGGCGGGTGTGGTTGACGTGCTCGTGGTGGGCGGCGGCGGTGGCGGTGGCGGCTATGTGGGCGGCGGTGGTGGCGCCGGCGGGTTGATCTACCAGGCGGACTTCGCCGTGGGGACGGGCCCGTTCACCGTGACGGTGGGAACGGGCGGCGCGGGCGGTGCAGACGTTAACGGGCCGACGGGCACAGGCACGGCGGGTAACCCCAGCATCTTCTCCTCGCTTACGGCCGGCGGCGGTGGCGGTGGCGGTCGCGCCTACAACCACAACAACGCCACGGTGGCAGACGGTTCGGGCGGTGGCGCGGGTTCCGCCGAATTCGCCGGCGTGAGGTTCGGGCAATTGGGCACGGCCGGCCAGGGCAACGATGGCGGCAATTCGGACAGCGCCCAGAACGAAGGCGCCGGTGGCGGTGGCGGGGCCGGCGGCGATGGCGGTAACGGCGACGCGACCAAGGGCGGCGACGGCGGACCGGGCGTGGCCAACTCGATTTCGGGCTCCAGCGTGACCTACGGTGGTGGCGGCGGCGGGGCCGGCTACTACGCCACGGCCGGCAGCGGCGGTTCAGGCGGCGGCGGGGCCGCGGGGAATCCGGGCGCAGCCGGCACGGCCAACCTTGGTGGCGGTGGCGGCGGTGGCGGCGTCAGTCTGGCGACGGCGGCCGGCGGCGCGGGAGGCGACGGCGTCGTGATCGTGCGCTATCTGCTGAGCGGCACGCTTTCGATCGACGTCACGCCCAACTCGGGATCGTGGACGATCACGTCCCATCCGACGGCGTACACGGGCAGCACGAGCGGTACGGGCGATCTGGCTGCCAATGCAGCTGTGGCGGGTAGCTATACGATCACCTACAACGCGCTGGCGGGGTACGCGGCGCCGGCCGCACAGACGCTGTCCGTCGCTCCGAACGCGAACACGGCCTTCAGCGGCACCTATGTGGGGGCCACGCTGTCGATCGACGTCACGCCCGACACCGGTTCCTGGACGTTGACGGCCCATCCGGTGGACTACGCGGGCCCGCTGAATGGCAGCGGCGACCTGGCGCCGGCCTCGGCGCCGGCGGGCACCTACACCGTGCACTATGGCGCGCTGAGTGGCTTTACGGCGCCGGCGGACC
>CAZWQJ010000493.1:0-1961 GCA_964635825.1 uncultured Victivallales bacterium | reverse complement strand
GGCAACCTCGATTCTTATACCACGGCCAACAACACGTACGGCGGGCATGTGCGCATCGAGGCAGGCGGGACGATTTCGCTGAACCGAGTCGATACGCGCAGCGGTAATAGTCAGAGTGCCGGATCGGTTTACCTCTGGGCCACGGGAACCGTCACCGTCGCGACCTCCATCGATACCCGCCCGGGCAGCAGCGGCAACGCCGGGGCGGTCACGATTCGCAGCGAAGGCCCCGTTTCCGGCCAGGGAATCACGATCTCGGGCAGCGTGAACGGCTACGACGGGAGCGGCTACAGCATTCTGGCGGAAACGGCCGCCAACGCGGGCAACACGTCCGCGGGCGATGTGTCCCTATACTGCCGGACCAATATTACCCTGGCGGCGGGCATCAGCACGCGCGGCAATGGCTGGTACTTTATCGATGGCGCCGTGCTGATCCGGGGCGATGTGACCGATGGGACGGCGCGCGCCGCCACGGTGAGCATCGGCGGGACCGGCGGCATACGCACCGACAGCGGCAAGACGGGCGGCAACGTCACGATCCGGGCGACCACGCTCCAACTCACGGGCGGGATCAATACCACGGCCTACTGCTTTGGGACCCGCACCGGTTATGTGGATATCGACGTGCTGGAAAACGCGACGATCGGCGGCTTCATCGACACGCGCATGCTCAGCCGGGACTTTTCGCAGGGGAGTCCGGGCTACGTGAAGATTGTGGCGCGGCGGACGGCGTTACTGGGGGTGGACGCCGAGGGCTACAGCATCCGGACCTGGCCGGGGACACTGAACAGTCCGGGGAGCTCTGCCTCGGTCCCCGGCGACGCGGATGTGACGCTGACGGGTGTGGATACGAGTGCGGAGATGTACAATCCGGCTCATCCGACCAACAGCATGACCTCCTCGATCGTCGTGGCGGGCAAGATCAATACCGGCCGTTGGCTCAACAACAACGCAATGGGCAACGTGCGGATCACGGCGGTGGAAGTGCAGTTGGGCGGGGATGTGACCAATAGCGTCTCCACGACGAATAGCGTCATGGCGATTCGCTACGGCACGAATGCCTACGGCGTGGTGACGCACTTGGTGGAAAACGGTCAACGTTGGACGGGTGGCGTCCACAACATTGCGTACACCCTCGCGCCCGGGACGCTGTCGTTCGTCGGCGACGTGCCGTACGCCGGGAAACTGAATGTGCCGGTGCCGGGGACGATCCAGAACCGTTCCGTGACCAACGTGACGCAGACGAGCGCCACGTTCCGCGGCTATCTCCAGGACGACGGCGATCCGGCGGCGGCGGTCTCCGTGCGCTGGGGGGAGTCGGCGGGGACCCCGGATCGCACCAACGGATGGCCCGCGGGAGCGTGGACCGACAACACCTACCCGGCGACCAACATCACAACCCTGACCGCGAACCGCAACTACTACTACGCCTTCGTGGCGGCGAACGCGGGCGGCACGAATGTGGCGACGCCGGCGCAGTACCTGATCACCGGTCCGCTGACGCCGGTGACGGGGGATGGTCTCTGCGGCGTGTCGGCCACTGACACCGCGACCATCGCCATCTCGCGGCCGGGGACGTGCGTGGCGGGGCCTCTGACGGTGAACTACTCCTTGAGCGGCGCCGGGACGGGCTACGTCAGTGCCAGCCCGGCCAGCGGGTTCACGCTGGCGGCTGGTCAGGACAGCACGAACATCGTGTTCACGCCGGCGCGGCCCAACGTCGGCACCCCCCTGGGCGTGACGCTGACGCTGTTGCCGGGGGCTTATCCCAGCGACGCGCTGGCGTCCGACGCGATCAGCGTGGCGACGGCGGCGGCGCCGGACGTGACGGTGACCAACGATGTGTACGTGGATGCCGCCGACGGCGGGAAGCTGAAGTATGTGTCCGGCGGCGGCGTGGTCGCCCTCCCGTGGCCCGGCACCACCCTGGACGGCGAGACGTACGCCTACACCTACCAGTT
>CAZWQJ010000492.1:0-1965 GCA_964635825.1 uncultured Victivallales bacterium | reverse complement strand
CGATGCTTGATGAGGCGTGGGTAGGGCGAAGCCTCCGGCTGAGCCGTGTCGGAGAACGATCCCCCGACGATCCGCTTCCCTAAACAATGGGCCTCGGGCGCTTTGCAACGGTTATTGAGCTCAAGAAGGGGCTTGTGGCTCATTTCGCATGGGTAAACTTGTGAAGGAACACGCCTTCTTTGTCCAGTGTCGAGGCCTGACCCGGGTGGGCCACCCCGCTCGGCGGCAACGCAAGCCCCCGTTCGGCGGCCGTCGGGTTGCGCGATGTATTCGCATCAGGAGGGGGCGGTGCTATTCATTCGACAATGGCGATGATTGTCGATAGGAAGCGTCGTGAAGCTGCACGG
Source organism: uncultured Victivallales bacterium (assembly GCA_964635825.1). Classification (GTDB taxonomy): domain Bacteria; phylum Verrucomicrobiota; class Kiritimatiellia; order UBA8416; family JAIOPI01; genus CAZWQJ01. The sequence continues at coordinate 1,618 of CAZWQJ010000492.1, read as the reverse complement.
TGGCGCGCCACTTGCGCAGACGGGTGACGCCGCACGTGCTGGCCTTGAACATTGTTGCATGGATTGCTCTACCCTCGGCCCTCCTGAACGCATGCATCCCGCTACGCCAGAAGAGTGGCAGTGGTTCCGCGAAGCCCAATATGGGCTCTTCGTGCACTGGGGCCCCTACGCGGCCCTCGGACGCGGCGAACAGGTGCTCGTCCGCGAGCATCTCGACCAACGCGCTTACGAACGGGCCGCCTGCGCCTGGAATCCTGATGCCTTTGACGCCTCACGCTGGGCGGAAGCCGCGATCGCGGGAGGCTTCCGCTATGCCGTGCTCACGGCCCGCCACCATGACGGCTACTGCCTGTGGAACTCCCGTCTCACAGACTACACGTCGGCCTGCCAGGCGCCGCGCCGCGATTTCTTGGCCGAGTACGTGCGCGCGTTCCGGGCCGCAGGCCTGCGCGTGGGGCTCTACTACTCGCTCGGCGACTTCCGCGTGCCCGCCTACTGGAACGACCCCGCCGCCGATCCGGCCGGATGGGAAGCCTTCCGCGACTACGTTCACGGCCAGGTTTGCGAGCTGCTGACGGACTACGGCCCCATCGACGTCTTCTGGTTTGATGGCGCCTGGCCGCACACCGCCGCCGAATGGCGCAGCGTGGAACTGCTCGATACGATGCGGAAACTCCAGCCGCGCATCCTGATCAACAACCGGCTCGACAGCCAGCCCGTCTTCAGCCCTGCCGGCGGCGCGGTCGAAGCGGCCGGAGAAAGCGCCATCCTCGGTGACTTCGGTACGCCGGAACACCGCATCGTGGCCGACGCCAACCGGCTCTGGGAAAGCGGTAACACCAGCACGCACCGGCTGTGGGGCTTTGCCACCGGAGAACACTGGCGAAGCACCGAACAGCTGCTTGAGATGCTGGTGGAATGCGCCGCGCGCGGCGGCAATCTCCTCTTGAACGTCGGTCCGGACGGCAACGGACGCCTGCCAGAGCCCTTCCTGGCGCGCAGCCGCGCCGTCGGCCGATGGCTGGCGCTGCACCGCGAGGCGCTGACCCATCTCGACCCGGACGACCACGGCCGGCCGGACATCACCGAGTTCGTCACGCGCGGCTACCAGACGCGATCCGGATCGAACTTGTACCTGATTCTCCGCTTCTGGGATGGCCGCCCCGCCCTGCGTCTGGCCGCACTCGCAACGCCCGTGCGGCGCGCCACGATACTGGCAACCGGACAAGAACTGGCCGTGCATAACAGTCCGGAAGCGGTTGAGCTCGAGGGTCTGCCGGTGGCGCCGCCCTGCGAGCTCTTCCCGGTCATCAAACTCGAATGCGATGGCCGGCCGCAAGCCAAAGCGTGGGATCGCCCGCGGCTCTGGAGCGGGGATCCGCGGCGCTTCATCGACTGGGCTGCCGCCCGTGGCCGCACGCCTTGGGTCGGACGCTGAGAGAGACGACGCGGTAGTCGTTGTCGATGATGTGGAGCGTCTCGGTGCGCTCGGCGATGGGACAGCGCAGCGCACTCGGGCTAGGCAGCAATTAAAGTCCGGCGCGAAGGGCCCGTTCGTGAATTAGCGCGGCGAAGCGCCGTTTCGTCTCGCTGCCGCAGAAGCCCCTGGCGATCATGT
>CAZWQJ010000491.1:0-1977 GCA_964635825.1 uncultured Victivallales bacterium | reverse complement strand
GTCAACAACCGCGTGCCGCCTCAGCCGCCCATGGTGGGGCGGTAGTAGCCGATGTCGGCGGTGCGCCAGTACTTCAGCGTCACGGCGACCTTCTTCTGGAGTTGCTGCAGCAGGCCGGGGCCCATGACGAGGGCGCCCTCGTAGGCCTTGCGGGTGACGAACAGGGGGACCGGCGAGTTCCGGATCAGTTCGATCAGCTCGTTGGTGTTGTCCAGCTCCCAGCGCATGGCACGCTGCAGGTAGAACAGCCCGTGCGACCCGATGGTGCCCTTCGGAAGGTCGGGGCGCTCGCCACCCACCGCACTGGTCTTGGGATGGGCGGCATTCTCGGCGTCGCGCATCTGGATCAAGGTGCCCAACTGGATGTAGTGGCGCTTGGTCAGGATCACGGAGCGCATCGCCCGGACGCGGGCGGCATCGTTCAGGATGCGCACCTTGGCGGCTTTCACGGTGGTCTGCTGCGCGGCTGCCTCGAGTGTGGTGGCCGCCGCGGCGAGCAGTCCTTCGGCCGCGTCGATGCCGCAGGAGATGCGCGTGGCATCGGCCCAGTTCTGGGCGGCAGGATAGGCGCCGACCACATCCACGTAGTTGAGATACGTCTCGGGCTGGGACTCGCGCGACTGGTAGAGGAACGGCTCCCACCACGCGCGCTCGCTGGGCGTGAGCATGTCCTGGTGCGCGACGTATGGGCGGACCAGCCAGCGCAGGATGACCGATTCGAGCGAGCCGGCGGGGGCCACCTGCATCGCCACCTTGGCGCGGTCCAGCGTGTACCAGGCGTCGACCAGGGTATTGGCCACGTCGGGCGCGTAGACTTCTTCCGCGATGCGCTTCAGCACGGCACAGCGCTCGGGTTCCGTCTTCGCCGCCGGCTGTTGCATGGCCACCCGAAATGCCGCGAAAAACTCCGGCCCTTCGCCCCACATCATGAAGCGTCGCGACGGCGACGACTTCAGCGCGGCCACGGAATGCACCAGTTCCATCGGCGTCGGATACTTGTCGACCACGGCATCCATATTGACGCCGCCGGTGCCCCAGCCGGGCGCCCAGACCAGCGAATGTTCGGCGGCGAGCGGCCCTGGCGCCGTGCCGTGGATGCCAACCCCGGGCTTGAGGCTCTTGCGGATCAGGTGCGCTTCGTCATCGTTGAACCAGTAGTGGCAATCGGTGAACACGCGCGCATCGGCCTGCGCATCCAGCGAGCCCTGGCGAACGGCCAGCAGGAAGTTGGTGACGCAATCGCCCATGTCCTTGCCGAGGTAGCCGGTGGGTCCGTTGGGTCCGGCGTAGAGCCGCTTGGTCCAGGGCATGCCGGCGCCGGCGTCGTTCGTGTGGAATGAGAAGACATCGATCAGGGGGCATTGGCGGCTGATCTCGCGGGCCGCGGCGCGGTAGGCGGCCAGGACTTCGGGATGGTGCACGTTCGGCATGAAGAACATGCCGGTGGTGCGCAGCGCATTGTCGCAGCGCGAGCCGCGCCACTGGGGATGCTTGGCGTACACGCGCTCGCTCAACCAATGCGGCTCGATGCCGTGAAACGCCGCGCGCAGGCCGAGCTTGCGGCAGATCGCGTGCCGCGCTTTCAGGAAGGCCATCTGGCGTTTGACGAAGGCCGCCGGATAGGCGTCCTCCAGCCCGGGGGGCGTGGCGAACTTGAAGAGGCTGGGCTGCAGCACCGACCATTCGCACCAGGGGCTGCCGCGATCCTCGCCGCGAAAATCGGTGCGCTCGCTCAGCAGCGCGATCTGCACGTGCGTGAAGCCGGCCCGCTTGGCCTCCCGCGCGTCCTTCTCAAACTCCACCAAATCATGGGCCCGCGATGCATGGATCAGGATCTTGCTGTCATCGAGATTGGTTTTCATCCGGGAGATAGTAGGGATCGCGCCTTGGGGCACAAGACAAATGAGAGGGCCGTCGGCGCCGGCGCGTTGCGTCACAATTAATGACACCGAAGCGGTGGGGCGCTGGTTCGGTCAA
>CAZWQJ010000490.1:0-1999 GCA_964635825.1 uncultured Victivallales bacterium | reverse complement strand
ACCAACTTCGGCCCGTACTCCAGCGGCGCCCTGTTCACGAACGCCCTCGCCGGGTTGACGCCGAAGACGACGTACTACTGGAACTACATGGCCAGCAATGACGCGGGCAAAGTCTGGGGGGCGCCGTCGGCCTCGCCTTCGGTCCGGACCTACGGCACGGCGGCGATATCGGGGAGCGAGACGTGGGACGGCACGGCCAACCCGCACGCGGCGGACGGGGTGACGCTGGCGGTGAACGGCACCACGAACACCTACACCATGCCCTACGGCATGACCATCTCCGCCGGCGGCAGCGTGAACCTGGGCGCGAGCGGCAATGGGTTTGTCTTCGCCTTCACGGGTGGCAACCTGCAGATCGATCCGGGCGGCCTGTTCAATATCGGCCGCGCGGCTGAAGGCAGCTACTCGCCGCTTACCCTCGACCTGGGCGGCTACTCGATCACCGGCGGCGGCATCGTGACCAACAAGGAGACTCTCGGGACCCGCACGCTCACGATCACGAACGTGGCCGACATCACCCTGAGTGCGATCAACATGTCCGTAGCGGACGACGCGAGGGGCGCGTTGACCATTCGCGCCACCGGCACCGTGAATGTGGGCCTGCTCGGCAACTACGACTGGAACTCGGGCGGCAGCAGCGCCGGGGACATCGATGTGCGTGCCGAGGTCATCGTGGTGAGCAACGTTTACTCGTACGCGGAGCGGGTCAACAATGCACTCAATACGAGCGGTGACATCATTCTGACTGCCTTGGGCGCGCCGGGGTATGACGTGGGGGTGACCGCGGCCAACGACCACAACAACGCATTGACGGTGACCGGCGTCATCCGCACGCGGGGGGGGTGGCCCTCCAGCACGCGGGGTAGCGTGACGCTCAGAGCCGTGAACGTGACGTTCGGACCTGGGTTCACGAACGACGTGCCCACCAACCGCACCTTCACCCTGCTGACCGGCTATGGCGGGACGGAGCACCTGGCAAACAACTCCGCGGCGACGGTCGCGCCCCACTATGTCGTGACGCACGTCGAGCATCCCAATCCGACCATCATCGTGGGGACCACGGAAGCGTGGAATGGCGCGGCGAATCCGCATGCGACGGAAGGCGTTGCGCTGACCACCAACGCCAGCGCCTATGTCTACACCATCCCCAAACCGATGGAGATCGTGTACGGCGGTAGCGTGGATGTTGGGGCGGACTATAGCCGGAACTTCGAGTTCCGCTTCACGGGCGGCAACCTTCAGGTCGACAGTGGGGGCATGTTCGACATCGGCGTGAACGGGGTTCGTACCCCGACGGCTCGGACGCTGACGCTGGATCTCGGTGGCAGCAACATTGTCGCCGACGCGGTGGGCGGTGCCGGCGACATCAGGAACGCTGGTGCAGACTCCGGGCAGGAAGCTTCCCGGACGCTGCTGATCACAAATGTGACGGACGTGACCCTCGGCACGCTCAGCGCCCGCGCGAACGACGCGGGACGCGGGACCCTGACCGTGGTGGCCGGCGGCAAAGTCACGGTTCAGATGCTCGAGAACTCGGATACTTCACAGGGAGGGAGCGGCGCGAACATTACCGTGCGTGCCGCCCAGATCGACGTGCGGGACGTCAACGCCTCGGCCGCGCGTACGAGCGTGGTCGTCGCCAACGGTAACATCCTGCTGGAGGCGCTCAAGCCGCCGGAATACGACCCCACGCAACGGATCAACCTCAAGGAGAACACCCTGATCCTGCGCGGGACGCTTACGACCAAGGGCGGGCGCAGCGACCACACCGGCGGCAGCGTGACCAACCGGGCGGCCGTGCTGACCCTCGGCCCGGGGTTCGTGGGCCTCATCAACACGGTGTCCACCAATTTCGCGGGCGACGCCCTCCCGCGGGAGAAGTACTTCATCAACAACTGCACGAACATGGGGGCCAGCGTGAACTTCTCCTTCTCGGCGAATCACAACGTGCAACTCAAGTCGGATGCGGGAACGGTGTTTAGGTTTCGGTGAGAGGCGG
>CAZWQJ010000489.1:0-2010 GCA_964635825.1 uncultured Victivallales bacterium | reverse complement strand
ACGCGCAGGCGGTGCATGCGCGGGAGCGCGGCGTTGTAGAGGCGGTTGACGCGCGCATAGTCCTCCGCCTGCGCGCCGCCAGGCAACCGCTCGTCCTGTTTCCAGGGGTGCGCACTCGTGCTGGGGATTGCGCGGTGCGCCGCCAGCCAGAAGTAGTGACGCGGGGTGAGCTTGTCCGGCCCCAGTGCGCCGCCCTCGGTGTGGAAGCCCGGACTGCAGTCGAGCAAGGCGAAGGCCTCGTCGTGGCTCACCGTGTCGGCCCAGAGCCGGCGGCGGAAGGCGTCGTGCTTGAAGCCGTACATGCCCACCGCGCTGACGCCGAAGATGGTGACGACCTCGCAGCGCTGCCGGTAGCCGGCGCGCTGCAGCTTCGCCTGCATTCGCCAGATCGCCTCGGCCTGCGGCATCTTGTCCGGGCCCTGCCAGTCCACGCCGGTCACACCCAGGTTCTGGTAGGAATCCCAGAAGATGCCCGCGATGCCGGTGTCGCGCTTGACTTGCTTGATTTCCTGCAGAAGTTTCCGCCCGTAGCCGCTGTGCATCCGTCCACTCCACAGGACCTCATAGGCGCCATCCCACGGGTCGCCGTTGGCCTCGCGCAGGAGCCATTCCGGGTGCTCCTTCCATACCGGCGAAAACCGCGACAACTGGGGCGCGAACCATTGGAAGAGGCGCACCCCCGCGGCACGGGCCGCATCGGCGAGCCGCTTCATGCCGGCCGCGCCGCCGAACTTTTCCGAGAAGCGAAACGCGTACGGACAGCAGATGTTGCCCTCGATGCCGGGACGGTCGTCAGCAGTCACGGACTCCCAGACCCCGTGGGTGAAGACCTGCTGGTAGCCGAGCCGCGCGTAGTCGGGGATGGCCTTGCGCAGCGGCTCGATCCACTTCGGGCCGAGGCGCTTGACGTCGGGATCCCAGAGAAAGGCATGGACGTATGGCTGAGGCACCTCCAGCCGGAAACCATACGATTTGTGGATGCGCCGGCGCACCTCGGTGAAGCCATCCAGCCAGAGATTGCGCCACTCATGGCGTTGCAGGGGTTGGGGATGCCGGTAAACCAGCAGCTTGCGCTCCGGCGGGCGCGCCTTTTCGGTCAGCGCAAAGAACGGCCGCTCGGTGTAATGAATGACGTTCTCGTCGGCGGTCTTCTCCAGCCGCGCACGGGTCAGGCCGGGCTTTTCGGCGAACAGACACAGCGCCACGTCGCCCTTGACCTGGAAATCGCAGATCGCGGCGCCCGCCGCGCGCGGCAGCATGTCCATGGGGTATGAACCGCCCCAGCCGCCGTCGGTGTGGAACTTTTCGATCGTGCTGAAGGCGCTGCGGCGGGTGACGCGCTGCTCCAGGTCGATCGTCGACACATCCTGCTGAATTAACGTGCAACCGGCAGCCTCGCCGTCGATCTCCCAGGTCGTGTCCTCAATCAGCCAGTGGATCGGGTGGCCGGGGCAGTCCACTTCGACTCGCATCGCCAGGCCCTGCCAGATGTGCTCCGCGATGGCTTCCTGGATGGGACGGAACGTCCACCGGAACGTCGCAACGGGTGCGTCGAGGCGACGCGTCGCGATACGGGCATCGCCCATGGCGTCGGCCGCCTGGAGGCGCGGCAGCCAGCGGCCCGTGGCCGTGAAGCTGATTGTCGCCGCGCCAGCCGGACCGCGCGTGACCCGCTGCAAGCTGAAGTTCTCGAAGCGCAACCCGTGTTCCGATTCGGCGTACAGCGTCCAGGGCAAACGCGGGTTCCGCAACTGTGTGCGCCCCGCGCGCACCTCACCGATTCCGAGAAAGTGCCCGCGCGCCGTGGCCAGCCGCAGACTCAGACCGTTCGCGAACCGTATCCAGGATGAACCCGCTTCCCGCTGCATGAGATCCCGAAACTTCATCTGTTTATCCATCTCCCTCGCTGAACCTAAACGGAGCAGTTGAGCCGCAAAGAGGCACAAAAGGCGCAGGGCATAAGCCCATCTTCTTGCGATTCTTGCGCCTTTTGGCGGCTGCTATCTGTCG
>CAZWQJ010000488.1:0-2023 GCA_964635825.1 uncultured Victivallales bacterium | reverse complement strand
CGTCCGAGGGTATGGGGCCGCGGCACCCATGTCAACAGCAAGCCGGGCCGACGTAGGGCACAAGACTGCCATGAGAAGGCTATGTCAAGCCGTCCGAATCTACGGGGGTTCCCGCCTTTGGGTCCTAATCGTAATCCTCCAAGACACCGAAATGGCGTGTTTTCGATTTGGAGGGCCGACCTCCGTGTCGGCCGTGTGTCCGAAATGGGCCAAAAGGAAAGACCGTGTTACGATCCGGGGTCTGTCCGTTCCATGCTTGCACCGCTCCCGCCCGCGGCCCTATCGTCTCCGCTCTCGGGGGGAGAACAAACACATGACCAACACCAACGCCGGCGTCATCGACTCGGTGGAAGCCGATGGCCGCACGCAAGACTGCATCACCGACCGCCAGGCCCAGGCCTTTCTGGACAACGGCTTCCTTGTCATCCGCCAACTCCTGCACGGCGAGGAACTGCGCGCGATCCAGGACGCCATGATGACCCTGATCGATGAGCACGCCAGCGGATCCACCAATCCCGATGTGAAGTACGGCACCGGCCGCAAAAGTGGAAAGCCCGTCCTGCGCCGCATCGAGTACGTCGTGGATAAGCGCCCCGTCATGCGCGCCCTCCTCGGACACCCCTTCATGCTCCGCACCGTCGAAAAGCTCCAGGGACCAAATTTCATCCCCACCTGGGACTCCATGGTCCTGAAGATGCCCGGCGAAGGCATTGTGGTGCCCTGGCATCGCGACGACGCCGTCCCCGCCGGTTGCACCAACCCCCACCCCATCTTCAACGTCGACTTCTACCTCGACGATGCCGACCTCAAGTCCTGCGTCTGGGCCATCCCCGGCAGCAACCGCTGGCCGGCCGAGGCGTCGCAGGCCCGCTGTGCCGTTCCGGAGTTTCACACCGAGGACGCCGTGCCCGTCATCATGAAGGCCGGCGATGTCATGCTGCACAACATCCTGGTGCTGCATGGCTCACCGCCCGGCGATGGCAACGCGCTGCGGCGCACCGTCTACTACGAATTCCGCCCCGGCGAAATCGAGCGCGACTTCGGGCCGCACAACGCCGAATACGCCCGCCTCAAGCAACGCGTGCTGTTGGCCTGCATCGCCGCCCGCCAGGCCTCCCCATTCGGCCGCGGCGAGACGCCTTTTGCTTATCGCCCCACCGGTGACTTCGCCGTCACCGACCCCACGCCACCCGCCACCTTCCGCTTCCCGCACGGACAGTACTGGCGCGCATGACCAGCCCGCAACAACACCCACCTCGCCCCACCCGCCCGCGCGCCGCCCTGTTCGACTACGACGGCACGTTGTTCGACACCGACAACGCCCATTGGCACTGCTGGGATGCCGCCTTGCGCGAGTTCGGCGGCGTCTGCCCACACGACACCTACTACCACGATTGCGCCGGCAAACTCACCCTCGCCATCGCCGCCTATCTCATCGAATCCCAGGGCCTCCACGCCACCCCCGCCGAAGTCGCCGCGGCCAAGGAATTCCGCCTCCGCGCCTGGATGCGCGATACCCCACTCATGTGGATGGCGGATGCCGAAGAGTCGTTCCACCGCTTCCGCACCGCCGGCCTCGCCCTGGCCGTCGTCACCAGCAGCCCGCGCGATATCGTCACCGCCGGCCTCCAGCAGCACGGCCTGCTCGATTCCCTCACGGCCATCATCACCCGCGAAGATGTCACCCGCTCCAAGCCCGCCCCGGATTGCTACCGCCTCGGCGTCGAACGCGTCGGCATCCCCACGGACGCCTGCGTCGCCTTCGAGGATACCTCCACCGGCGTCAACGCCGCTGCCGCCGCCGGCCTGCGCTGCATCGCCGTCCGCCCCCCCCACGCCGGCCCCCAGGACTTCTCCGCCGCCGATCGCGTCTTCACCACCCTCCGCGCCCCCACCGATTGGCTCCTCGAATGTTGAATGTTGAATGTTGAATGTTGAACGTTGAGCGTTCAGCGTTGAGCGTTCCGAGTTCCGAGTTCCGAGTTCCGAGTTCGGGCTAAGGTGGCCCGTGCGCTCCGTCGCG
>CAZWQJ010000487.1:0-2049 GCA_964635825.1 uncultured Victivallales bacterium | reverse complement strand
CCGCTACACGCCGACGACCTGTTTCGAGACGTTTCCGTTTCCTGGAGGGACGGGCTCCGTCCCGTCCTCCGCCTCCGCCGGCGGCCCGGACGGAGCCGGGCCCTCCAGCGTGGATACCGCGATCGCGGCGGCGGCGAAGGAACTGAACGCCCTGCGCGAAAACTGGCTGAATCCGCCCGAGTGGACGCGGACCGAGGTCCTGGAATTTCCCGGTACGGTCGGCGGCCCGTGGGATCGCTACCTGAATCCGGCGACGGTCACGGCACGCGGGGATTTCAAGATCGGCACCGTTCGCTATCCGCGCCTCGTACCGCGCGACGCCGACTGCGCCGCCCGCCTGAAGCCGCGCACGCTGACCAAGCTCTACAACGAGCGCCCCGCCTGGCTCGCCGACTGCCACGCCAGACTCGACGCCGCCGTCGCCGCCGCCTACGGCTGGCCCCCCGACCTCACCGACGAAGCCATCCTGGAACGCCTCCTGAAGCTCAACCAGGCGAAAAGTTGAGTTGATCGGCGCCGTCCGCGACTGCCGTTGACGCCGCGTTGACGTTTGGCGGGCCTTTGAGGCACGCCAAACGCAAACAAACGCCGCGTCGCGGCGTTTGTAATGGAGGTGCGAAGCGGAATTGAACCGCTGTAAGGGGTTTTGCAGACCCCTGCCTAACCACTCGGCCATCGCACCCTGGAAAGAAAAACCGCGGCGGCTACTTCTTCTTGGTCACGCGCTTTACAGCCGCGTTCTTAACCGCCTTGATACGTTTCATCCGGCGAATCCGGCGCGCACGCTTCAGACGGGGTCTAAGTTGTTGTCCCATAAGCCCTCCACTAAACCACAAGTTAACGGTCTCGAAAAGCCGAAAGTCACCAACCGCACCGCAGAACCGCCGATTCACAGGCGGACGAAGCGGGGCAACCGCGCGCCACACTGATACCGCATCCGCGTCAATCCGCGTTCATCTGCGGTTCATCATCCGATCACACCAACAACGCCTTCACCGCATCGCGCTCGCCGACCAGCTCGGCAATCGTGGCCTGCAGCTTGCCCTGCGCAAATGGGCTGAGCGACACGCCGTCGACAATCGCATAGCCGCCCCGCCCATCCGCACGCACCGGGTAGCTGAACACCAGCCCCTTGGGCACGCCATAGCGACCGTCGGAGGGCACCGCCACCGAAAAGGCCTCACCCGCCGGCGTCGCATTCACCAGATTGCGCACCGTGTCCGTCACCGCATTGGCCGCCGAGGCCGCCGACGACGCCCCGCGCGCCTTGATCACCGCCGCACCGCGCTGTTGCACCGTCGTCAGGAACTCGCCCTGCAGCCAGGCCGTATCGGTGATCGCCGCCGGAACCGGCTTGCCGCCGATCGTCGCGTTCTCGTAATCCGGATACATCGTCGGCGAGTGGTTGCCCCAGATCACCAGGTTCTTCACATCGCGCACCGCCGCGCCGGCTTTCTTCGCCAACTGCGTCACCGCGCGGTTCTGATCCAACATCGTCATCGCAAACACCTGCGACGCCGGCAGCCCCGACGCGTGCTGGCAGATCAGCGCATTCGTGTTGCACGGGTTACCCACCACGAGCACGCGGCAGCCACGGCCCGCATTCTTGCCGATCGCCTTGCCCTGCGCCGTGAAGATGCCACCGTTGATCGTCAGCAAGTCGGCCCGCTCCATCCCCGCCTTGCGCGGAACCGCCCCCACCAGCAGCGCCCAATCCGTGCCCTCAAACGCAACGTCCGCACTCGACGTCGTCGTCACCGACTCCAGCAGCGGAAAGGCGCAGTCATCCAACTCCATGCGAACGCCTTCGAGCGCGCCCAGCGCCGCCTCGAGTTCCAACAGGCGCAGATGCACGCGCGTGTTCGGACCAAACATGCTGCCGGACGCAATGCGAAACAACAGCGCGTAGCCGATCTGGCCGGCCGCGCCCGTTACCGTAACGCGAACAGATGGTGTGGACATCGTGTATTCTCCCTCTCCGGATTCCTCGTGAGCGTCCGAGGGTATGGGGCCGCGGCACCCATGTCAACAGCAAGCCGGGCCGACGTA
>CAZWQJ010000486.1:0-2063 GCA_964635825.1 uncultured Victivallales bacterium | reverse complement strand
AGGACGAGAAGAAGATGGAAAAGAAGGAAGAGAAGAAGGAAATGAAGAAGGAAGAGAAGAAGGCCGAAGCCAAGGTCGAGAAGAAGGAAGAGAAGAAGGAAGAGAAGAAGGAAATGAAGAAGTAATTTCGGCCTTCCGAAGTCAAAAAGGCGGGCTGCGGCCCGCCTTTTTTGTGTCCGGGGTGGGCGCGCGGGACGAAACCGGCATTGTCGCGACGGCCCCGGTGCAGCGCAAGGCCCGCTAACAGCCTGTACAGCCCCGTTCAGGCCAACCCGATCGACGTACCACAACAGCGCGTTCCGGTCGAACCGGACCAGGCCGGAGCCGTCCGCAGTCTGGCAGGAAGCGCTCGATCTCCCATTTCAGGCAGACGGAATTTGCGGGTTCACTTCCGCCCTGCGCCAGACGCTGGCGAGCCAGGGCTGCTGCTCGATGGGCATACCCGGAGGACGGTAGTAGTGCTCCAGTTCGACAAACCCGGCCGCAACGAGGTGGCGCCGCCACCCCTCGAGATCGTGATAGGCGCCGTAACGCTCGCCATTGACGCTCTCCTGGTTGTCCCCGCGGGGATTCGAGCTGAACAGCACACCGCCCGGTTTCAGCGTCGCATGCACTTGTCGCAAGACTCGCGGCAACTCCTGCATCGGCACATGGAACAGGGAGGCATTGGCAAACACCCCGTCGAAGCGGGCGTCGGGCAGGTCCAGGCGCAGGAAATCCTGCTGCCAGACTTCGCAGCCGCTGTGGGCGCGGGCCATTTCCGCCAGCGCCGGCGCCCCTTCCAGGCCGACAACCCGGTGTCCGCGCTGCGCGAAGCTAAGCAAGTCGCGCCCCGGGCCGCAACCGAAATCGAGGATAGTGAATGGAGCTGCCGTGAGGATGTGCCGTAGCAGCGCTTCTATGTTCTGCCGCACGTCGTGGTCGCGCGTGCCCTCCCAGAAGGCCGCGGCGCGGCTGTGATAGTGCTCCAGGGTGCGGGCGACGAGTCGTTGCAGGGCGGAGGGATCGGGCTTCATGTCGGGCGCACTCAAGGATTCGCGCAGCTTACCCGCTCATTCTCCATTGCACTACCCCGGGACCGCCGACGGTCCGGCTTACATCTCCTTGCACTCGGATGTCCCCGGTAGCGGGTCGCACTGCGTTGATCGATGCAGGCGGATTCGTTTTCCGCAACGACAAGGAGAAATCATGGAGCAATCTGGAGCGATACTGATTGCGGTCGCCGCCCTCGGCCTCGCATTAGGCATGCCGGCCGCACAGGCCGCCGACATCGCGGTCAATCTCGGCAAGCTGAGCATCGACATCGACTTCGGCCCCCCGCCCCAACGCTACGAACCGGTACCGCCACCGCGGCACGGCCATGTCTGGGCGCCGGGCTACTGGCAGGCCGCCGGACATCGTCATGTGTGGACTCCGGGCCATTGGATCGAAGCGCGACGCGACCACGCCTGGATAGCGGACCGCTGGACCCCCGTCGGTCATCACTGGCGCTACGAACCCGGGCACTGGAAGCGTGATGGGGCGGCACGCGGCATGCACAGTCGCTACGAAGGCGGCACATGGCACGGTCGTGACAGTGAGCATCGCTCCCGCTACCGATAGTCTGGCGGCCCGAGCCTCGACCGGAAACAAAAATGCCACGGCAAGCCGTGGCATTTGTGCAGATCAGCCCCGGGAAGGGCCTGGCCAAATGCGTACGCTCAGGCCTTCAGCGCCACCAGCACTTCATCGAGCATCTTCTTAGCGTCGCCGAACAGCATCCGGTTGTTCTCCTTGTAGAACAGCGGATTGTCCACTCCGGCGTAGCCGGAAGCCATGCTGCGCTTCATGACGATCGAGGTCTTGGCCTTCCACACTTCGAGCACCGGCATGCCGGCGATCGGGCTGCTCGGGTCGTCCTGTGCTCCCGGATTGACGATGTCGTTGGCGCCGATCACCATCGCCACGTCCGTGGTCGGGAAGTCGTCGTTCAGCTCGTCCATTTCCATCACGATGTCGTAGGGCACCCTGGCTTCGGCCAGCAGCACGTTCATGTGGCCGGGCATGCGCCCCGCCACCGGATG
>CAZWQJ010000485.1:0-2104 GCA_964635825.1 uncultured Victivallales bacterium | reverse complement strand
AGCGCAGCTCGTTCCACACGTCCCAGCCGAACAGGTTCGGCGCGTCCTTGTAGCGGCCCACCACGGCGCGGAAGAATTCCTGCATCCGACTCCAGACTTCCGGATGATCGGTGCAGCCGCCCGGCGAGAGGCCGAAATGGCACTCGTTGCGGTTGGTGGAGACGACCTTGTGTCCAAACTGGTTCACCAACTCCGAGCCGGGAATCAGGCGGTTGATCCAGTGCGGCTGAACCTCGGCAATGGCGCTCAAGACCACCTTGAGCCCGTGCTTTCCCGCCAGCTCCACGAGCCGGTCATAGTCGTCGAACCGGAAGGTGCCCGGCTTGGCCTCCACCCAGCTCCAGAGCACCCAGAACTGCGCCGTGTTCAGGCCGGCATCGGCCATCGCGCGCAAGTCGTCTTCCCAGTACTGCTGATTCGGAAACGGCGGACGATAATACTGTGACCCAAGTTGCATTTCTTCTCTCTCCTCTCAAGGTGGGCGTTGCGCGCAACCGAATTCAGCCTTATGTGGAACCACACTTAACCGCATTCTTAACCACCACTCTTGATCGGACACCCTTAGTCGACTCACTTTCTCGACAATCGCTTGTCTGTCCACGTGTAAGCGGTTCGGTTAAGGGTATCCGAGTAAGGGGGGCGTTTAGGGGTGCGGTTAAGGGTGCGATGAAGTGTGTCAAGGATGTGCTGCCGCCTTGGAGAGTCCTGTGAGCATGGCCGCAATCCGGCGGAGCAGTTCGCGTCCCGCGTCCACTCGCGCTACGTCAGCGACGCCGTTTGCGGTGGCAATATCGATAAGCGACGCCGACTGGATGCTGGCCATGCCGCCACTCGCTGAACCAGCCGCTCCAGCAACGCGCCGCGGAGGGCTGCGAAGCGCATACCCTTCTGGTAGACGATCAGCTTCTCATGCCCAAAAGGCTCTGTCATCGCCATGACACCTCTTTCCTCGCTCCTTGCGCGCCTTCGGACACTTAACCGACTGACTTAGGCGCGCCCTTAACCGCCCACTTACTCGGATACCCTTAACCGAACTGGCGATTCTACGACGTCCGAGCCGGCGCCGTAATCTCCAAATACCTCGCCGAATTCAGCTTGGGCAGGCGCACGCTCAGCACCCCGCCGCCACACGCGAATTCCATCCCTCGCGGCTCCGACGGATAGCGCAGCCTCACCGCCGCGCCGGCAGCGCACCAGCGCGAGAGATCGATCTTCACCGTGTCTTCCGCGGAAGCCAGCCCGCCTTTCTCACCGCCCGGTGAGAAAGGCGCCCGAAGGGCCGAAGCAGAGGCGCTTTGCGCCACGCTTCGGGGCAGCCCCGAACCGACGCCGCGTCTGGTTCGGCCTGCGCCCAGCGCCTTCCCAAGGCGCTGTCGCGCAGGTGCATTTCTCACCGCCAGCTCGGGGCGGTGAGAAATGCAGGCCAGACGCCACACAGCCAGCAGCAGACGCCGTCCGTCAGGCGAAATCAACCCCTGTGCGGCGAAACCGCTGTCGTTCAGACGGCATCGGCCGAGCGGCCAGACCGGGAACGATTCGCGGATGAATGGCCGCTCCTCCTTGTAAACGCGGATGCCTTCGCCCAGCAGCGCGCGGTTCTCTTCATCCAGGCACTCGATACGCCCGGACAGATAGAAGTTGCCGCACAGACCGTTGACCACATTGAAAATCGTCTCCTCACCATCCGCCAGCGCGACGCGCCGTTCGGGCGAGCGGAACACCTCCTGCCCGGCCTGCCGCTCCGGATATAGGTGCGGGTTGGGAAAGACCCAGATGCCGGCCTGCTCGGGAAGCATGTTCGCCAGCGACCCGTTGATGATCGAAGGGTTACGCGTGTACCCCTCCTGGTCGCTGGTGCTCTGCACGTGAAAATGCGCGAGAATGCCCGGATCTTCCCGCATCCCGCCACTGCCGCAGTTCTCGAGGATGAGCGTGGGGTGCCGCGCGCGCACCTCGTCAATGAACCGGTAAAAGGCGCGCACATGCTCGATGAGCCCTTCGGCAGGGGCCAGGCCGCCGCTGTCCGGCCCCGGCCCCGGGGATTGGTTATAGTCGTTCTTGATGAAGCCGACGCCCCACGACACGAGCCGGTCGAACACGCCGT
>CAZWQJ010000484.1:0-2109 GCA_964635825.1 uncultured Victivallales bacterium | reverse complement strand
GACACCTGACACCTGACACCTGACACCTGACACCTGACACCTGACACCTGACACCATGGCCCTCCTCCACTGCAACTTCTTCTCCTCCACCCTCGGCATGGCCACCAGCATGGATGTCATCCTGCCGCAGCATGGCGAAGGACCGGCACGACAACCCGGCGAATCCCCTCCGTGCCTGCTGCTCCTGCATGGACTTTCCGATGATCACACCATCTGGCAACGGCGCACATCCATCGAGCGCTATGCCGCCCCCCTCGGCCTCGCCGTCGTCATGCCCAATGTCCACCGCAGCTTCTACACCGACATGCGGCGCGGTTACCCCTACTGGACGTTCATATCGGAGGAGTTGCCGGCCGTGCTGAAGGATCTGCTCCACCTGCAGCCACCACGCGAGCGCTCCTTCGTGGCCGGGTTGTCCATGGGCGGCTACGGCGCCTTCAAACTCGCCCTGCGTTGCCCCGAACGCTTCGCCGCCGCCGCCAGCCTCTCCGGCGCCCTCGACGTCGCCGCCCGACTCCCCAACGAAACCACCGCCCCCAATGTCGCTCGCGATTGGGAACTCATCTATGGCGACGCGACCCACCCGGAACCCGAGGACGATCTCTTCGCGCTCGCCACCCGCGCCGCGCAGCAGTCAAACCCACTCCCCAACCTCTACGCCTGGTGCGGCACCGAGGATTTTCTCTACCAACATAACCTGCGCTTCCGCGACCGCCTAGCCGCCCTCGGCATCCCCCTGACCTATGAGGAAAGCACCGGCGATCACAACTGGGCCTGCTGGGACCGCATGATCCAGCGCGTCTTGTCCTGGATGCTCCCACCGCCCACCCCATCCTGAACCCCCACGCTGTTCGATTCTCCGTGCCTCTGTGTCTCCAGCGAAGCGGGTGGTGAATCTGAATCGCCCATAGGCGGGCTCTCGCCTGTTACCCAAGCTTTGTCGGGGACTTTGTCGACAAAGCTCGCGATAAAGCTCCCGACAAAGATCTGACGCATCTGCGTCATAGGACTCGAACGAAGGCCCCAAGGTCCCACAGTCCCCAAAGTCCCACGCTCCCCCTACTTTACCGCCATCGCGTGCCAGTGCGGCATCGGGGGCGGCAAGGCCCGGCAGGAAAATTCTCGAAAGCCCGCGGCACTCATCCAGCCCGCCAGCTCGTTATCCGAAAACACCCAGCCCGAATCCGTCGTCAACGCCATGTTCACCGCGAAAAGGGCTGAGAATGGCGGGTTCGCATGCGTCATGTCCGTCATCAAATCCAGCACGATCACCCGCCCGCCCGGCGCCAGCGCGGCGTAGGCGCGTCGCAGCAGGCGCTGGATAGACTCGGCGGACTCCTGATGCAGCACCCCCGAGAATAGCACCGCATCCTGGTTCTCCGGGAATGCCACATCGTGGTAGTTGCCCGCGATGGTGTGCACGCGGTCCCCCACGCCCTGCTGCGCCAGCAACTCCTCTGCGATCTTCACAATCGGCGGTAAGTCGATCACCGTGCACGTGATCGATGGGTGCGCCCGGGCGATCAGCGCCGCAAACGTCCCCGGCCCCCCGCCCACATCCAGCAAGTGCCGAACCCCGCTCAGATCCAGGCTGGGAACCACCGCCTGGCCGATGCCCAGCGCGCGCCCATGCATCGACATCACAAACGCGCGCGTGCGCGCTTCATCCGCGCCCAGGTGCAATTGTGGAGGTTCCACCGGGCGCCCCGTCCGCGCAAACTCCAACAACTTTCCCCAGGCCCCGTACACGTCGCGGTTGTAACGAATCGCCCCCGTCAAATCGCCGCGCGCACCCGGCACCAGAAAGGCCTCCGCCTCGGGACTGTTCCGGTAAAGCTCACCCGCCTTTTGCAGCAGCTCCACCGCCACGCACGCGTCCAGCAACAACCGCGCCCCGCGCACGTCCAGCCCGCACCGCTCCGCCACCCGCCCCACCGGCGCCGTCCCCAACGCCGCCAGCGCCTCGAACACCCCCGCATCCGATGCCGTGAACAAGATGCAGGACTCGTAAAACGCCGAGGCCATCCGCGTGATGCGTTCCGGATTCATAAGATCTCCCCCCAGCAAACGATACCTCACCCCCTCATCCCACTCCAAGCCCGGACATCG
>CAZWQJ010000483.1:0-2144 GCA_964635825.1 uncultured Victivallales bacterium | reverse complement strand
ACCCGAAACGTGCCGCCCGCCCGCCATGCCCTCGGCGCCAGCCCCGCCTTTCGACAAAGCTGTTCCGCAGTCTCTTCCGCGCTCCACCCCTGCTCCGCCGCCACCTCCGGCAGAAACACCGCCCGCACCCCACCCCGCTCCAGGATGAGCCCATGCTCGCCCACCCGGAACTCCGCCAATCCCCCAATCGGCTCGCTCGGACTCAGAATCGAAACCGACATCTCAAGCCCCTCCAACTCCTCTGCCCCCAACACCGCAAATCGCGGATCCTCGGTGGCCGCCGCCACCGCGTTACGATGCACCGACTCCGCCAGCGGGTCCACCGCCGTCAGGGTTCCGATACACCCCCTCAGCTGTCCGTCACGGTGCAATGTCACAAAGGTGGCCCGACGCTCGCGCAGAGCCGCGCTCAGCTCATAGCGTCCCCACGCAAACCCCAGCCCACGCTCCGGCCCCGTCACCCAGGCCAGCGTGTCCCACCCAACCCGCAGCAAGACCCGCGCCTCGCTCACCGTCAGCCCTGGCGACCAAGCCCCACTCTGTTCGATCTGTATCTCCACTGAACCCATTGTCCGTCTCCGACGTTTATAGTAGCGTAACGATCAGAATCTCCAAAGAAAAGGAAACGAATGAAATCCATGACCCTCCGCATAGGCGCCCTCGTGGTGGTCGGCCTGCTGACCGCATCCCGCCCCGCTCTGGCCCAAACCCAGTCCCTCAGCCTCACCTCCACCACTCAACCCGCCGGCACCATCGACACCTCGCTCCGTCACGAAGTCGATGCCGCCATCGACCGCGGCCTCAGTTGGCTCGCGGCCAACCAGAAGGAGGACGGCTCCTGGTCGAATGCCGATTTCCCCGCCCTCTCGGCCCTCTGCCTCTGGTCCTTCGCCCGTACCGAACACGCGCGCGCCGGCGAGGTCAGCGATGCCGCCATCCGCTACATCCTGTCCTGCGTCCACACCAACACCGGCGCCATCTATCGCGACCTCCAGGGCCGCAAAGGCGGCGGCCTCGTCAACTACAACACCGCCATCTGCATGACCGCCCTCCATGCCACCGGCCGCCCCGACCTCACCCCCGTCGTCCTGCGCGCGCGCACCTATGTCGCCGGCGCTCAGTACCTCGGCGATGACGAATACCGCGGCGGCTTCGGCTACGACAGCTCCACCCAGCGCGCCTACACCGACCTGCTGAACACCTTCTACGCCTCCCAGGCCATGCGCATGACCGCCGACGCCGAGGAGGCCCGCCCCGCCGGCGAACCCCGCGCCGATATCAACTGGAACGAAACCGTCCGCTTCGCCGAACAAATGCAAAACAAACCCGAGTCCGGCCCCGATCACGCCGGCGGCTTCTTCTACAACCCCACCGACCCCAAGGCCGGCACCGTCACCAACGCCGAGGGCGTCGTCATCTTCCGCTCCTTCGGTACCATGACCTACGCCGGTACCCTCGCCCTCGTCTTCGCCGATGTCTCGCGCGAGGACACCCGCGTCCGCTCCGCCCTCAAGTGGGCCGAACGCCATTGGACCCTCGACGAAAACCCCGGCATGGGCCAGGAAGGTCGCTTCTTCTTCTACCAGATCCTCGCCCGCGCCCTCTCCGCCACCGGCCACGACACCATCGCCCTCCAGGATGGCCAGTCCCTCAACTGGCGCGAGGCCCTCGCCCGCAAACTGCTCGAACTCCAACGCATCGCCCCCGCCACCGGCCAGGGCTATTGGGTCAACGACAACGGCCGCTTCTGGGAAAACGACCCCGTCCTCACCACCGCCTACTGCCTCCTCGCCCTCCGCGCCCTCTAGCTTGGAGGGCCGACCTCCGTGTCGGCCGGCTTCGAACATAAGTCTTCCCAATCATCCTCGTCCTCGCCCTCGACTTCGGCCGATCCATCGAGGACGAGGACCGCTTCGCTGAGCACCAGAACGATTCACAAGGGATCCAACACACGCACCCATTAGCGCACCTCCTTTCGGCGTTGCGTGTTGCGTGTTGCGTGTTGCGTGTTGCGTGTTGCGTGTTGCGTGTTGCGTGTTGAGCGTTGAGCGTTGAGCGTTGAGCGTTGAGCGTTCCCCGTTCATCGCTTGCCCAAATCCTCGCCTAAGGCGCGCGAAGCGCGGCGCCTTGGCGAGGTGGTGACC
>CAZWQJ010000482.1:0-2145 GCA_964635825.1 uncultured Victivallales bacterium | reverse complement strand
GCAGACGTTGGCGCGACCACTGCCGCCTGGGCGTGGCCTGGCACAGAAGAAACGAGGATGGCAGCGAGGCGTCCCCTTCCGGTGGGAGCCCTTCGACAGGCTCAGGGCGGGCCCGTTGGCTGTTTCAAGGGTGCAACTGGTCTGGCGAAGGGCGGGCAAGGCCGCAAGGCCGCTGGGAGCCGTGCCGAAAACCGATGAGCGCTACGGCGCGAGCAGTGGGGCGGACGCCACACTTTTTCGGCATGGCGTGATGGGCCGGAGGCATCCGGCTTCGGGGTGGCACAAGTATGTGTTCGCGAACACTCCGAACACTGCGAACACCGCTGGTATCAAAGGGCGCGAGCGGTGGCACCTGCGCTAAATCGAACACCGGCAAAAAAATTTTGGAGAGGTGGGGGCACGCCGCAGGCGTGGGGGCCCCATTGCAGCGAATGGGGGGTGCCCTCTGGCGAAGTGTAACTGCTCGGCTGGACGAGTAGTTCGTCAGCGCGTCAGCGCGATCACCAGCGCATGAGTGCGTCAGCGCGAGGGCGCGTCAACTGCTCGGCTTTGTGACGGTTTCCAGTGTGCACTCGAGTTGCACCAGCGTCTTCAGCAACTTTGGTGAAAATGTGGCGTGGTTGATCCACGTGGGTGCGACAGTCTGGACATGGAGGAAACATCGTGCGCCCGACTGCTGACATTTCCTCAGCATCGGGATATGCCGACGAATGATCGGGATGACTCTTGTCTGCCAATGCACTAATGTCTCAGGAGTGTACGGCTCTAGCGAAAGAAACCAGAAGTCCATGTCAGCGAACGGCTTCACGAACGGCGGTTGTGGAGAACCTGTGACGCGCTCGATCCGCAAGAGCGCGATGGTTACCCGGTGAGTTCTGTTATTCTTCTTCATCACGTCTTCACATCAGCGCGCACCGTCCGAGTGACCCGTCTGCGGGGCACGAGGTAGCGGTGCCGCGCTTTGTTCGGCCTGTTGTCTCATCAGAGTACGCTGCCGCTCCAACTCTTCAAAGCCCTTCTTATCCTTCTCGACCATCTCAATCTGCCTCTTCATTCTTTGGTCCTCTGGCATGGAAATCAATTCGGTGAAATCTCGCATGCTGGTCGTCCGCACTCGCCCCAAAAGATCAACGTAGATGGACAGGGGCTCACTCAAGCAGAAGTGAGAGGAGTATGACACGTACCATCCGGGACCGCATAGATGGCCATCGGCATCGCGGAAGAATGGCCAGAAACTCTGATAAAAGAATCCAACACGCTCCAGCGATGGACTCATAAAGTTGTCCGCAACCTGTCGCGCATGCCTTTGCGACAGTTCCTTGAGCCACAAGGTTGTGAGGGTCGCGAAAGCGAGGATCACACACCAGCGTTTGACTGTCGCTCTAGTCATCATCTTCTTTGCCGAACAGTGTTATTGAGCTGACTGCAGATTGTTTAGAGTCTCATTAAGCTACGGGGAAAGCGTATGGGGGCGACATTCAGGCGTCAATGCGAAAGAGATTGGCAGTGCGAGTGTTGAAGACGAACGTTCTTTGGCGATGATGGTTCGAAGTAGGCTTTATGCGCAACTGGAACCGACCGTTTGGTGAGGGGGTGGGTCCTGGGAGGGGGAGAGGGAATCGTGAAACCTGAGTTTGTCCACCGGAGGCGGATCCGCCAGTGGCGGAAAACCTGAGACCTGAGTCAGATATTGGGGAGGTATTGGCGCGCGCGTAGCGCGTCGCCCTCTGGCATTGCCGGCCAGCCCGATCGATTGGATTGGGATTGGGGTTGGGGTTTGGCCGTTCCCGGCGGGTTCCCGCTCCTCGGCGTGCCGGGCGGCCCGCGCGTCCATCGGGGGTCCTGGGGTACTCCCCAGCCTGTGTTTTGGAGCCGCTCTTCCGCGCGACGCCGGCGCGGCGTTCCAAAACACGCGCCTGCCCGGCGGGGCATGAGGCGCAAGCAACAATTCGGTGATGGGTGAGCCGCCTTCACCCCAATGTGACGGTGTTGCCATGGTCGGCGAACACCTTGAAGGGCATGGGAGGTGTGAGGAACGAGCCCTCCCCTGCCCGACCGACGCGCCAGGCCCGGCGGGGGCCTTGGCGCAAGGGGGATCAAGCGGTGGAGTGGCCCCGGCAACCCGTATGGGCGGCGGGGCGCGGC
>CAZWQJ010000481.1:0-2148 GCA_964635825.1 uncultured Victivallales bacterium | reverse complement strand
TGCCCGACCCTTCCTGGGTCCAGGCCTTCACCAGGGGGATAGGCCGGAACGCAAACGTTCACCCGCTTCGCGACAACGAACCAAGGCGGGGACCGGGTCATGCCCCGCCTCGCGACACCCGTCAGCGCAAGGGCGGGGACGGCAGGTCGCGCAACTTACAACTCGACCGCGACACCCACGCGCAACACCCAGGCATCCATATCGATCGTTCCGACCGTCGAGTCCAGCGAATCCGGCTGCAAACCGCGATAGCGCAGGCTGCCATCGATGCTGACCGTCTCGCTGAGATCCGCACGCGCACCACCGAACCAGAAAATGCTCAGCTTATCGTCGTAGTCCAGATCCTCGAAGTCGCTCCAGTTGTTCGCCGCGCCGGCACCCGCGTAGGGCGTCCAGCCTTCCAACTCGTAGTTGAAGACCAGCCCGCCGCCAAACGCAAACACTTCGTAGGTCCCGGATCCCGCCGCAATGTCGTAATCGCCCGTGAAGTAGTTCACTTCCAACATGGCCGCGATCGGCCCTTCCATGTCGATCTGGTAGTACCCATAGATTCCGGCCCCGTCATCCGTATCACCGGTGACCACACTGTACTCCGGGCCCACACCAAACCGCTGCCCACCCATGCTGCACAACGCAGTCACAAGCAAAACGCTCCACGTGGCCAGCACCTTCACCATCGACGACGTCCGCATAGCGACAGTCCTTTCCTCACGGCGTGAGTCCCGGCCCGCAATTCGCCGGCACGGCCCCACGCGTTCAATACCATTCACCCGCGCGACTCATATTGACATGAGCCGATTCCGCATTGCAATCCAGGATTCCGCGCGCCCGCGACGCGCTTAATACCGATACGTGTCCGGCTTGAAGGGCCCCGTGCGCTTCACCCCCAGATACTTCGCCTGCTTCGGCGTCAACACGTCCAGCGTCACCCCGAGCTTGCCGAGATGCAGCCGCGCCACCTTCTCATCCAACGACTTCGGCAGCACGTACACCCCCACCGGATACTTGCCGGTGTTCGCGTACAGCTCGATCTGCGCCATCACCTGGTTCGTGAAGCTGTTCGACATCACGAAGCTCGGATGCCCAGTGGCACAACCCAGATTCACAAGGCGCCCCTCCGCCAACACCAGGATGCTGCGCCCCGTCGGGAACGTCACCTGGTGCACCTGCGGCTTGATCTCGCGCCACGTGAACGGCCGCAAACCGTCGATCTGGATCTCGCTGTCGAAGTGGCCGATGTTGCAGACAATCGCCATGTTCTTCATCTGCCGCATGTGCCGCACCGTGATCACGTCGCAGCAGCCCGTCGCCGAGACAAAGATGTCGCCAATCTTGCAGGCGTCATCCATCATCATGACCTCGTAGCCTTCCATCGAGGCCTGCAACGCACAGATCGGATCCACCTCCGTGATGATCACCCGCGCGTGCTGGCCGCGCAGCGACTGCGCCGAACCCTTGCCCACGTCCCCGAACCCCGCCACCACCGCCACCTTGCCGGAAATCATCACGTCCGTCGCGCGGTTCAACGCGTCGATCAGCGAATGGCGGCAGCCGTAGATGTTGTCGAATTTCGACTTCGTCACCGAATCGTTGACGTTGAACGCCGGGAACAGAAGCTCCTTGCGCGCCATCATCTGGTACAGGCGGTGCACGCCCGTGGTCGTCTCTTCGCTCACCCCGCGAATCTCTTTCACCATCCGGTGGAAGCGCCCCGGATTCGCTTTCACAGCCTTGCGCAGCTGCGCCAGCAGGATCCGCTCCTCGTTGCTCTCCGGCTTGCGGTCCAGAATCGTGGGATCGTCTTCCGCGCGATAGCCCAGGTGCACATACAGCGTCGCGTCGCCGCCGTCGTCCAGGATCATGTTGGGCCCCGTGCCCTTGCCCCAGTCCAGAATCCGGTCCGTGTACTCCCAGTACTGCTCCAGCGACTCGCCCTTGAACGCAAACACCGGCGTGCCCGTGGCCGCGATGGCCGCTGCCGCATGGTCCTGCGTCGAAAAGATGTTGCAGCTCGCCCAGCGCACCTTCGCGCCCAGGTGCTGCAGCGTCTCAATCAGCACCGCCGTCTGGATCGTCATGTGCAGCGATCCGGTGATGCGCGCGCCCTTGAGCGGGCGGGACCGCCCGAACTCCCGCCGCAGATCCATC
>CAZWQJ010000480.1:0-2155 GCA_964635825.1 uncultured Victivallales bacterium | reverse complement strand
CTGCGCGGCAGCAACGACCAGCGGCGCGACTCGGCGATCGCCGGCAACGTCCGCAACGGCGGGGCGCTGGCCAACGACGAGTGGGGCGAGGCGCAGAACCTGTCCGCCAATCGCACGGCGATGTTCGATGTGCAGGCCGGAGCGTCCTGGCTGGTGCTGAACCGCGATCTCGGCCACAGTTCCGCCGGCGGTTCGAGCCTCGCCAACAAGTACACCGGGCTGCCGGCCAGGAAGCCCTACGGCGACATGTCCAACCCCCTCGACTTCGACGCGAATGCCACCGAGGCTGGCTTCCCTTGCTTCAAGTACTGGGGCGGCGTCCTCACCGCCACCAACCGTGTCTATTTCATGGGTCCCTACGAGTCCGGGGTGAGCCCGTATGACGCGAAGATGAAGTCCTCCAGCCGTGGCCTGCGCGTGGCCTGCATGGTCATGAGCAACGCGGATGTGCGCGTCAACGGCGGTTACACCGGGCCGGGCGCCGCCGAAACCGCCATGCCGGTGAGCGAAGTGTTCGACGTGGCCTGGGACTCGACCACCACCAACATCAACGAGTCCTGGCACCAGTGCGGGGCTTGGAACGAAGGCTGGCAGCGCAACAAGGCGTGGATGGTGCAGGGCGACGGCATCTGGGCGGCCTGGAAGCCCAGCCGCACCTCCGCCGTGGAGCTCGTGCGCGTGACCGGCACCGAGAGCAACCGCTACAGCCTCGGCGTCGGCACCAACATGCTCTACCAGGATATCTGGCCCAACCTCGCCTATACGGACTGCGGCGCCGCCGGCCGCTACGTGGTCTATTACCTCGCCAATGCCTTCACCGGTCCGGCGGACCTCGGGGATACCACGACCGGGGTGACCAACGAATGGGCGCCGGTGGGGCCGGCCTCGCTGACGGTCTTTGACGCCAGCGCCCGCACGGTGCGCTGGACGTTCGAGCTGAACAATGCCGCGCGCACGGGTGCCTACCCGGATCTGCCGCCCAACCCCGCCGGCTGCTGGTACGAATCCTCGCGCCTCGTGGTCGCCGGCCGCTACGCCCACCTCGCGTGGGTCGACCGCGAGGGCGCGGGCAACGCCCAGTTGAAGGTGGCCACGTTCGATGTGGCCGGAAGCGCGCCGGCCGCGCCGCCCGCGGCGCTCGCCTTTGATCTCGGCATCCCCAAGGCCGGCAATAGCAAGAGCCGCGTTACGGATCTCATCGCCGTCAGCAATATGCTCTATGTGCTGGTGAGCGAAGACAGCGCGATCGATCGCGCCGGCGAACTGAACGCCCAACGGGTCGTGGCGCTCCAGGGCGGCACCGGCGGCGCGACAAACCCGGTTCAGTGGGTCACCAATACCGTGGTGGTGACGGGAACCAACGCGGTGGGCGGGACGGAAACGCTCGTGCAGGACACGTACATGTCGGCGTCGCAACCCGTTAACAATGGGCTCCGCAACTCGACGGAGTTTCGGGCCAGTTCCATATCCAACGCGATCGCCATCGCGCTGCTCCGGTTCGCCCTCCCGGCGCTGACCAACAACGATGAGATCGTCAGTGCCAGTCTACGCCTCTATTGCACCAACATCTTCGGCACGCCGCTGGTCGCCGCGTATCCCGTGCTCAAGCCATGGAGCGGGGTCTACGCCTGTTTCGACTACCGCGACAACGGCATCTGGTGGAACAGCGGGGATCTGCCGTTCGATCTCACGCCGCCCACCGCGGACTATGACTCGGGCGCCGGCGTGACCAGCGCCACCTTTACCGCCGGCACGCACGTGACTTGGGATGTGACGCCCATCCTCGCGAACTGGTACGCCAATCCTTCCGCCAACTACGGCTTGGCACTGCTCGCAACGGCGCCGAACTCCGAGTGCAGGTTTCGCTCCAGCAACTTCGGCGATACCAACTTCGCCCCGGCGCTGATCCTCACCACGCGGTATGCGTCCGCGACGCCCGCTCCCTCCGACCCTCCGGTGGTCTGGCTTACGGGGCTGACGGTGGGGAGCGTCAGCAACCAAGTCGTGTGGACGAACATCGGCGGGCCTGCCACCGCCTACCGCGTGTACCGTTCGACCAACCTGCTGAGCTCCAGTCCCACCGGCGGTTGGGTCTTGATGGGGGATGTCGGCGGCGCGAATGCCTGGGTCGATACCAACCGCTCCGTCGCCGGCG
>CAZWQJ010000479.1:0-2156 GCA_964635825.1 uncultured Victivallales bacterium | reverse complement strand
GCCTTGAGCTGCTCGTAGTCCCAGAGCCACCGCGCCATGTCGCGCGTGCCCATCTTGATAACCTTGACCTGCGGAATCTTCACCATCTCCAACATCTCCTTGAGCGAGTAGCCTGCCTTGGTCCAAGCCGGATACTGGTGGATGACGATATCGATGCCGGCTCCCTCGGCCACGTCGGCGATGAACCCGACCGCCTCCGCGCTCGTGCGGCCAAAGCGCAGCCAGTGGTGCGGCGGCATCAGGAGGATGCCATCGGCGCCGGCCGCCTTCGCCGCGTTGGCGTGGTCAATGGCCGACAGGCTCCCCTCGCCGCAAACCCCGCTGATGACCTTCAGGCGCTTGCCGCTTTTGCGGACCTCCTCGGCCACGATACGGGTCACCTGCGCACGCTCGGGCTCGCGCAAACTCATGATCTCGCCGGTGTGGCCGTTCGGCACCAAGCCCTTGAGTCCCGGGACGGCGGCCAGATCGCGGATATAGGCGCGCAGACCGGCTTCGTCGAGCGACTCGTCCTTGTGAAACGCGCACAAGGTGGCGGCGAATACGCCCATCCACGGATTTTCCTGCCATGCATTCATTCGTGTTTCTCCCTTTGTATTGTTGTTAGCATATCTCGACCTCGTAAACTTGGCTGTGTCCGGTTCGGTCGGAGGTGAAGACAACGAACCGTCCGTCCGGCGAGAAAGCCGGATGCGGGTGGGTATGCTGCGGGGCATGGACCGTCCACTTTCCCTGCCGGTAGTCATTGTCGTCATAGGGGCAATGGTCCGTATTCCAGTGCTTGCCCTCGTTGGTAGCCATCGGGAAGCACAGCGTCCGCGGAGCCCCCACCCCGTCGCGCGGATCGAAGAGCTGCAGTCCGATATCAGGGAAGGTGGTGTCGGCGCACATCAGCGTCCCCGCGCGGTTGATGCCCGGGTGCCACGCGTTGAACGCGCACACCGGCCGCACGGCGCCGGTGTCGACGTCGATCCCGAGGCAGCCGCGCGGCCAGTTGCCCGTGATGATTTCCCTGCGTGGCACGGGCTTCCAGCCCGTAGCCTCTGCCGCCTGATGGGCTACGGGCAAGATGCCCGTGCCACGTGCCGTGTTCCACGTTTCGTGCACGATCCACTCGTATTGGCCCGGCGTGGCGAGCGGCTTGCGGTCATAGACCAGCCGGTTTCCGGTGCCGTCGCGGTTGATGACCCAGATGCGCTGCTTATAGGACCCGGCGTAGCGCAGCAGGGTGCTATCGTGCGGATGGAACTCAGGGTGCCCGATGCTGTCAGCTTCGAGGATCGTCTCCTGCGCGCCGGTGGCCGTGTCGATCACGATGAAATGGAATCTCGCCCCCATCTTCACGGGAACGGCCCAGAAGCGGTCGTCGTGGCTCAGGGTGGTGGTGCCCATGGCGGCGCCGACCATGCCCGGCTCGCGGCCGGCCAGGCCGCCGAAGTCCAACAGGCATTCGGCTTCCCCTGTCGCGGTGGCCACGCGCCAGGCCCCCTGCCCCGCCGTGTAGTAGACGAAGCGGCCGTCATGCGACGGATGCACCGACCATTCGCCGAGGTCCGGCTGGTCGGTGAGCTGCTGTAACGCACCGGTGCTGCGAAGTTCGCACCAGATCTCCGGCCGCCCCGTGCGATGCGAAACAAAGAAGAGCCGCGTCATCGCATCGTCGTACGCCGGCAGGTAGTAGAACGGGTGATGGTGGATCGAGGGATGGTTGGTCACCTGCCGCACCCGCACGCCGGTGCGCGCGTCGGAATAGTTACTCGACTCGGATGGCTGATGCTTCAACACATTCTCCTTCGCGGACTCATCCGCGACTTCCCTCGGGATGGCCTGTTATCTCTCGTATCATCGCGCGCTTCTCCATGGGTTGCATACTCCGTCTCGCGAACGTCACTTCTCTGGCGCGGCGCGGGTTGCGACGTCGCCAGAAGAAGTTGGTTGGCTGTGGACTTTCCCGGCTTGTACCTCGAAGCGGCGGAGAACATCCCGGATCGAGAAGCGTTTCCGCCCCAATAAGTACGAGTGAATGGTGTCGTCAAAGTTCTTGTACCACTTCGCCGGCATTCCGCGCTTGCCGACAACCGCGCCGACGATACTTCCCGCCGTCGCTGCCGTGCAGTCGTTATCCATGCCCATGGCAACAGTTTCGCCAATCACGC
>CAZWQJ010000478.1:0-2161 GCA_964635825.1 uncultured Victivallales bacterium | reverse complement strand
CAGTCTTCGCGAGCGGTTGCGAGACGTGGAGGTGCCGTGGCCTCGCGGACTTCGGTCGACAGGGGCGCGGGGGGCGTGCGTATACTGGGCGCATGAAGACCACAATGGGCTCGAGCGCGTCGTCGCTGAAACTTTCCTGGCGGGTGGGGCTGTGGCTGAGCAAGCCGGATGCGGCCTTCGAGGAGGTGCGGGCGCTGCTGCTGGCGCGGCGCGACGTCGTGCAGGAAGTAGCATTTTTCGAAACCCTTTCTCATCATCTTTACCTGCCGATGGAGTTTGTGCGCGAGACGGCCGAGGTG
Source organism: uncultured Victivallales bacterium (assembly GCA_964635825.1). Taxonomy (GTDB): domain Bacteria; phylum Verrucomicrobiota; class Kiritimatiellia; order UBA8416; family JAIOPI01; genus CAZWQJ01. Next base: position 1,862 of record CAZWQJ010000478.1, on the reverse strand, counting down.
CTGGGGCGGCGCATGGCGACGCTTCGCGCGGACGGCATTCGCAGCGTCGGGATCAACGTGCTGACGACGATCGGGCATTTGAATGAGGGCTGGGGCGTTTTTCCGTCGCTGCCGTTTCAACGGATGGTGGGGCACGACGGGGCGACGACGCCGAGTTGCGCGTGTCCGCGTTCGCCGGCGATGCAACGCTATGTGGCGGAGAAGTACGCCCTGTTCGCGCGGGAGAAGCCGGATTTCATCTGGGTGGATGACGATGTGCGGATGCAGGGGCACGGCATCGAGTTTGGGTGCTTCTGCGAGGATTGCGTGGCGCGGCTGTCGCGGGCGGTGGGGACGCGCTACACGCGGGAGACGCTGGTGCGGGGGCTGAGCGAGGCGGGGGGCGGTCGCCTGCGGCGGGCCTGGGTGGCGCAGAACGCGGGGACGCTGAATGGGCTGATGCGGGTGGTGGAGCGCAGTGTGCATCGCGTGGCGCCGCGGGTGGAGCTGGGGCTGATGACCTCCAGTGTGCTGTGGAACAGCTACGGCGGCGCGGACATCGGCGGGATGCTGAAGGCGCTGCGGGCGCGGAAGATGCGGCCGGGGGGCGGGTTCTATACGGACGAGACGCCGGGCGACATGTTCAACAAGGCGCTGGAGATGGGGCGGCAGGCGCTGCTGCGGCCGGCGTCGGTTCCGGAGGTTCAGTACGAGCTGGAGAATTTTCCGTACACGACCTTGGGCAAGAGCCGGCAGGCGCTGATCGCGGAGTGCACGCTGGCGCTGGCGATGGGCTGCAACGGGGTTGCCTTCAACATGCTGGGGATGGGACCGCTCGACGCGGACTCGATTCGGGAGCGGCGGGCGTTGATGGGGGCGATCGCCGGGGCGAGTGCGTTCTGGTCGGAGCTGGTGGAGGCGACGGGGGATTACGCGGTGTCGGGCTACTGGCCCGCGTATCATCCGCAGCTGGCGGCGCGGCGCGAGGTGAGGCCGGGCGAAGATTGGCTGGGCTGGAACGCGTTCCTGGAGCTGCGCCGGCCGAATGCGCTGGCGCGGCTGGGGCTGCCGCTGAGCCCGGGGCAGGCGGGCGGTGGCGTGATCCTGTGCGGCCGCCACGCCGAGACGTTCACGACGCCCGAGCTGCGCGCGATGCTGGCGGGGCCGGTGCTGATGGACGCCTTCGCGCTGGAGATCCTGGCGAAGCGCGGGCTGGGTGCGCTGGCGGGGGTGCGGGTGACGGGCTGGCAGGACAACGGGCTGTGCGAACGGCTGACGGAGGACCCGCTGAACGGCGCGATGGCGGGGGGGATCCGCGATATCCGTTCCGAGTTCTGGGGGGATCCATTTTTGACGAGTGCGACCCTGGAGCCGCTGGCGCCGGGCGTGCGGGTGCTTTCGGTGCTTGAGACGTATTTGGGTGAGCGGCGTGGGCCCTGCGTGACGGCATTCGAGAATCGGCTGGGCGGGCGCGTCGTGGTGTTTGGGCATGCGCCGTGGCGCTATGTGGACGTCAAGCGTCAGCCCGTGCTGGATGCGGCCGATTGGGCGATGCGCGGGCGGGTGCCGGTGCGGATCGCGGCGGCGGTTCCCGTGGTGCCGGTGGTGAGACTGTCAGCGGACCGGCGGCGCGGAGTGGTGGTGCTGCTGAACGCGGGGCTCGATCCGGTGCGCGGGCTGGTGGTGGAGGTGCGCGCGCCGATGACGCGGGTGCGGTGCTTGAGGGCGGGGGGGAAGAGCGTCACGCTGACGCCGGTGGAGGGGCGAGGCGGGTGGACGGTGCGGGTGCCCGTGTTGGTGCCATGGCAGGTGGTGGCGCTTAGGCTGGGGAGATGAGATTAGGGAGGGGGGAACGGGGAGTGCGGAACGGGGAACGGGGAGTG
>CAZWQJ010000477.1:0-2161 GCA_964635825.1 uncultured Victivallales bacterium | reverse complement strand
CCCTGGGTAGGGCGAACCCTCCGGGTGAGCCGTTCTTTGCGTCGTTACACCGAATTGCAGATGCGCCTACGGCGTACGCGCCTGCGGTTTTTGCGTTGTGCACCTTGCGCCAAAACGTTATCATTTTCAGGCTGTTTGCAGGGTTGCGCCACGGGCGCCGTTCCGGGAGACCTCATGAGCATGGGCCAAGTCAGTGCCGACCGCGTTCACCAACCCCAAAACGCCCCGCCCTCATCGGGGTCCACTCCCGTCCGACTTCAGCGCCGAACCTCCCGGCTCTCCGCACTCGCCGGCTTCATCGCCTTGCTGGGCCTCGGACTCCACACCGCCTCCGCCTACCTGCCCGCCGGCTGGGTCTTTTTCAGTTGGCCCTATGCCTACGAACTTTCCTCCGGCACGTGGCGCTACTTCGACTCCGCAAACACCCAGTGGGCCTACGGCTATCCCCCCGCCAGCGGCGACTGGGCCAGCATCAGCACCAATGAACTCAGCACCGGCTGGTCGTACTTCTCGTGGCCCTTCGCCTACGATTCCGATACCAACGCCTGGTTCTATCTCAACGAGTCCGACACCAAGTGGTGCTACAACCTCTCCAATGGCGTCTGGTCCCTGTTCGGCGAAGTCGAACCACCCCCCGCCCCGCCCGGGTTCCCCCATCGCCGCTACGATTTCGACGGCGACAACGGCGAAAATATCGCCACCTACGAGCGCGGCTGGGGCCTCTGGCGCATCCGCAGCCCCAACGGCTCCACCCGCACCCACTTCCTCGGCGATGAAACCACCACCCCCGTCCCCGGCGACTACGATGGCGATGGCAGCACCGACGTCGCCGTCTTCAAGCAGTCCAACGGCCGCTGGACCGTCCTGAAGAGCACCACCATCACCGAACAGAGCTTCACTCTCGGCGATCCGGATTCCATTCCCGTGCAGTCCGACTACGATGGCGATGGCATCACCGACCCCGCCGTCTATGTGCGCGCCACCGGCGACTGGGATATTCGCCAAAGCAAGACCAGCACCCTCCGCTACGTCAAGCTCGGGTCCCCGGCCCATCGCCCCGTACCCGCGGACTATGACGGCGACGGCAAGGACGACCCCGCCATCTATAAAGCCGACACCGGCGAGTGGAGCATCCGCCAAAGCGGCAACGGACAGACCGTGATCCGCCAACTGGGCGGCCCCGAATATCGCCCCGTCCCCGGCTATTACGACGCCGACGCCAAGGCCGACCTGGCCGTCTTCGATCCCCAGATCAACGAATGGCGCATCCTCGCCAGCAAGTTCGGCAACCTGCGCATCATCACCATCGGGGACGAACTCTCCGTGGCCGTACCCGGCGACTATGACGGCGACGGCCGCACAGACCCGGCCATCTACAACCCCGACACCGGGTGGTGGCAGTGGGTCGGCTCCATCAACGGGAACGACAGCATCGCCCTCTATGGCAACGAGCTTCAACGCGCCGTGCCCGCCTATGCCCACGGCGCCACCGAGGACCTGCGTATCCACTGCCACGGCGACAGCATCACCTATGGGCAGAGCAGCTCATCCGACGGCCCCGAGACGGGCTACCCCGATCTGCTGGAACGCCGCCTCGAGGCCGCCTACGGCGGCGACATCGTCAGCATCAACCGCGGCAAGCCCGGCGAAACCAGCGGCAAGGGTCTCGCCCGCTTACGCTCCGAACTGCCCGATACCAACGCCCGCGTCCTGCTCATCATGGAAGGAACCAACGATCACTTCTTCGAAGGTGATTTCGATGGCATCGAAAATAACCTTCGCGCCATGGTGCAGGAAGGCCTCTCCCGCGGCATGTTCGTCGTCATCGCCACCATCCCGCCCTGCATCCCCTCCGACCGCCCCGATCAGCAAAACCGCATCGTCGCCTTCAACCCCCGCATCTACGACATCGCCGCGGATTACAACATCCCCCTCGCCCCCGTCTACGAGTACATCACCAGCGTCCCCAACTGGGATGACCTCCTCATGGATCAAGCCACCGGCAACCACCCCAATGACGCCGGCTACCAGTTCGTCCGCGATGCCTTCCAGTCCGCCCTCGACCCCGCCCTCGTCGCCGCCGAACTGTATTGAGCAAGTCCCACGGTGGGCCCTCGCCCGCATCCCAAGCTTCGTCCCAAGCTTCGTCCCAAGCTTCGTC
>CAZWQJ010000476.1:0-2190 GCA_964635825.1 uncultured Victivallales bacterium | reverse complement strand
ACCCGGGCCGACAGGCAGTTGCTCAGGCTGCCGTTGAGCGTCGCGGAAAAGGCCCCGACCCCCGTGGCGCCCGTGTTCGTGCCCACTCCCGGCGACCCGTCCGTCCGGAACGACGGCGAACCGTTGGTGGCGGCCCAGGCCGTGCCCACGCTGTTGCTGCCCATGTGGTTGTAGTAGTAGCGCGTGTTGGCGCTCAGCCCCGCGATGGTGTTCGTGAACGTCTCGCCCGCCGCCCGCTGCCCCAGGTTGCTCACGCCGCCGCCGGTTGACAGCCAGGTCGCCTCGTTGGTCGTGCAGTCGGTTGTGGACCAGAACACATACGCCACACTCGCCGCCGTGCCCGTCGAGCCCATCGTGCCGATCAGAGCAGCCGTCGTGTCGGTCTGGTTCGTCGCCGCGCCGTTGACCACGATCGGCGGATTGCCGCCCGCCCCCGGCGGCCCGGCCAGGAGCTTCATTCCGGTATCCGAGCCGACGTAAATCGCATACTCACCGGACAAGCCCGCTCCGTTATTTACCGGGTGGTAGTAGATGTTGTTGCTGATCACGCTGCCCGTCGGGAAGTTGATCCGCTTCGGCGAGGCATTCGTCGTGAAGCCCGTCCACGCCCCCGACACGTAAATCCAGTTCCCGCCGCCCTGGCCGGCCATCAGCGTGATCGCCTTGAACCGTCCCGCGTCGAGGCTCCCGATCGTGATGTTGCCTGAGGCGATGTTGGTGACGCTTCCCCGGTAGGAAAGCCCCTGCGCCCCCAAGGCGTCGTATCCGCCGGCGACCGTGATGTCGCCGTTCGTCGCGACGAGGTGGATGTTGCCGCCGTAGTCCACGCCACCGGACGAGACAAGGTCATAGGTCAGGACACTGTAGGCGCCGCTGACGCCGTTGACCGTCACGCTGCCCCCCTCGATGGTCACGTTGTGATTGCCGGTGATGTTGCCTTGATTGCTGGCATGGGCCGCCGAGACATAGCCGTCGATCTGGACCGCTCCCGTCCCTCTGACTGCCACCGGGGCGAGATAGGCTCCAGAGCCTCCCTGAGTGTAATCGGTATTGATGTTGCCCGTGACGCGAACGTTCCGACCGCGCACGGTGACAGCGCCCGCCGCGCGCCCCCCTTCGTTGCCGTAGCTCAGGATGTTGCCCCCGACGTAGACATCCCCCGCCGGTCCGTTGGCCCCGTCCGAAATCGTCACGGCGCCGCCACCGTACCCGTACGATACGATACCCCCGGTCGCCAGCGTCACGCCTTCCGTGGCCGTCAGCGTCACCGGCGCGCCGCCCTTGTGGCTTCCCCCGCCAAGGCCGTACGCGAGCACGGCGTAGCCGCCCGAGGCGCCGGCGATGGCAATGCGGGCCGCCTTGAGCGACACCGCACCCGCATACGTATCCACGCCTCCCGAGGAGTCGCAGTATGTGGCCAAGAAATTCGTGATGCCGATCGTCCCGCCCGGCGCGTTGAGCGTGACCGGCCCGGCGCTGTAGCTCCAGCCGTTGTTGGCCGTCTGCACCCTCCCGCGAACTTCGATGCTGGCCGCGTTGACAACAATGCGCCCCGTGGGGATGTCATACCCGACGCCTGTCACCAGGTTGGACCCGATCTGCACGGCACCGGCGGAATGGATCTCGATGTAGCCGCTGGAACTGCTGCCGCCTGATGCAACCGAGGTATCGATGCTGCCCGCCCCGCTGTCGGCCACGCCCGACAGGTTGGTCAGCACGACATTGCGCGTGGGGCTGTTGTAGTAGATCTTCTTCCCGTTGAGGTTCAGGGTCAACCCAAAGAAGCCGTAGGTGTACGGACTGGTTCCCGTCGCCGCAACCGTGTCCGGCGGGTTCTCGATCACGTCCATGGCCGAGCCAATGGAGGTATCGCTCGCCGCGGTGAGCACTGTCGCATTCGTCACACTCACCTGGGCGGAACCCAGGTCGTTGGAGGCATAGGCCCCCGGCAGCAGCGTCAGCGTCACCGTGGCGACGGCGCCGGTATTCCATGCCACCGGTGTGAAGACAACGTTCCGGGAGGCCTCGCCGGCCGCCAGCGTGAACCCGCTTGCCGGGCTCGCGCTGACATAGTTCGTCCCGCTGCCGCTCAGCGCGTAGTTGACCACCAGTGCGCCGTTGGTCAGCGTTCCCGGCCGCGAGATGGCGATCGTGGCGGTCTCGGAGTACGTCGGACCGCACAGGCCATCG
>CAZWQJ010000475.1:0-2192 GCA_964635825.1 uncultured Victivallales bacterium | reverse complement strand
TTCGCTCCCTCTGCGCCGTCTTCCCGATGACGGATCTCGCGGCCTGGACCCGGGAGATGCCCGGCTATCTGGAGCCGATCATGAGGGCGCACGGACTGGACCCCGCCAGGGCCGCCTGCGCGCTGAAGGCGCTTTCCCCGCTGACGCACGCCGCGGAGCTGGCGAGGATGCCCATCTTCCTGCTTCATGGCGACGCCGACGGGATCGTCAACGTGCACCACAGCCGCGACCTGGTGGCCGCGCTGCGCGCCGCGGGTGGCAGGGCCGAGTTGCACGAAGTGCCGGGCGGCGGGCACGACGACGGCATCGCCGCGGGCTTCCAGGACCGACTGTTCAACTTCATCCACAACGCCGAATGAAAGGACGCGCCCATGTCACAGGCTCTCTTGGCCATTGACGACGTTTCCCTGCCACTGCGCAAGAATGTATGCCTGTATTTGAGCAAGCCGACCGTGCGCCGGGAGCCGGTGCTGATGCCGAGCCCGTTGGATAGCAACATGCCGGACAATGTGGCGACGCACTTCTATGGAACCGTGCTGTATGACGCGGGGCGATTTCGCATGTGGTACTACGCCTGCCACCGCGGCATGAATCCCGACTGGCCGGCGTGCAAGAAACAGCAGGTCGCGAAAAAGCCGGGCTGGCTGATCGGCGTGCAGGAGGGCTTCGAGGTTGTGCAGGGGCCGCTGTGCTACGCGGAGAGCGAGGACGGCATCGTCTGGAGCAAGCCGGAGCTCGGCCAGGTGCTCTTCAAGGGCAGTCGCGCCAACAACGCGCTCGATCTGCCGCATACCATCGTCAGCGGCGCGGCGGTGATCAAGGATGAGGCCGACCCCGACCCGGCCCGGCGCTACAAGATGGTCTACCAGTTCTTCCCGGACCAGACGGAGCCGGCGATCCCCGAATACGGCTCGTTGCCCAGCATTGCCTGCGCGGTTTCGCCCGACGGCCTGAAATGGACGGTGATCGCCATGCCGTTTGTGAACCAGTTCGTCGAGCACTGCTCGTTCATGCGGCACAACGGGCAGTATATCGTGCATTCGCAGGTCTTCAGCGGGGAGGGCTGGTGCCCCGCGTATCCCGAAGGTGCGACCAAGGGTGGCCGGGCCGGCGTGGCGCACGCCACCTACGATTTTGACCGCTGGCCGGACGTGTGGCAATGGGCCTTCGCCCTGCCGGAGCCGGCCGAGCCGGGCAAGCGCGGGGCAAACAATCCCTACGACCAGGTCCACCTCGGCATCGGCGCGGCGAGTGTCGGCAATGTCTGCGTCGGCGTGTACGGGCTCTGGCACAGCCAGGCCTTCGGCGAGGATTTCGCCAAGATCACCTGCGACCTCGGCCTGGTGGTATCCAACGACGGCATCCGTTTTCGCGAAGTGACCGCGGCGCCAGGTCAGCCGTTCATCCACCGCGACGACTCGCCGGTGACGCAGGCGCCGGACCGCAACTTCAATACCATCCTCTTCCAGGGCAATGGCATCCTCAACGTTGGGAACGAGACGCGCATCTATCACGGCCGCTGGCGCAACGCCGGACAGAAGGCCGAAAACATTGCCGAGTATTACCGTGCCGAGGTGGCCCTGGCCACGCTGCCACGCGATCGCTGGGGCGCGCTGGGGCTCAATCCCGGCGCTGAAGGCGGAGCGCTCTGTTCTTCGCCTGTCGAGGTGCCGGCCGGCGCGACGCTGCGCCTGAACGCCGACGGTGTCGCGGGACTGACCGTGGACCTGCTCGACGAGCGCATGAACCCCATTTCCGGCTTCACGGGTGCCGTGGTGCAAGGGCCGGACGGGCTGGAGTGCGACGTGCGCTGGAAGGACCGCGCCGTGGCGGAACTGGCCGGGAGGGTGGTGCGGGTGCGGGTGACCCTGAAGCGGCTGGGAGAGGTTTCGCCGCGGGTGTATGCGATTTGCGTGGGGGTTTAGGGAGACCGCTCGGAACCCATCGAGACCCATCGAAACCTTCCGATAGGCATCGATAGGTCTCGCTGCCAACTGAAAGGGATGCGTTCATGAACTTCGACAAGCCCGGCGGCTTCCGCTGGCTCGATTCCTGGGTGATGGGGAGTATCGTGCAACTCGCCACCTTTCGCTTTTGCGGGAAGTTTCTGACTCGGCAACTCGATCCGACCGGGCGCCAGTACGACCAGATGACCCAGGCGGCCCGCTCGGGGGTGATGAACAACGTCGAGG
>CAZWQJ010000474.1:0-2192 GCA_964635825.1 uncultured Victivallales bacterium | reverse complement strand
CGATTTGGCGCCGGTCAACTCGCCCGCCGCCTCGTAGGCCCGCGCGATCGCGCCGACCCAGCCCAGACTCAGTTTCGCCAAGGGCACGGCGGAGTTCTCCACACCGCCACCGCGGGCGTACAGGTTCACGGCATCGCGGTAGAGCGCCATGTACGCCTTGGCCTGGTCGTCCTGGCGGGTGGCGCAGGTCCCCACGATCGTGAGCCAGGCCTCCGCCTCCTGCACGGCCTCGCGATACATCTGGAACCGCACCGTCGGCAACGGCCCGTCCGGCCCCGGCGCGGTCATGCTGAGGGGCAGTACGGCAGTGAGCATGCCAAGGTCTCCGTGCAGGCGACCTATCCGGGGGAGGCCCCAGTAGTCCAGGCCGTAATGGGCGGAGTTGCCCGTCCACCAGACGATCGTCCGATAGCCCTCGGGGGAGGAACCCTGGTGGATACTACAACGAGAGGTGCCGCCGATCAGCGCGGTCATCTTGCGCCGGCCCTCATCCTGCGGCGTCATCGCCGGCGACAGGGGTTCGTGGGGCATCGCGCCGTAGCCGACTTCCATGCGGGGAAGGATGATCCAGCGACCGTCAGCCTGCGTGCCTTGTTCGGAATTCTTCGCGCCACCCAAACTGGTCGCGTCGCCCGAGAAGTGCGAGAACAACGACCAGCGCGCGTAGGGCGCCCACTGCGCCATGAGTTGCACGAAACGTTCCGTCGGCCGGTCGTCCTGCGGCTCACCGATCATGATCACGCTGTCGGGCCAGCCGCGGCGGCGGGCGATCTCGCGCACCTCGTCGAACACCGGTCGCCAGAACGCCTCGCCCGCCGGAGCGCCGATCCACGGGGCCGCCAGCTCCGTCATGTCGCCGCTGGCCGGGTCCAGCAGCGTGACCTTCGGCAGCGGCGCCTTGTCGTTACGCGGTCGAACATTGAACACCTTATCGCGGCAGTCGATCACTTCGGGATCGTGTTTCGCCGCGTACATGTCGATCGCCAGGGCCCTGGGCGGCCCGCAGTGCTTGGTCCACAGGTCGAGGAACTTCTCCAGCGCGCTGTAGTCGCGGCGGTACCCATCGCCCTGCTTGACCCAGCGGATCATGCCGGTCTGCACCCCGCGGTACGTCCCCAGGACTACCGGCACATGCACCACGTCGCTGCCAACCTGCCCCATCATGGTGATGGTCTTCTCCATCAGCGCGAAGTGCTTGTCCGACCACGGCTTGACCCCGTAATGCAGTGCCAGCGTGTCCGGTGAATGGATCATCCCGGCCATGCTCCGGTTGTCCCGAGGCGCGGGCACCGCAAAGGCAGTGACCAGCACCTCGACCGGCACCTGGAAATTTTGGCCATTGGCCGAGAGACTCAGCGTGCCCTTGTACCAACCGGGCGCTTGGTCCTTGGGCGGACTCGCCAGCAGCCACACGGGAACGTTCTTCGCCTCGGCGGGCGGGTTCGGCAGCAACACATCGCAGAACAGCGCCTCCTGCTGCTGGGCGGCGTAGCGGATCTCGATGGAGTCGGCCTTGAGCGTCGCCCCGCCCGGCCCGGCCAGCGGACTGACCTTGGCGGCAAGACCTTTCACGCCGCGCTGATCGCTGACGACCGCCACACCGGCGCAGGTGCCGTTGCGCGGCACGGCGATCCGCACGGGCCGCAGCGGATCGAACGGATTGCCCGTCTCCAAGCCGCGGGTGGGTCTTCCACGCGGGGGAGGATTCCAGGAAATCTCCGGCTTCTCTTGCGTGCGCTTCTCGGTCACCGCTTCCATCGGCCAGGCGTTCCAGACGTAGGGCCGCTCGACGCCCGCCGTCCAGGCCGTCGCACCCTTGCCGCTGGCGCTCGACAGGCGGGCCGAGTGGAATCCGCCATGGTCCCAGGAACTGTTGTAAGGCCCCAAGCGACCGACCGCCGCGCGCCGGATCTCGACCGCCAGCACGTTCGACCCCTTGACCAGGGACTCCGCCGGCAGCCGCAGTTTCAGGCGCCGGATGCGCCCCTCGTACCGGTCTTTCCACTTCGGTTCCGGCACCGCCCCCGCACGCAATCCGGGCAAGAACGTCGTGCCATCCTCCGCGAGGTAGGCCTCCGCCGGGTAGTCCTCGGCGAACGTAGCGGCGTCGAGACTGCCTGCCGGCAACTGTCCACGCCCCACCTCCTTGCCGTTGAGATACACGACCGCGCCGCCCCGATAGGCCAGTTCCA
>CAZWQJ010000473.1:0-2199 GCA_964635825.1 uncultured Victivallales bacterium | reverse complement strand
CAATTCTGAGTAGTACACCAGCCCACCACCCACGGAGACCACATGCCCTCGACACGCCGCGCGACTCACGCCCTCACCGCCGCCCTCCTGATCGGCCTCCTTCCCGCCACCGGAATCCTCAGCGCCCGAGCCGAATCCCCGTCCGCCTCCTCCTCCGTCCTGCAGGGCATGACCCTTGCCAAGGGCCCCATCGCCATCGCCGCCATCGAGGAGGACCTCTCCGGCATCGCCTACAACCCGGAGTCCCATACCTTCTTCGTCGTCACCGATGGCCCCCCGCCCTACCTCTGGGAACTCAACGCCGATTTTGAACTCATCCGCAAGATCGCCATGCCCGGCTACGACGATGTCGAGGACGTCACCGTCATGGGCCCCGGCCGCGTCGCCGTGATCGAGGAACGCCGCCGCCTGCTCCACACCGCCGAACTCCCCGCCGGCGCCTCCACCCTCGACACCGCTCAGGCCACCAGCGTGTCGATCCCCGCCCCCGGCGAAGAAAACGCCGGCATCGAAGGGCTCACCTACGACGCCGTCGGCCAACGCTTCTTCATCGTCAAAGAAAAGGGCCCGCGCGCCATCTATCAAGTCACCGCCGCCAACACCCCCGACCAGCCCGCCTCCATCACCCAACCCTGGGACGCGCAAGAGCGCAGCCTCGACCTCGACGACCTCTCCGGCGTCTACTGGCACGCCGCCAGCGGCCACCTCCTCGTCCTCAGCGACGAGTCGCACGCCGTCGTCGAATGCACCCCCGACGGCACCGAAATCGCCCGCCTCCCACTCGGCATCGGTCAGTCCGGCCTCATCGTCGGCATCGGCCAACCCGAAGGCATCACCATGGACGACCAGGGCCGCCTCGTCATCAGCGGCGAACCCAACCGCGTCTACATCTTCGCCAAGCCCTGAGCCCCAAAAACGGGTGGCCCGGCTGGTGGCCCGGCCGCTCCGCGGGCGGGCTCTGAAAATCGCTTCGCTTGCCCCCCCTGTTGCCCCCCGTCCGCCCGCTTTGATACAATGCCGCCGCGAGGACGGCCACCCACGGCATGCAACAACTCATCACCACCATTCGCCACCGCGTCCGCCCACGCGCGGAACAGCCCGCCCCCGCATCCTCCCTGCAGGACGCCTTCGGCCGCACCATCGACTACCTGCGCGTGTCCCTCACCGACATGTGCAACCTCCGCTGCGTCTACTGCATGCCGGCCGACATGGCCTTCCGCCCACCCGCCGAACTCATGCAGGACGACGAACTCCTCCGCTTCCTCCGCCTCTTCGCCAGCCTGGGCTTCCGCAAAATCCGCTACACCGGCGGCGAACCCAGCCTGCGCCGCCACCTGCCCGCCCTCGTCGCCCAGGCCGCCACCATGCCCGGCGTCAAAACCCAGGCCATGACCACCAACGGCATCCTCCTCGATCACCTCGCTCGCCCCCTGCGCGACGCCGGCCTCTCGCGCGTCAACATCAGCATCGATACCCTCGACGACCGCAAATTCCGCACCATCACCCGCTGGGGCAACCTGCGCGATGTCCTCGCCGGCATCGACTCCGCCCAACGCGCTGGTCTCCAGATCAAACTCAACTGCGTCGTCGTCCGCGGTTTCAATGACGCCGAGGATGTCGTCGCCCTCGCCTGCCTCTCGCTCGAACACCCCTGGCAGATCCGCTTCATCGAACTGATGCCCTTCGGCGGCATCCACCAGTTCCAGCGCGAACACATCGTCTCGGAAGACGAACTGCGGGCCACCATCAGCCACGCGCTCGGCCCCATGCTCCCCGAACACGAGGGCCGCCTCGACGGCGAGGCGCGCGTCTTCCGCCTCCAGAATGCCCCCGGCACCCTCGGCTTCATCAGCTCCGTCACCAAACCCTTCTGCGCCGGCTGCAACCGCGCCCGCCTCACCGCCGATGGCAAACTGCGCCTCTGCCTCCTGCGCGAACGCGAAGTCGACCTCCTCACCCCCATGCGCCATGGCGCCGGCGACACCGAACTCGCCGAGTCCATCCGCAGCGCCATCTGGCAGAAACCCTGGGGCCATGGCCTCGCCCAGGACCACTTCGCCACCAACCGCACCATGTCCGAAATCGGCGGGTGAATCTCCCCTCGATGCGGTTCCCCAGAAGGTGGCCCGGCCGCTCCGCGGGCGGGCAAGCGCGTGTTCTCCACCAGCGGCGAGCGGCTTGCCCGCCCCCCGCTAACCC
>CAZWQJ010000472.1:0-2202 GCA_964635825.1 uncultured Victivallales bacterium | reverse complement strand
CGTTGAGCGTTGAGCGTTGCATGTCGCATGTTGAATGTTGCATGTTGAGCTTCCCATGACCTCCCCCGCCCCACTCGATGACCGCAGCCGCCACCTGCGCAGCGCCGTGATCGACATCCTCGCCGCCAGCCGCCGCGGTCATGTCGGCTCGTCGTTTTCCATCATCGAAATCGTCCGCGTCCTCTACGACCACATCCTGCACTACACCCCATCCGCCCCGCGCGACCCCGCCCGCGACCGCTTCATCCTTAGCAAGGGCCATGGCTGCCTCGCCCTCTATGTCATGCTCGCCGAAAAGGGATTCTTCCCCGCCACCGACCTCGCCCGCTTCTGCGCGCTCGGCGCCCCCCTCGGTGGACACCCCGAGTATGGCCAGACCCCCGGCATTGAAGTCAGCACCGGATCGCTGGGCCACGGCCTCTCCGTCGGCATCGGCATGGCCCTCTCCGCACGCATCGACCATCGCCCCTACCGCGTCTTTGTCCTCATGGGCGACGGCGAATGCAACGAAGGCAGCGTCTGGGAAGCCGCCCTCTCCGCCGGAAAACACCGCCTCGATTCCCTCACGGTTCTCGTGGACTACAACAAGATGCAGTCCTACGGCCCCACCGCGGAGGTTCAGAACCTCGAACCGTTTGCCGATAAATGGCGCAGCTTCGGCTTCGCCGTCGCCGAGGTCGATGGCCATGATGTGCCCGCGCTCCGCCAACTCCTGCAGGGCCCCGTGCGCGCAGGCGCGCCGTCCGCCATCATCTGCCACACCATCAAGGGCAAGGGCATCCCCATGCTCGAACGCAACCCCGCCTGGCACCACAAGACCAGTCTCCGCGACGACGAACTCGCCGCCCTGCGCCGCGAACTCGCCGAGGGGGCCCCATGAGAAAGGCCTGCCTCCTCAGCATCCACGCCCTCGCCAAGGCCGACCCCCGCGTCGTCTTCATCGGCTCCGATATCACCAAGCGCGACCTCGAAGGCATGGCCACCGAGTTCCCCGATCGCTTCTTCCTCGAAGGCGTCTACGAACAGCACCTCGTCGGCATGGCTGCCGGCCTCGCCCTCAGCGGCAAAATCGTCTTCCTCAATACAATCGCCTCATTCCTCACCGGCCGCTGCTTCGAACAAGTCCGCATCGACCTCGGCCTGCACCGCGCCAACGTGCGCCTTCTCGGCAGCGGCGGCGGCACCGTCTACGCCCCCCTCGGCCCCACTCACCTCGCCAATGACGATATCGCCCTCATGCGCGCCATCCCCAATATGGGCGTCGTCGCACCCTGTGACGCCATCGAAATGGAAAAATTGATGCGAGCGTCGCTGGACTGGGATGGCCCCCTCTACATCCGCATCGCCAAAGGCGGCGACCCCATCGTCACCACGCCCGACACCCCGTTCGCCATCGGACAAGCCGTCCCGCTCCGCACCGGGCGCCACGTCGGCTTCGTCACCACCGGCGTCACCACCCAGCAGGCCCTCGCCGCCGCCGACCTGCTCGCCGCCCGCGGCATCGAGGCCGGCGTCCTTCACCTCCACACCATCAAGCCCCTCGATACCCACGCCCTCGCTGACTTCGCCCGCGCTCACGGCGCCATCGTCGTCGCCGAAGAACATGCCCGCATCGGCGGCCTCGGCAGCGCCGTCGCCGATGCCCTCATCGATTCCGGCACCATCCGCCACGTCCGCATCGCCTGCAAAGGATTCCCCGATGCCTTCATCGACCGCTACGGCTCCCAGCGCGACCTCATGACCGAAGCCGGCCTAACCGCCCCCGCCCTCGCCCAGTCCGCCCAATCCCTCCTGGCAGCCCCCTGACATCCCAACACGGGCAATCGCCTCCAACCCAAGCTTTGTCGCGAATGTTGTCGGGAACTTTGTCGACAGTAGAGTAGAGAGGGGCGCCCTTTCAGGCAGCCGCCCTCCCCCTCGTCGAACCGGACTTGCAGATTTCCCGCATCCGGCTCTCGCGTGAGGCATTGTGTCGCAGGCATTCACAGGTACCGTAGCCCCAGGTGTGCAAAATGCGCGTAGTAGCTCCTACCGTCCGGCAATTTGTATCCGACTCCCACGATCAGCCCTCCTTCGCGTTATGGTTCCCTTCCGGCTGCTAGAGCGGACAAGCTTGCTTGGCGCACAAGCTCGCGACAAAGCTTAGATTGCGGGCGAGAGCCCACCTTACGCGAGGATTTGGGTTACCCGTCACGGTTGCCC
>CAZWQJ010000471.1:0-2217 GCA_964635825.1 uncultured Victivallales bacterium | reverse complement strand
TGGCGCTCGCCGAATCGCTCTACTTCGATTACGCGCCCTACATGGAGCAGGAACCGCAACGCATCCTCCGCGACGAAGGCGTCGTCGGCCTGAATGCCCTTGCCGTGCTGGAAGCAGTGGGCCGCGGGGCCGAACGCCCTTCGGAGATTGCCGGCCGACTCGGCACGGCGCAGACGAACCTCTCGCGCCTGCTGCCGCAGTTGCTCGACGCCTCGATTCTGGCGCGCGAGCTTCCGTTTGGCGAAAGCGTGCGCTCGACCCGCAGGATCCTGTACCGGATCCAGGACCCGGCGACACGCTTTTGGTTTCGGGTTTTCTCCCCGCACCAGAGCCGGTGGCGCACCTACGCGGCCGCGGAAAAGCGGAAACTCGTTCATGACCACGCCGCATCGGTATTTGAGGACGTGTGCCGGGCGTGCGTCCCCGGCGCGCAGCGGTATTGGGAAGGTAACCTCGAGTTCGATCTGGTTGCACCCGACCCCGACGACCCCCAGCGGCTGCTCGTGGCTGAAGTCAAATGGCGCCGGCTGACCGCCGCGGAACGCCAGAGCCTACTCCATCAACTCGAGAGCAAGTGGGCGCAGTGTTCGCTGCGCGCACGCCACCGCAGCGTCCGCTTCGACGTGCTCGACGCCAGCGCACTCGACAAGACTGGTCATCGTTGAGCATGAACGGCGTGTAGTCCGCCGCCGGCCCCAGCCCAATCCGGTTCGAGTGAAGGTCGTTGGTGTGGAGGATGGCGAAGGTCGCGTTCGTATAGGCAACGATTTGCGTGGGCATGATGAATGGGCCATGGGTGGTCATTGCCATCCTGGAAGTTTCGGTTGTTATCGCCGAAATTTCCATGTACGTTAAGCGGCATGAATCCGCGCGGAACGGAAGTGGCCCTGCTGCATGGCTTGCTCGCCCGTCACCCGGTGGTTGGCATCATCGGGGCCCGGCAGGTCGGGAAGTCCACACTCGCGCGCCTGGTGGCCCGCAGCTGGGATGGACCGGTCACGGCCTTCGACCTGGAGAGCGACGAAGACCTCGCACGGCTCACCGACCCCTTGTTGGCGCTGAGATCACTGCGTGGTCTGGTCATCCTGGATGAAGTGCAGCGGCGGCCGGATCTGTTTCCCGCCTTGCGTGTGCTGGCGGACCGGCCGCGCTCCCCATGTCGATTCCTCGTGTTGGGCAGTGCATCACCGAACCTGCTCCAACAGTCTTCCGAGACCCTGGCGGGGCGGATCGCCTACCACGATCTCGGCGGTTTCGCCCTCGCGGAAGTCGGTGCGGCCGAAGGCGACAAGCTGTGGCGCCGCGGTGGCTTCCCCCGCGCATTTCTCGCGCGCACGGAAACCGCGAGCATGGAGTGGCGGCGGGAGTTCATTCGCGCGTTCTTGGAGCGCGACCTTCCGCAACTGGGCAGCCAGGTGCCGTCGAGCACCCTGCGACGGTTCTGGACCATGCTCGCGCATTACCACGGGCAGACGTGGAATTCCTCAGAATTCGCCCGTTCTTTCGGCGTGGCGGACACCACGGTGCGCCACTATCTGGACCTCCTGACCTCCGCCCTCGTCGTGCGCCAGCTGTTGCCGTGGCACGCGAACATCGGCAAACGCCAGGTTAAGGCACCCAAGGTGTACATCGCGGACAGCGGCCTCCTGCACGGCTTGCTCAACCTGCCCATGCAGCGGGATCTGGAGGGGCACCCGAAGGCCGGTGCATCCTGGGAAGGTTTCGTCATTGGGCAACTGGTCGTCCACATGCGGGCCGAGCCGCAGGAATGCCACTTCTGGGCCACGCATGCGGGCGCGGAACTGGACCTGCTCGTGGTGCGAGGCGAACGGCGCAGGGGCTTTGAGATCAAGCGCACCCTCGCGCCTTCCGTCACGCCCTCGATGCGGCACGCCTTGGCGGACCTGAAGCTCTCCTCACTGGACGTCATCCATGCCGGGGAACGCACCTACCCAATGCATGCGCGGATCCGTGCCGTGGCATTGTCCCGCCTGCTGGCCGACATTCGCCCCCTGTAGGCGGTGCACCCGTCCTCAGTCCACGCGCACGGCGCCAGTCCATGGTTCCACTCCTCAGGGGACAGCCGTCGGCCGCCACTTATCGCGCCCCACCCCGCAACTCCGCCAGACGCTCGCCTAGCCCGCATGTTGCACCAGCGCAATCGCGCTGGTGCAACATGCGCCTGCCAGCCAACGCCGAGGGTAGGCGTTGGCTGGC
>CAZWQJ010000470.1:0-2221 GCA_964635825.1 uncultured Victivallales bacterium | reverse complement strand
TTGAAGTCCGCCGTGTGACACTCACGAATTTTTCATCCCGCCCCCGCACCATCGAACTGACGAGTTACGCAGAGATCGTGCTTGCGCCCCCGGACGCGGATCTCGCGCATCCGGCCTTCAGCAATTTGTTCGTGCGCACGGAGATTCTCCGCGACACGCAGGCTATCCTCTGTATGCGGCGGCCGCGTGTTCCGGGCGAGGAGCCGCCGTGGATGTTCCACCTGATGACCACCCAGGGCGCGCCAGCCGGCGACGCCTCCTACGAGACGGACCGGGCGCGGTTTATCGGACGGAACCGCACGGTGGACGCGCCAGCGGCGTTTGACGCCCCCGGGCCGCTGTCGGGCACGGAGGGCGCGACGCTCGATCCGATCGTCGCCATCCGATGCGGCATGGTCATCGCCGCCGACACTGTTGCCACGTGGCACATCATTTCCGGCATGGCCGACACGCGCGCGGCCGCGCTGGTACTGATCGATAAGTACCGCGATTCCAGTTTCGCCGCGCGCGCGTTCGAAATGGCCTGGTCACACAGCCAACTCGTGTTGCGCCAATTGCAGGCGACCGAAGCCGAGGCGCAGGTCTATGTCGAGCTCGCTGGCGCGGTGCTGTTCGCCAACCCGCGCCTCCGCGCCGACGCCGGCCTTCTGGTTCGCAATCGGCTCGGGCAGCCCGGCTTGTGGGCCTTTGGCATTTCGGGCGATCTGCCGATCGTGCTGCTGCGCATCGCCGACGTGCATCGGATCGAGCGGGTGCGGGAGGTGCTCAAGGCCCACGCCTATTGGCGCGAGAAAGGCTTGAAGACCGATCTGATCATCTTGAACGAGGACTTTTCCGGATATCGCCAAGTGCTGCAGGAACAGGTTTTGAGCTTGATTGCCGCAGGCACGGAGGCGCACCGGGTGGATAAGCCCGGCGGCATCTTCCCGCGGCGCAGCGAACAGTTGTCGGAGGAGCAGCGGATTTTGCTGCAAACGGTCGCGCGGGTGATCATCACCGACAGCGCGGAGACGCTCACCGGGCAAGTCGAGCGGCAGGCCCCGCTGGAGCGGGTGATGCCCCGCTTCACGCCGAGCCGATCCCCCTTGACGGCCGCCGCATCTGCGCTGCCGCCGCGTGAACGTATCTTCTTCAACGGGTTGGGGGGGTTTACACCCGACGGCAGGGAATACGTGATCTCGCTCGCGCCGGGCCGGGCCACCCCCGCGCCCTGGTCCAATGTGCTCGCCAACGCCCGCATCGGTTCGGTGGTCAGCGAAAGCGGCGGCGCCTATACCTGGGTGGACAATGCCCATGAATTTCGGCTCACTCCCTGGCACAACGATCCGGTGGGAGATCCGAGCGGCGAGGCTTTCTACATTCGTGACGAGGAAACCGGCCAGTTCTGGTCACCCACGCCTTTGCCCGCGCGGGGAAGCGGAACCTATGTCTGTCGGCACGGATTTGGGTACAGCGTGTTCGAGTACGCGCAGTTCGGCATCGAGTCGGAACTCTGGACCTATGTGGCGCAAGATGCGCCCGTGAAAGTGGTGACGATCAAGCTGCGCAATCGCTCGGGCCGAACCCGGCGGTTGTCGGTCACCGGTTACTGGGAGCTGGTCTTGGGTCAGTGGCGCCACACGAACCTGATGCACGTGGTCACCTCCCTTGACCCGGCCACGGGCGCGCTCTTCGCGCGCACCGTGTACAACCGCGAGTTTGCCGACAAAACCGTTTTCGTCAACGTCAGCGACGCCGCGCGGACCGTCACCGGAAGCCGTGCGGAATTTCTGGGGCGCAACGGCATACTGGCCAGTCCGGCGGCGATGCGCCGGGCGCGTCTCTCGGGTCGCACGGGCGCGGGGCTCGATCCCTGCGCGGCGATGCAAGCGGGTATCGCGTTGGCCGATGGCGAGGAACACGAACTGGTCTTTACGCTCGGGGCCGGGAATGATGTCGAAGAGGCGCACCAGCTCATCCGGCGCTTCGGCGATCCGGCTGGCGCGCGGCTCGCTCTGGAGAGCGTCTGGGAGTTCTGGAAGCGCACTCTGGGCGTCGTGTACGCCGAGACGCCCGACCCGGCCCTGAACCTGCTGGTCAACGGGTGGCTGGAGTATCAGGTTTTGGCCGCGCGCTATTGGGGGCGGAGCGGCTATTACCAGTCCGGCGGGGCGTACGGGTTTCGCGATCAGCTCCAAGACACGATGGCGCTGCTGCACGCCGCGCCGTGGACCGCCCGCGA
>CAZWQJ010000469.1:1934-2229 GCA_964635825.1 uncultured Victivallales bacterium | reverse complement strand
AAGGCAAAGTGTGTATGATCATCGTGTCTCGCTGCCTACATTATGGGAAAACGTGCATAAAAATGGTGCGCAAGCGAAGAACAAGACATCGATACATGTCTACTTTGTGCCACACCCGCGGCTGAGGCGAAAATTGGCGCACTCCCTTACGCCATGCATCGCGTGCAACTGATACCATGACAGCAGTTGGTCAGCGGGAGGTGCACGTCATGGGATTTAATCCGTGGGAATTTATCCAGCGCTTGCGCGAAACGAATCCACAGATTCGCGACGCGAGTCCGGAGGCCTACGAGGC
>CAZWQJ010000469.1:0-1924 GCA_964635825.1 uncultured Victivallales bacterium | reverse complement strand
AAATGCCCGTATTGCATTCCCTACCATGTCCAGCGCGCGCTGAACATGGGCATCACCGGCGAAGAGATGATCGAGATGGGCCTGGTGGCAGCGTCACTGGGCGGCGGCACCACCATGACCTACGTCTCGCAAATGGTGCAGGCAATCAATGAGCTCTCTCCGGGCGGGAAGCCGCCGGAGGCGCTGTAGTAGATAGATACCGGTAAGCGAAAAACGGGGACTGGCTCAATACCGTTCAAAAGTCCCTGTCCGTCGTTTTCGCCTCCGGGCCGTGGCAGACCTGCGGGGTGGCGTCGATTTTCTGGCGCTGACAGCCCCCCGAGGGCCGCGACGGATATTGGGAGATGCGCCGGCGGACCCCGCGGGGACGGCGGGTGCCGCGGCTGGACTCCACGCGCTCGTCCAGCACTTCGGTCAAGACGTCACGATACCAACGTAACCACCGCCGAGGGGGGGAGAGCCGCAGCCTGCGGGAGGGTGCGGCGGAGCACGTGCACCGTATGGGTGAAGGAGATCCGATCCGGATCTTCGCCCGCCTGCAGCGCGGCGTCGTGCATGACGCCGCGCACGGCATAGTGCGCTAAGAGCAGACCATAGAGTTCCTGGCGCACCAGGTCGGCGGTGAGGCTGCGCAGCACCGCGAGGTTGCCGCCGCGCAGGTGGGTTTTGACCTCGTCGAGGATGCTCTCCTCCTCCCAGCGCTCGTGGTAGAGCGCGGCGAGTTCGTCCGCCGGCGCCTGGGCGGGATCCAGGAGGGTCGTCGCGAGCCGATAGAGGGGCGCGGCGTCGGGCACGTGGGGGAGCGTATACTCGATGACGCGGACGCGCACCCCGCGGGTGCCGTCCCGGCGATCCCGGGGCGAAGGATAAAGCGTCGACAGGTAGGAGCCGTCGGCCAGGCGCGCCTCCACCGGCAGGTCCATATTCGTGCGGAGCCGCGCGAGGATATCCGCGCCCGTCGCCGCGACGGCCTGCCAGAACGGGTAGCCGACGAAGCCGCGGTCGAGCAGGCACAACTGGCCGGCGCGCAGGTAGCCCAGCAGCGACTGGGCCAAGGTCACCTCCGCGTCGCGCCACGCGCCCTGCGCGACGGCCAGCAGCACATGGGTGCCGAGTTCTGCCAGTCCGACGCAGCGCAGGAGCGGAAAGGCGCTGGGTCCTTCCTTGGAGCCGGTTTTGCCGAAGGCGGCGGTATTGCTGACGGTATCGGGCACGGCAAAGGTGGTGCCATCGAAGGCGACGAGGTGCCAGTGGCGATACCACGCGCCGCGGGTGGCGGGGGTGGCCAGCGGGCCGACGCAGGCGACATACAGATCGCGCAGCACTTCCCAGCCCAGCCGGGTGCGCGCCATGGAAATGGCGGCTTTGCCGGCGACGTGGGCCGGCACGGCGGCCGCGCCCCACAAGGCGACCAGGCCCTGTTGGAGCCAGCGCAGCACCTCGCGGGTCGACAGCGACATCTGGAGGCCGAGGGTGATCACATAGTAGACGAGGAAAGGCGCGGGTAATTTGCAGTCGATTTTATGCATACGCTGCTGCAACTGCAACACCCGCTCCACGGTGGAACGCGGGATGATACGCGTCAAGGTGCCTAACGTCAGCGTATCCAGAGCGACAGACGACGGCGCCGGTGTTGAAGAGCGACGAGACATGCGAGACCCCCCCATCAAACAACGGGGGTCTCATGAATATACCCATTTTGAGAACTTTTGAACGGTATTGGGGACTGGGACGAGTTTTCCGGGATCCGTGTGGGTCATGGGAGAAGCTGAGCGGAAAACTCGTGCCTGTCCCCGCTTTTCGCGACCAAGCGCCGGCAGGGGAAGCGGCGCGGAGTAGCGAAAGCAGTAGGCGGAATGGAGGAACGGCATGGCGGATATTACGGTATTGAAGCAGTGCGTGTGCGCGAAGATTGACGAGCACC
>CAZWQJ010000468.1:0-2233 GCA_964635825.1 uncultured Victivallales bacterium | reverse complement strand
CGGCAGAACCCGGTTGACGACTACGGCGACGACTACGGATAACGAGGGGAAATCCGAATTCGTCCACCATAGTCGTCCACCGATCCGTACACGCTCACCAGCTTACCATCCAAACACATGGGACGGGACCGGCTTGCGCCAGACCCGCCCCGCGTCGCTTCAGTGTTCGGCTTTCTGAATACTGAACACTGAACACTGAATACTTCTTCCCTTCCCCCTACCGCATCATAATCAGCGTGCCTTTGGGCGGAGGCGGAACGAGATAGCGCACGACCACGATGCCCGAGCCGCCCTTGCCGCCGTTTCTAACTGGGTTACCGCCGCCGCCATTACCGCCATTGCCGGTATTCGCCGTGCCAGGGACGCCGTCGTTCCCTGCCCGAAGTCCGCCATCTCCGCCTCGGCCGTACTCGACCGTCACCCCGGTGAATGCGAGGTTTGTCCCGCTGCCTCCGCCGTAGTTGGCACCAACGGTGTAAGGAGCGACGCTTCGGCCAACCGAACCGGCGCCGCCGCCGCCGGAAGGCTTTTCAGACACCGGCGCCGTTCCACCGTCATACCCCAGTTCACCCACGCCTCCCACGGCTTTTCCGGCCGGCCTCGGAGTCCCCCCAGCGGGGTAATTTGCGCCACCGCCGCTGCCGCCATCCCCGGCGAAACCTGTTGTGGGACCCTGTGCCGATCCGCCGTACCCGCCACCCAGCGCCCTGACCACCGCGATGCCGTTGTTGCTGCCGAGAATCCGGGATGAACCCCCGTTGGATGCATCCGATACTATGCCTGTGGCCCCCCTGCCGCCGTCGCCAACGGCCATGGTGTAGGTTCCGGCAGGCAGCGTCACCACCCCGAATCGCACTCCACCCGCGCCACCGCCACCCGATTCGTAACTTCCGCCGCCCCCACCGCCACCCGCCACAACGAGGTACTCAACCTGTCCGCCGCTGGTAACCGTGAGCGTCCCGTTGACCGCGGTATTGGTGAAAACATACGCCTCCCAGTTCGTTCCGCCGCCATAGGGATAGGTCGTCAGCGTTCCGCCCGTGGCCGTGGCGGCAACGCGTGTACCCGCCGACCACGCCTGGAAGGTGACGTTCGCCGCGGGATTGCCGGGAACATTCAGCGTCAGGGTCGCCGTTTTGGCGGAGAACGGCGGATTGTACAGGGGGTACACATTGACCACCACCGACGTCACCCCGACCCCTAACGTCGCGTAGCCGGACAGCGGCGTGGGCGTGGGTGTCGGATAAGGACTGTTGGTGTACCAATTCGCTGAATAGTCTACGCCGTTCGTGGCCGTGCCGGTCATCGTGTAACTGACCACCGCCTCATAATTGGTGTTCGCATCGTCCGGGCGGGTGATCGTGAACGCGCCGACCTGGAACGGCCACTGCGCCGTGGCGGACGCGACCGCTACAGACGCCGTGAAGGTCCCGGAATCCACGTACCGCACGATCACAATGCCCGAGCCGCCGTTGCCGCCGACCCCCGTTGAGCCGCCGCCACCGCCACCGCCACCGCCGGTACTCGCCGCGCCAGGGACGCCGTTGTTGATGACTGCGCCATTACCCGCCGTCCGCGATTGGCCGTCACCGCCTCGGGCGTACTGGACCGCTGGGCCCGCAAGCGTGGACCAAACTCCCGTTCCTCCAGCCAAGAATGGCAAACTGGCATTCCCCGGAGCACCAGATCCGCCAGCTCCGCCGCCACCCCCGGCGGTTGTGGCGTTTTCTGAGCCACCGTTTCCCCCGTCGAAGCCCTGTCTTACTGTTGCTATTACTGTTCCTGTGCCGTAGGTGGCACCATTGGCGCCGCCACCTCCGGACCCGCCATTGCCTCCTATGCCTGCTGCTACGGGGCCGCCGTTTCCCCCTTTGCCGCCATAGCCGCCTCCAATCGTCACAACGCTAAAGGACAGATTCGTAAGGGATGAATTGGTCCCTTGCGTGCCCTGAAGACCGCCGCCGCCGCCACCGCCAACGGTAACCGTGTAGGTATCCGGCCCGGGGAGGTTGGTCCACCCCGTCAGCAAGCCCCCTGCGCCACCGCCGCCGCCCTCGTAAGAACCACCGCCGCCGCCGGCGACGATCAGGTACTCGACGTCGAGACTGCCGGACGGTGTGAACGTCTGGGCTGCCGCGCTATTGGTGAAGATGTGCGCGATGAAGTTGGTGGTGTTTTCACGGTAGCGCGTGATGGTCCCGCCCGTGGCCTGCACCTGCGCCTGCGCCCGCGG
>CAZWQJ010000467.1:0-2233 GCA_964635825.1 uncultured Victivallales bacterium | reverse complement strand
ATTTTGGAGACGGCGGTCCCCGCCGTTATCAGAGCGCGATGTCGAGACAAATAGGTGACAGTTGATAACTTCTCCGCCAAGCCTTACCGGAACGTGAACACCGTGCCTCCAGGAAGCTTCTTGGAGGCCACCGGGGTGTTGCCGTAGGCGCCCAGGTTCACCTGCCGCCCGTTCGGCTCCGGCTCGCGCGAGTAGTCGCTCGTCGGATCGCCGGCGTCGATGCAGGGACTGCTCTCGGAGGCGTTCGCCCACGTGCCGCCGCTGAAATAGCCGCCCACGTAATTCCCGCCGCGCGACTTGAGATGATAATAGGTCGTGTCCACGAAGAGCGGATTCGTGCTGATGTTATTTCCGCCGTTGACGTGATCCATGCTGTTGGAGTAACACGACCAGGCGATCGTCACCCCGCCCGTGCTGTCCACCCCGTTGCCCCAGAGAATCGAGTTCGTGACCGCCACTGTGCCACCCGTCCGCCGCAAGCCGATCGCGGTATTGTTGGCGATCGTGACGTTGCGGATGGTCGCCGACCCGGCGGCGATATTCACGCCGCTCACCGGCAACTGGTCTGTCCGCACGAGGGTACTCCCGGGAGACTTGGATTCATTGCCGGCCAGCAGGACATTGCGCAGCGTCATGGTGTGCGGAGCCAGTCCGCCAAAGTAAATGCCGCCCCCGTAACTATCGGTGCCCCACCCGTTGGCCCCCTTGGCATGGACCAGATTCTGCACGATCACGGAGTCGAGAACCGTCAGGGTCCCCACACTGTAGATCCCGCCCCCCTGCGCCGTCCAACTGGCGTTGGAAGCCGAATTGTTCCGGATCACGCAATTGCTAACGGTCACACTCGTATCGTAGGCGGCCCAGATACCGGGACCATAGGCGCTCGCCTCGTGTGTATTCGCATTGATGGCGTTGCTCACGACCACGCAATCCGAGAGTACAACACCCCGGCTGTATTCGATCCGTAACCCGGCGCCCTCGTGCGCCACCCCTGCGCCCAGGTTCACCACGCCCCGCCTCAGCGTGACCCCCTCGATCCGCGTGCGGTCCGCTCCAGCGCTCAGATGCATCACGCGCGCGTTCGATCCTGCGGCGTCGAACACCGTCTGAGACGCGTTCGTGCCCAGAATCTGCACGCCCGCCTTCCCGCTCACCGTCAGAGGGAACGTCTCGGAGGTATTGGTCGAATACGTTCCCGCCGCCACATGAATGCGCGTGCCGCTCGTGGCGGTCGCCAGCGCCTTGGTCATCGTCTTGAACGGCGTCGCCGCATTCGTGCCGTCGTTGTTGGTATCGTCGCCCAACGGCGCGGGCGCGACGTAGAGATCCGGATAGGTCGTGACGAGGCCTGTCCTGTAGTGGTAACCCAGGTTCACGGTCTCCGCGCCACCGTAGGTTGCGCCCGCCGCATTCTTGGCGTAGCTTTGCAGCCCCAGATTCGCGGCCGTGTCGGAGCCCGCGTTGGTGGCCGGGCTCCCCGCCCCGAGGTAGTAGCCGTACTCGAACAGCGGATCGCTTCCCAGCAGTGAAAACCCCAGCGCCATCGTACCGTTGGTGTCGCTCGTGTTGCTCCAGAAGATGGCGTTGGTGACGCCCACCGTGCCGCCCTCGCGACGCAGACCGATCCCGACGTTGTAGGCAACCGTCACGTTGCGTATATCGGCCGTCCCGACGGCAACATGCACGCCGCCGACGATCAAGGAGACTGCAGTATTCCCCTTGGAGACGTTTTCGGCCACCAGGACATTGCGCAGGATCAGCTTTTGTCCGCCGAAATAAAGGCCGCCCCCAAAGGTATAGGTATGCCACCCGCTATCCCCGCGGGCATGGACCAGGTTCTGCACGATCACGGAATCGAGAACCGTCAGGGTCCCCGCACTGTAAATCCCGGCCCCTTGCGCCGTCCAAGCGGCGTTGGAGGCCGTATTGTTCCGGATCACGCAATTGCTCACGATCACGCTCGCCGCACCCCCGGCATAGATGCCGGCACCGAAGGCGCTGAAGTCATCGCCGGTACCCACCCCCGTGATGGAGTTGCTCGAGACCATGCTGGCGGACAGCAGGAAATTCGAACTGGCCTCCACGCGGAGTCCCGCGCCGTAGTTGGTATTGCCGCCGCTGATCGTCACCTGATCCAAGGTCCCGTTGGTGACGCCGTTGACATACAGGATGCGGGTCGTGCCGCTCGCGCGCCGGATCACGGTCGGCCAGCGCGTAGGGTCGCTCGGGCCGG
>CAZWQJ010000466.1:0-2252 GCA_964635825.1 uncultured Victivallales bacterium | reverse complement strand
TCTCCACACTCGTCAATCGGGTCATCCTCGCCGGTGTCGATGTCGGGGGCGTCGCCGTTGACGATCACGCCGATGGTGGCCCCGCGCAGGCGTTCGGCGGCCTCGGCAATCAGTCGCACCCACCAGTGCCAGAGCCACGCCTGATGCGCGTTGGTGCCGTGGCCCAGCTCGTTGCCGTCGTCGGTCTTAAAGCTGGGCGGGGCAAGGCCGTAGGGCGAACCGCAGTGGAGGTCAGAAACGATTATGAGGGCGTCAATCGGTGCGGTCATCCTCGTCCTCCACGATTTCGGCCCATTCGGCAATGGGGTCGTCGCTGCCGTCGTCTACGTCGGGCTCGTCACTCACGATTGCCCCCCGCTATCGGCGGGTACAGGGCATGCCACACGTTGCACGCTGGGCAACCCTCGCCGGGGCCAGCGCCGCCGCAGGTACACGCAGCATCCACGGCGCGCCTGATGGCCTCGGTGGATCGCTGCGCATCATCCCACGCGCCGCATACGCACTCGTCGGGGCCGTGCGCGGCGCAGTCGCACTTGCGGGGGGCGTCACTCATCCCCCACCCCCGCCTCGATGCGCGCGTTTGACAAGCGCTCGCGTAGCCACTGCGCAAGGCCCTCGGGTGTGCGGTCCTCGGTCTGGATCTCGGGTGGCCATGCGTCGTGCTTGAGCAGGGATCGCAGATCGTTATCAATATCGCGCAATTCTTGTAACAGAACCGGCCCGGCGAGGTGCGCGCGGTGGGTGGCCTCGTCGGTGGTGCGGATGGTGTAGGTGGTCGTCATAGGGCGAGAACCTCCTGCCCCATGCGTCTGGCGGCAATCTCGCAATACCGCTCTTCGCGTTCGATAAGCACGGCCTTGCGCCCCAGGTCCTTCGCGGCGCGCCCCGTTGTGCCGCTCCCGGCGAACGGGTCGAGGATCGTCTGCACGTCCCCGGCAAGGCCGATACACCACGTCATCAATTCTAGCGGCTTCTCGCACGGGTGGCTTTTATCCATGCCTTTCGGGCACTTCGTGAACTCACGCAGGGCTGCGCTTCTGGATGTCCATGCAAGCTCCCCGTCCGAAAAGTCGCCACCCATCAGCTTGCGCCAGTACAGCCAGCCCATTGTCGGCGGCAGCATGTCGGCAAAGTAATTTCCGCCCCAGATGATTGCGACCGGCGCGGCCCGCAGCATCAACCGAAACACCTCGGGTTCCGGCCTCGCGTTGTCCCAGCCCATATTCGCGTGTTTCGCGTATCCCGGCCGGCCCCTCGTGCGGCACGCGCCGCCATGCTCTCCGATCCCATACGGCGGATCGGTCAACAACAGGTCGAACCGGCCCAGCGCCGGCACGATCTCGCGGCAGTCGCCGTGGTAGATCGTCACCGCGTCGTCCTGGTAGTACGGCGTTGTCATGCTGGCGGCCCGTCCGTGCTTCCCGCGCGCCGCCAGTCGCCGCGGATGCGCGTGGCCAGCGTCCCCAACCTGACGGCGCAGCCCTTGCTCCACGCCGACCACCAGCCCGCGCCACACGCGCGCAGCATGACCGGGAAGAGGCTATCCGCGCGTTGCCTCATAGCGAGGCCAACCGCACCGCCCACGGCCTCACCTTGACGGCATAGCGCGTCGTGGATGAACGCCGGGAGTAGGTGCGGCCCGCTCAACCGCTGGCCCGCAAGCGGGGCGAGTATCCACGGGATGCTGGCGCCGTCCGTTTCGAGGCCAGCCGGTGCGGTGTGGATCGTGCCGTCTGGCGCGTGGTAGCGCAACGGCTCAAGCAGTCGCACCCGGCGCCACCCGTGCGCGTAGGTGTACGAGACGGACGGCTCTGCGGGCGCGAACCATCCCCAGCGGCCGGGGGCGGTCGCGGTGCCGGTGTCGGGCGTGGAGGGTGTCAGCATGGGCGCTTCCCCTGCTTGGCGCGACGGGCTTGCATGACCTCGTTTAGGGTCGCCGCCCACATAAAGAGATAATCAAGGCCGGCGTGGGTGAGCAGGAACACGGCGGCCCACTTGAACCCGACCTCATACGCCTGTAGCCCGGCGATCATGTACAGCGCGGCCATGATTCCGTTGCGCGTCGATGCGTTCATCCCATCACCCCTCCTCCCGCACCACGAGGTTTGCCCGCCAGCCGTCCCACCGCTCGCCGCCCGCCGGGCGCACGATGCCTAGGGCGCCTTGCGAGTGCATGGTGGCCTGCCACGCGCGCCAGTGGATGATTGCGCACCCGTTCCATCCGTGGTGCGCACCTTGCCAGTCCTGAATCA
>CAZWQJ010000465.1:0-2257 GCA_964635825.1 uncultured Victivallales bacterium | reverse complement strand
GTCGAACTGACGCCCAACGGAGCCGCCGCCCTGGAGTCCCTGCGCACCAAGGGGGCCGATCTTCTCGTCAGCGATATCCACATGGATGCCCTCTCGGGGCTCGAGGTCCTCAAGGCCGCACGCGCCATGGCCCCCCAGGTTCCCGTCGTCATGATCACGGCCCAGGGCACCGTCGATACCGCCCTCGAGTGCCTCCGCATGGGCGCGTTCGACTACCTCACCAAACCCTTCCGCGTCGCCGATTTTCTGGATGTCATCGAGCGCGCCCTCGCTTGGAAGCCCGGCGCCCAGGCCGACAACGCGCAGCCCCAGATCCCCTACCGCCTCGGCTACATGGTGGCCGAAAGCCGGTCCATGCAGGATGTCTGCACCATGATCGAGCGCATCGCGCCGACCGACGCCACCGTCCTGTTTCGAGGCGAAATGGGCGTGGGTAAAAAGCATGCCGGCCAGGTCATGCACCTGCAAAGCCGCCGCCGCGAAGGCCCTTTCATTATCGCCGATTGTCGCCAGGTCCCGCGCGAACAACTCACCGATACCCTCTTCGGCAGCGGCGGCGATGGCAAAACTCCGTTCAGCGCCGGCCTCATCCGCCAGGCCGATGGCGGCACCCTCTGGCTCAGCGAGATCGGCTCGCTCAGCACCGCCGTCCAGGAGCGCCTCCTCATCCTCTTCCGCGATCAGGCCATCACCGAGGGCGGCCACTCCGCACCACGCGCCGTCAACGTTCGCGTCATGGCCGAAACCTCCATGGATGTCGAAGCCGCCGTACGCCGCGGCCTCTTCCGCGCCGACCTCTTCGCCCGCTTTGCCCCCCTCGCCATCGAAATCAAACCCCTGCGCGAACGACGCGAGGATGTCGTCCCCCTGATCTGGCATTTCTGCCACGACATCCTCGGCCAGGATTCCCCACTCCCCACCATCGACCCCGATGCACGCGGCTTGCTCACCCACTACGGCTGGCCCGGCAATATCGCCGAACTCGAGGCCGTCATGCAGACCATCCTCGCCAATGGTCCACGCCCCCGCATCGGCATCGATGTCCTGCCGGAACCCATCGTCCGCCTCAACGTCACAGAACCCACTTCCCTCGCCGACGTCGAATCCGACCGCGGTCGCGCCTCTCACCTCAAGGCCTTCCTCAAGGCCAATCAGAATTGACACCGGCCGCCGATTGCGGCACCAATGCCGATGAATCCGTGCCATCCGTCACATCCGTGGTATAATCTTCATGATCGTCTTCGCGTCTGTTCAAGACTGAGCAAGGGAGTCGCCTGCACATGAGCAAAAGGGTCAAGAAAGTCGTCTTCGGAACCATCGGCGTCCTCGTCCTCCTGCTGGCCGCCATCCTCGTGGTCGTCATCTTCCAGCTTGGCGCCGTCGTGAAGTCCGCCGTGGAAACCATGGGCCCGAAGTTCACCGGCGGTACCGTCACCCTCGAGTCCGCTCACATCCGCCCCCTGCGCGGCAAGGCCATGCTCAAGGGGCTCGTCGTCGGCAACCCGGCCGGCTTCCAAACGCCCAGCGCCATGGAACTCGGCGAACTCCGCTTCGATATGGACCCGGCCTCCGTCACCGCCGATACCATCCTCATCCACGAAATCCTCGTCGATGGCCCCCAGATCACCCTCGAAATGAACGGATTCAAGGACAACAACCTGTCCGCCATCCAGCGCAACGTCGCCGCCGCCACCCCAAAATCCACGACGGAACCCCAAACCACGCCCACCCCAACACCGGAACCCGAGCAGGGCCAGGCGCCCGCCAAGAAGGTCGTCATTGAGAACCTCATCGTCCGAAATGGCAAAATCCGCATCAGCAGCGGCTTGATGCAGGGCGGCGCCATCACGGTCCCCCTGCCCGAAATTCACCTGCGCGATATCGGCAAGGACAAGGAGACGTCCATCCCCGAAGCCATCAGCATGATCATCAGCGAAATCCTCAACGCCGCCATCGCCGCCGTCATGAAGGCTCCCGAAATCGCCGGGAAGGGCCTCAAGATGCTCGGCGGCGCCGCCTTGGTGGGCGGCAAGTTCACCGGCAACCTCGTGACCAACGTCGGCGGCCAGGCGATCGGCATCGTCGGCGATGTGGCCGGCGGCACCGCCACCGTCGTCGGGGATGTCGCCGGCGGCACCGTCCATGTCGTCGGCGGCGTCGCCAGCGGCGCCGTCCATGCCGTCAGCGGAGGCGCCGCTGCCGCCGGCAAAGGCATCATGAAACTCACCTCCGGCATCGGCGGCCTCCTCGGCGGCAA
>CAZWQJ010000464.1:0-2261 GCA_964635825.1 uncultured Victivallales bacterium | reverse complement strand
AGCCGCTGGTGCGGCTGAATCTCGAGGCGAAGACGAAGGCCGTCATGGAGACGCGCCGGGCTGAACTGCTGGCGGTAATCCGGGGCACCCCGTGATGAAAGCCCAATCCGTTGAACGCGCCTATGCCCTGGCCTGCGAACGGTATGCGGAGGCAGGGGTGGATTGCGACAAGGCGCTGCGCCGGCTGAAATCGGTGGCCATCTCCCTGCACTGCTGGCAGGGGGATGACGTCGGCGGATTCGAGCCTGGCAGCTCGATGGACGGCAGCGGGCTCCAGGTCACCGGCGGCTACCCGGGTCGGGCGCGTTCGGCGGATGAGTTGCGGCAGGATCTCGAGCGGGCGCTCGCGCTTATCCCCGGCCGGCACCGGCTGAACCTGCATGCGATCTATGCCGAGACGGGCGGACGTCGCGTGGAGCGTAATGAGCTGGCCCCGGAGCACTTCGCGCGCTGGATTGCCTGGGCCAAGACCCGCAAACTGGGACTGGACTTCAACCCGACCTTCTTCGCGCATCCGATGGCCGCCTCGGGAACCACGCTGTCCAGCGCCGACGAGAGCGTGCGGCGTTTCTGGGTGGAGCATGGGATTGCCTGCCGCCGCATCGGCGCCACCATGGGGCAGAAGCTGGGGTCTCCCTGCGTCACCAACGTGTGGATTCCGGACGGCAGCAAGGATATGCCGGTCGATCGGCGGGGGCCGCGGGAACGCTTGCGGCAGTCCCTGGACGAAGTGTTCGCCGAGGACGTGGATCCGTCGATTCACCGGGATGCCGTCGAAGGCAAGTTGTTCGGAATCGGGTCCGAAAGCTATGTGGTGGGATCGCATGAATTCTATCTCGGGTATGCGGTGGCCAACGGCACGCTGCTCTGCCTTGACGCCGGGCATTTCCACCCCACCGAGACGATCGCCGACAAGTTGTCTGCCGTGCTGTGTCACCTCGACGAGGTGCTGCTTCATGTCAGCCGGGGCGTGCGGTGGGATAGCGACCACGTGGTCGTGCTGAACGACGAGTTGCGGGCGATAGCCGAAGAACTGGTGCGCGGAGACTATCTCGGCCGGGTGCACATCGGCCTGGACTACTTCGACGCCAGCATCAACCGCGTGGCGGCCTGGGTGATCGGCAGCCGCGCGCTGCTCAAGGCGCTGCTGCTCGCGCTGCTCGACCCGGTCGCGCGGCTGCGCGATGCCGAGCGCCGCGGGGATCTGACGATGCGGTTGGGTTTGATGGAGGAGTCCAAGGCGCTGCCGTTCGGCGCGGTGTGGGACCACTATTGCCTCAAACAGGGTGTGCCGGTGGGCGAGCGCTGGCTCGAAGACGTGCGGACGTACGAAAAGACCGTGCTGAGCCGGCGGTAGGCGGGAAAAATTCATGACACAGACGATTGAAGAGCTTCTAACCGCATGGATGCGGGCGGCCTTCACGGCCGCCTTTCCGGATATGGGCGACGCTGTGGCGGCGATTGCCGTGGTGCCGACGACCAGTGCGGACAATGGCGATTACCAGTGCAATCAGGCGATGACCCTGGCCAAGGCGCTGCGCAAGGCGCCGCGGCAGATCGCGGACTTGGCCGTGAAGGCGGCCGCTCCGCACGAAGCCGTGGCGGGTGTCGACGTGGCCGGCCCGGGCTTCATCAATATCCGGCTGCACACCCCCTGGCTCGCGCGGGCGGTGGAGGCGATCGAGGCCGACGCGCATTGCGGCACGCCGGCCTCGGGACAGGGGCATACGGTGGTGCTTGACTACTCCAGCCCGAATGTGGCCAAGCCCATGCACATCGGCCACATCCGGTCCACGGTCATCGGCAACGCCCTTGATCGCCTGCACCGGTTCCTGGGGTACCGCGTGATCGCCGACAACCACCTGGGCGACTGGGGCACGCAGTTCGGCATCATCATCATGGGCTACCGGCATTTCGCCGATGCCAAGGCGCTGGAGACAGAGCCCGTCGAGGAACTGGAACGGGTGTACGTCAAGAGTTACGAGCGGTCAAAAGAGGATGAGACGTGGCTGACGCAGGCCCGCCAGGAACTCGTCAAGCTGCAGGCCGGCGATGCGGAAAACCGCCGGCTGTGGGAGGAGTTCGTCCGCCTGAGTATGGTCGGGTTCGGGCATATCTATGACCGGCTCGACGTGCGTTTCGACCTCGCGCGGGGCGAGAGTTTCTACAACGACAAGCTGGCGGGCGTGGTGGAGGCGCTCAAGGGCCAGGGCTTTGCGCGGGAGAGCGAAGGCGCCATCGTGGCCTTCCTCGAGGAGGAG
>CAZWQJ010000463.1:0-2261 GCA_964635825.1 uncultured Victivallales bacterium | reverse complement strand
CTCCTCCTCGAGGAAGGCCACGATGGCGCCTTCGCTCTCCCGCGCAAAGCCCTGGTCCTTGAGTGCCTCCACCACGCCCGCCAGCTTGTCATTGTAGAAACTCTCGCCGCGCGCGAGGTCGAAACACACGTCAAGCCGGTCATAGATATGCCCGAACCCGACCATGCTCAGGCGGACGAACTCCTCCCAGAGCCGGCGGTTTTCCGGATCGCCCGCCTGCAGCTTGACGAGTTCCTGGCGTGCCTGCGTCAGCCACGTCTCATCCTCTTTCGACCGCTCGTAGCTCTTGACGTACACCCGCTCCAGTTCCTCGACGGGCTCGGTCTCCAGCGCCTTGGCATCGGCGAAATGCCGGTAGCCCATGATGATGATGCCGAACTGCGTGCCCCAGTCGCCCAGGTGGTTGTCGGCGATCACGCGGTACCCCAGGAACCGGTGCAGGCGATCAAGGGCGTTGCCGATGACCGTGGACCGGATGTGGCCGATGTGCATGGGCTTGGCCACATTCGGGCTGGAGTAGTCAAGCACCACCGTATGCCCCTGTCCCGAGGCCGGCGTGCCGCAATGCGCGTCGGCCTCGATCGCCTCCACCGCCCGCGCGAGCCAGGGGGTGTGCAGCCGGATATTGATGAAGCCCGGGCCGGCCACGTCGACACCCGCCACGGCTTCGTGCGGAGCGGCCGCCTTCACGGCCAAGTCCGCGATCTGCCGCGGCGCCTTGCGCAGCGCCTTGGCCAGGGTCATCGCCTGATTGCACTGGTAATCGCCATTGTCCGCACTGGTCGTCGGCACCACGGCAATCGCCGCCACAGCGTCGCCCATATCCGGAAAGGCGGCCGTGAAGGCCGCCCGCATCCATGCGGTTAGAAGCTCTTCAATCGTCTGTGTCATGAATTTTTCCCGCCTACCGCCGGCTCAGCACGGTCTTTTCGTACGTCCGCACGTCTTCGAGCCAGCGCTCGCCCACCGGCACACCCTGTTTGAGGCAATAGTGGTCCCACACCGCGCCGAACGGCAGCGCCTTGGACTCCTCCATCAAGGCCAGCCGCAGCGTCAGATCCCCGCGGCGCTCGGCATCGCGGAGCCGCGCGACCGGATCGAGCAGCGCGAGCAGCAGCGCCTTGAGCAGCGCGCGGCTGCCAATCACCCAGGCCGCCACGCGGTTGATGCTGGCGTCAAAGTAGTCCAGGCCGATGTGCACCCGGCCGAGATAGTCCCCCCGCACCAGTTCTTCGGCGATCGCCCGCAACTCGTCGTTCAGCACGACCACGTGGTCGCTATCCCACCGCACGCCCCGGCTGACATGAAGCAGCACCTCGTCGAGGTGACACAGCACGGCAGACAACTTGTCGGCGATCGTCTCGGTGGGGTGGAAATGCCCGGCGTCAAGGCAGAGCAGCGTGCCGTTGGCCACCGCATACCCGAGATAGAATTCATGCGATCCCACCACATAGCTTTCGGACCCGATTCCGAACAACTTGCCTTCGACGGCATCCCGGTGAATCGACGGATCCACGTCCTCGGCGAACACTTCGTCCAGGGACTGCCGCAAGCGTTCCCGCGGCCCCCGCCGATCGACCGGCATATCCTTGCTGCCGTCCGGAATCCACACGTTGGTGACGCAGGGAGACCCCAGCTTCTGCCCCATGGTGGCGCCGATGCGGCGGCAGGCAATCCCATGCTCCACCCAGAAACGCCGCACGCTCTCGTCGGCGCTGGACAGCGTGGTTCCCGAGGCGGCCATCGGATGCGCGAAGAAGGTCGGGTTGAAGTCCAGTCCCAGTTTGCGGGTCTTGGCCCAGGCAATCCAGCGCGCGAAGTGCTCCGGGGCCAGATCATTGCGCTCCACGCGACGTCCGCCCGTCTCCGCATAGATCGCATGCAGGTTCAGCCGGTGCCGGCCGGGAATGAGCGTGAGAGCCCGCTCGAGATCCTGCCGCAGCTCATCCGCCGAACGCGCCCGGCCCGGGTAGCCGCCGGTGACCTGGAGCCCGCTGCCGTCCATTGAACTGCCAGGCTCGAACCCGCCGACGTCATCCCCCTGCCAGCAGTGCAGGGAGATGGCCACCGACTTCAGGCGGCGCAGTGCTTTGTCGCAATCCACCCCCGCCTCCGCATACCGTTCACAGGCCAGGGCATAGGCGCGTTCAACGGAGTGGGCTTTCATCAGGGGGTGCCCCGGATTACCGCCAGCAGTTCAGCCCGTCGCGTCTCCATGACGGCCTTCGTCTTCGCCTCGAGATTCAGCCGCACCAGCGGCT
>CAZWQJ010000462.1:0-2268 GCA_964635825.1 uncultured Victivallales bacterium | reverse complement strand
CACTGGGCATCGGCCGAGAACACGTGCGATCCGAAGCTGGCCGAATCGCTGACGCTGCTGCGCGCGATGTGCGGGAGCGACGAGATGCGCGAGCTCGAAGGGCGCTACTTCGGCAACATGCTGGAGCGGGTGCAAGACGGCTTGTATTGGGACTTCGTCAATCCGCGGCGGCCGTGGCGCAATTCGTATGCGGCCGCGTTCTACGGCGAAGGCCGGAACGAGGACTTCTCTTCCGTGGCCGGGGCCGGGCGGATGATCCGGACTCTGATGGCCTGGCGTGCCGCCACCGGCAGCGACGCGTTTGACGGCCGGATCCGGGATCTGGTGCAAGGAATCTCCCGCGTGGCGATTCGCAAGGGGGACTACGCCTATTACCCCGAAAAGGGCGGCTGGAGCGAGCCGTGCTGTTATCCGCGCTCGGGCTGGCTCAACACCGATGAGGCGGAGGACGAGACGGAGGGCGGTGAAGGGTCGGTGACGTCCTTCCATGGTCATCAGATCTACGGCGCGATGCAGTGGTATGCCGCCAGTGGGGATGCGACTGCGCTGGAACTAGCCGGACGGCTGAGCCGCTACGTGATGAAGGCCAAGTTCTGGGGCGGGGTGCCGGGACCGTTTGATCCCCAGGGCAAGACCGTCCACATTGCGTCGAGACTGCCGGATCCTCCCTACACGGCCGGCGCCGAACAGGGCCACTGGTTCAGCCACTTCCATGCGCGCTGCATCACGTTGCGGGGCCTGCTGGAGTTCGGGCGCGGGGTTGGGGACGAGCGCGTGCTGGAGTTTGTGCGTCGGGCCTACGAGTTCTCCCTGACGCAGGGAATCGCGCGGCTCGGCTGGGTCAACAGTTGGCCGGCCTCGAAGAATCTGGATAACCAATGTGAATCCTGCGCGCTGGGCGATCTGGTGGCCATGGGTATCCGGCTCAGCGATGCCGGACTGGGCGATTACTGGGATGACGTGGATGCTTGCGTGCGCAACGCGCTCGCCGAACAGCAGGTGACGGATGCGGAGCAGCTTCGGCGCATCGCGGCGGCGAGCACGGACCCCAGTTGGGAGGAGCGGGCCAATCCGCCGGCGCACAAGCTGAACTACGACGACACCATTGCGCGGACGCTGGGCGTGTATTTCGGGGCCGTTCGCCCCAACGCGGTGCTCAAGCCGTGGGTCATGCACTGTTGCACGGGTAACGCGACGCAGGGCCTGTATTACGCCTGGGAGGGCGCGGTTCGTGAGCGCGGCGATACGGCCGAGGTGAACCTGCTGCTCAACCGCGCGTCGAAGCTCCTCGATGTGCACAGCCATTTGCCGTACGAGGGCAAGGTGGTTCTAAAGAACAAGGGCGCGCGCCGCATCGCCGTGCGAATTCCGGCGTGGGTGGACCGGCGCGAGTTGCGAGCAACGGTCTGCGGCTCCGCCGGAGGCGTCGCCCTACCCCATGCACAACAAGTAGCAGGTAGGGCGAACCCTCCGGGTGAGCCGTCCCTGGCAAGGGGGAAACACGTCGATCTCGACTGGATGGGCAACCGGTTGGTTTTCTGCCGCCTGGACGCGCCGTGTGAAATTGAGCTGGCCTTCCCGGTCAGGGAGTCCACGGCGACGTACACGGTTGCCGCCAACACGCCGCGGGAGCACCAGTTCTCCTGCACCTTCCGTGCCAGCACCTGCGTGGACATCAACCCGAAGGACCCGGATCCGCGCAGCTATTCGTTGTACGTCCGCGGCCACATGCGGGCAGACAAGGCACCAATGGCCGCGCGTGAGCGGTTCGTCGCGGACCGCGTTGTGAAAGAGTGGTAGAGGAAACCGATGAAGAAGAACAGAAGCGGCAGGAATGACGGAGTGCTCTATCGGCGGGCGGATGCACCGGGCGAGTGCGAGGTGATGGTGGGGGGCCGTTCTGCAGAGGGCTGCAAAGCGCGGTTTAGCGTGAAGGCGGGCATCATCGTTAAAATGGCGTCCGCATGAAACCTGACGGGAGAGAAACCGCATGTTTGCGGGAGCTGGCGAAACGCTACCTGGAGGCGTCTGCCAGCCAGGAGCACGAGGGGACGAAGGAGCTCTGGCGCCGCCTGCATGACCGCAAGATGGAGCGGCCCATGATCTACATCTGGGCCATCATCTTCACCGAGGAACTTGAGGAGGTGGCTAACCCCGTTTGCCGCCACCCGCTCTTCCTGGAAGCGGAGAAACGGCTGCGGATTGACCTGTATCACCATTCCACGGGCGACGACTACCTGCTGGAGCCGTTCATCGATTTCCTGGCCG
>CAZWQJ010000461.1:0-2274 GCA_964635825.1 uncultured Victivallales bacterium | reverse complement strand
TGATGGCGCATACGGCCGCTGCGGCGTTTGGGTTGGAGCGGGTGCTGCTGGTGCCTTCGTCTCTGCCTCCGCACAAGGAACTGGCGGGCGGCGTGTCGGCGGAGCACCGGCTGGCCATGCTCCGGCTGGCGGGTGCGGGCGATCCGCTGGTGGCCGTTGACACGGTTGAGATCGACCGCGGCGGCGTCTCGTATGCCATCGACACCGTGCGCCACCTGGCGGATCGCGATCCGGGATACGAGCTGTTCTTCATCATCGGCCTGGACTCGCTGCTCGAACTCCATCGGTGGAAGGACGTTGCCGCCTTTCTCAAGCTATGTCGCGTGGTCACGGTAAACCGGCCCGGAATCCTCGGCCGCCCGTTGCAAGAGAAAGACTTGAAACTCCGCGAATCGCTGGCGCAACGCCTGCTGGCGGACGTCGTCACGGGCACGATGAGCGACGCCTCGTCATCTGAGATACGAGAGAGAATTGCCAAACGGCTGACAATCAGTTATCTTGTTCCCCAATCGGTCGAGCAGTACATCCGGGAGCATGGGCTGTACGGATCGTCGAATCAGGAGGCGGACTATCAAAGCACACGAGATTGCATCTGAGATCAGGGTGGCACTGGAAAACAAAATTGCCAAGGATATTCGCGTCTGGGACGTCCGGGGAATCTCTTCGATCACCGAGTTTTACGTGGTGGCGACGGGGACATCCGGGCCGCACCTGAAGGCGTTGCTCTCAGAGGTGCAGCGGCACATGAAAGACCTCGGGGTTACGAGCTATCGGACGTCCGGCACGCCCGACAGCGGCTGGATGGTTCTGGACTTCGTTCACGCCGTCGTCCATATCTTCGCGCCCGAGGCGCGCGGCTATTACGCGATCGAGACGCTGTGGAAGGACGCCAAGCCGCTCTAGTCAAACCGTGGCATCCACCGTTCAGATCTCTTCGCTGTTTTCCGTGTCCACATCGACGAACCCCTGCAAATCCAGCAGCCGCCGCGTCAGCGCCTCGGTGTCGGCGCCGATCGGATGCATGACGACCAACTCTTCCTCCCAATCGGTATCCATGGCCATGGCCAGCATCAGAACGCCGTCCAGCGTAACCAGCGGGTGCACAGGTTCTTTCTTTGCGGGGGTGCGGATCGCCAGCAGGGTTGCGGTGCAGACGATGGAGGCGGCGGCCGCAGACACCAGAAAAGGCCGGATCCGCGCGAGAAAGACCCGCCGACGGCGTGTGCGGAGTCCCCGCACCGCCAGAGCGTGGATGCGGGTAAGCGTCTCGGGGGACGGTTCTCCAGAACAGACGGCTTGGACGGCAGGCCCCCACGTCTCGGCAACGGCATTCAACCTCGCCTCATCGATCAGATCCTCTATTTTCATCGTTCCCTCCATTCGTGGGCCAAGACATCGCGCAAACGCACGACCGCATAGTGCATCCGCCCCAGGGCTGTGTTAAGCGGAACTTTCAGGATCCTCGCGATTTCTTCAAAGCTCAATCCGCTGGTCGTTCGCATCAAAAAAACCTCCCTTTGCGGGGGTGGGAGCCCCGCCACGCACGCGGCGATCCGGACGCCGAGGTCGGTGCCATCCACCTGATCGGGAACCGACAGGCCATTGGCGGCGATCTGGTCGGCGAGCCGCAAACCATCCTCCCCGACCGGCCGATCGAGGCTGTCATTCGGTTTGCGTCGGCGCACGCGGTCAATGACCGCATTCTTCGCGATCCGCCAAATCCATCCCCGAACGCTGCCGCTGCGGAACGACGCCTCATGCCGAATCACCCGCGCCCATGTATCCTGAAAGATATCCTCGGCCTCCTCCTGATGGCCCACCATGCCGCGAATGTAGGAGAAGAGCGCACGCGAATGGCGAAGCACCAGCTCGTCAAACGCATCAACCTCGCCGGCCCGGTAGCGTTGTAACAGAATCTCGTCATCGCTCAAAAGGCTCGCGGCCATAGGTAACCCAGTAGAACGGTTTGAACGGCGAATTATTGTGCAGCCCGGCCACCGAATTCAGCCCCTCACCCCGCTCGGTCGAGCGTGCGGTACTGGATCGCCTCGGTGATATGGGCGCATTGGATGGCGCCCGACTGGTCGAGGTCGGCGATCGTGCGGGCGACCTTGAGGATGCGGTCATAGGCGCGCGCGCTGAAGCGGTATTCGGTCATCGCCAGCCGCATGAGGTCCTGCGTGGCGGCGTCCAGGGCGCAATGGGCCTGGATGTCGTGAGGCCCCATGTCGGCGTTGCACAGGATGCGCGGACGTTTTTTGAACCGCGCGTGCT
>CAZWQJ010000460.1:0-2274 GCA_964635825.1 uncultured Victivallales bacterium | reverse complement strand
CCGGGTCCGAGGCGGCGCTCGCCGCTGCACGGATGAACTGCAAAACCCTGCTGATCACCGCCCATCGTGACGCGATCGGCCGGATGCCCTGCAACCCGGCCATCGGTGGACTGGCCAAATCCCATCTGGTCTATGACCTGGATGCGCTGGGCGGCGAGATGGGTTTTAACGCGGACTGCACCGGCATTCAGTTCCGCGTTCTCAATGCGAGCCGCGGTCCCGCCGTGCGGGCCACGCGGGTGCAATGCGACAAGGCCGCCTACACGGCGCGGATGCGAGCGGTCATCGAATCCACACCCAATCTGCGGGTGCTCGAGGATGAAGTGCTCGCGTTGGCTTTTGCGGACGCGGGATCGGATCGGCGGTTGATCGGCGTCGATGCGTCCGTAAACGGGCGCATCACCGGAAGGTGCGTCGTGCTCACCACCGGAACGGCGCTGGGCGGCACGATCCATGTGGGTCAGGAGGTCACGCCGGGTGGCGGAGATGGGCGCGCCGCCGCCCAGACACTCTCCCTGAGCCTGCGCGACGCCGGATATGAACGGCTGCGCCTGAAAACCGGCACGCCCCCGCGGCTCGACCCAGCCTCCATTGATTTTGGCAAGACACACGAACAGGCGGGCGATGAACCGCCGCCGCTCTTTTCGTGGCGTGGCGCGCGTTTGCAAACCGAGCGGATCGATTGTTCCACGTGGAACAGCGCGTTCCAAGCGTCCCCCGAATCACCAGCGGCGGATGTGTGCTCGGAGACGGGCCTCGGCGTCGCGCCGGGTGATTGTTCCACGTGGAACAATCACCCGGCGTCGCCATCGGCGGATAGTTGTCGCGCCGCTGGCGTCAACCCGCCACCACGGGAAAGCGTCCTGACGGGCGCGAAGCAGGTGTCGTGCTGGCTAACCCACACCACAGCCGCGTGTCATCAGGTGATCCGCGACAATCTCACGCTCAGTGCGTTGTATGGCGGCGGGATCAGCGGAACAGGTGTTCGGTATTGCCCCTCGCTGGAGGACAAGATCGTCAAATTTGGCGACAAGGAGAGTCATCATGTCTTTTTGGAGCCTGAGGGGCGGGGTGCGTCAGCCTGGATTTACCCGAATGGGATATCCAACAGCTTGCCGCGCGAGGTTCAGGAGCTTTTTGTCCGGCTGATACCCGGTTTGGAGCGGGCCCGGTTTTTGGCGTACGCCTACGCGATCGAGTATGACGCCATCGATGCCCGAGAGCTGACTCACGCGCTGGAGTCCAAAAGGCATGCGGGCTTGTTCTTTGCGGGTCAAATCAACGGCACGACCGGTTATGAGGAGGCGGCGGCCCAAGGCTTTATGGCCGGAGTCAATGCGGCGCTGCGTGTCCGGGACGAGAACCCGCTGCTGCTCAGCCGTCAGGAGTCATACATCGGCGTGATGATTGACGATCTGGTGACGAAGGGAACGAACGAACCGTATCGCATGTTTACGTCGCGGGCGGAGCGACGGCTGTTGTTGCGGCAAGACAACGCGCGTTTTCGGATGCTCGCCCATGCGCAGCGTCTGGGACTGTCCGATCCGGTGTTCCGGGATGAGACGGAACGGTATGCGCGGCTGATCGGGCCGGAATGCGTGCGGCTCGATGCGATTCATCTCGCCGATGGCGCCACAGCTTCCCGGCATCTGGCTCGCCCGGGAGCGCGGTATTCGGATTTGCCGTGCGCAGACCGCGCGCTTCCTTCGGCCGTCGTCGAACAGGTGGAGTTGGAGATCACGTATCGCGGGTACATCGAGCAGGAGCGGCGGCAGGCGGAGCGGGCGTTACGGATGGATGATGAGGCGATTCCGCCGTGGGTTGACTATTGGCAGATCCAGGCGCTGGGGTATGAGTGCCGCGAGAAACTCAGCCGGGTGCGGCCGGACAATCTAGGCCAGGCCGGGCGCGTTCCTGGCGTGACGTCGGCCGATTTGGCGGTGTTGAGCGTGATTCTCAAGCGGGGGTGTATATGATTAATTATGCGACGCAACATTAATTAAAAATTCCGCTTGACAGTGTCCGTGCGACACTCTATATGCGTACTTAACAAAGGACCCCTTGGCTTCGACCGTCCGAGTGTGGCGGTTGACGAGGGCTGGCTAGGCGAAGCGTACAGCAACCATGCAGGGAAACACGACACAGTGGTTCAAAGCATGTTCTGCTTCGGAGGCAGGCACACGGGCCGTGGCGCGATGCGCCCGGCCGTTGGCGTATTTAGGGTCGACGCCGGTCCGGTACAGACCCCAACAGGCAGGAGAGGTGCAGTGAACA
>CAZWQJ010000459.1:0-2294 GCA_964635825.1 uncultured Victivallales bacterium | reverse complement strand
AACCCACATTCCGCACTCGGCGAGCGGTCTAACCTGCTGATTTTCGAGGCTTTCAGGTTGGCGTCCAGAACTGCTCTTCGGTCATGTCCATGAGCGCGAGCACCGCGCGGTGGGTTTCACCGAGTTCATCGCGATATTCCTCGACGGGGTGGCCCTCCTGCATGATCGCGTAGGTGGACAGCCCTTCGAAGGTCTTGAGCAGTTGGGAGGTAGTCGGATGGGGCGCATCGCGGTCTTCGGGATAGAGTTTGAGTGGTGGCGCTCGGCGTTGCGCCAGGCGCTGGCGAAGCTCACGCTCCAGCAGGGCTTGCAGCATCAAGGCGACGAAGAACACGAACATGTTGGCCTCGACGCGGTGGATCTTCTTGAACAGCAGCGGGGCCGCGCCATGGATGCTCTTGAACTGACAGAAGCGTTTCTCCAACCGGGGTTGGAACTTGTACGCCTGTAAGACCTTCCTGGCGGGGATGGTGGGATCGGTACACAGCAGCGGATAGACTCCGTCGGTGCGCGCTTCGCCCTGCAAGGCGGTCGCATCACGTTCCCAGTGCAGGCTGTAGGTGACGCGGCAGCGATAGCGGTAGCGCCTGAGCGGTCCGGGTCGTCCTCGCCGGCGTTGTCGCCAGCGTTCGCAATGGTGGGCGATGCGCACGTTCAGCAGCCCGTCCAGACGGTATTTCTCCACGATCGCCATGGCCGCGCGCATGATCTGGGGTTTGTGTTTCAACCGTCGCCCATTGACCTTGGGCGCCAAGGCGCTCAAGGCCGCCTCGGCCTGCTCCAGCCGTTGCTGACGGCTGAGGCGATCGCGGTGTCGTTTTTCACTGGAGCAGAACCAATAGATCGGATAGCCACCGTGATCGGTACGCTCAGTCCCGTCGAACAGCGCGAAGTATTCCAGGTGCGACTCGTCGCCGGGGATGGGCCGGCGCCAAATGGCTTTCTTGGACTTGCGGCCGGCGCGTAGCTGCGTCTTGAACCGGCGCACTTCCAGAAGGCACTGGGGCAGGATCGTGATCGCCCGACCGCCCTGCTCAACGATGTGCCGCAGTTGTTCGCGGGTGCACAGCTTGCAGTCGGCCACATACAGGAAGTCGGCGCCGCCGTGGATCTGACGCAACGCCTCCCAGGTTTCGATGTGTGTCGTTTCGTCATTGCGGTTGCCGGGATAGACGTGGTGATGCACCGGGACGGCCCCATCGTGGGCAATGCTCAGGCTGAAGATCAACTGCTTCAGATCCGGCCGGTGGTCTTTGCTGTGACCGTGGCGCAGTTCAAAACCCGTCCGGGTCTGTCCCGGGATGCGTCC
Source organism: uncultured Victivallales bacterium (assembly GCA_964635825.1). Classification (GTDB taxonomy): domain Bacteria; phylum Verrucomicrobiota; class Kiritimatiellia; order UBA8416; family JAIOPI01; genus CAZWQJ01. The sequence continues at coordinate 985 of CAZWQJ010000459.1, read as the reverse complement.
GCAGGCCTTCACGGAGGTGCTGTCGTTGTGGATGCGCGAGAACGACACCCCAAAAGCATCCACGGCGGTGACCACCAACCGTGTCATCAGCGTGGCGCGATCCGCCAGATAGAGCCTGTCCAACGCGCGGGCAAAACGGTCGTCGTTGAAGCGCCCGGCGGGCCGTTGCCGGTAGCCCAGCGCGCGTAAGTCCAAGCCCGCCACCCACTGCGCCAGTTCGTAGAGCGGATCCTTGGCCACGGCGAGGTTGACGACCAGCAACTCCAGGACGTCGGCCACCGCGATGCCATCGCGCCCGCCCCCCGGCAGGTGCTCGGTGAAGACTTCCCGCAGACGCATCCGCCGCATCACCGCCGCCAGCAGCGGCAGCCCTCCGACTTGAAACCGGCGCAGGGTGCGAACACATGCGGTTGACATCTTGATAATAACTACTCATGATATCATCAAGATGTCAAGGATGATTACGTCAAAACAAGTCCGCGACCAAGGCCGACGCCTGTGCGCCCTGCTCGATCAACTCTTGGCGCTGCCCGCGGGGGTGCGCGGCACCTTCAGCCGCATCTACACCCGCTGCGGGAAACCGACTTGCTGGTGCGCGCGCGAGCCCCAGGGGCATCCGCACACCCGCTTGACCTGGAGCGAAAACGGAACCCTGATAACCCGCAAGGTGCCGGGGGACCAGATCCAGGAGGTGCTGCGATTAACGGCGAACTACCGCCGTTTCCGCGCCCTGCGCCGGCAACTGCGCGAGCTTCAGGGCGAGATCGACCGCCGCCTCGATCGCTATGAGCAGGACGTCACGGTGCGCGCGCGAAGGGCCCTGAAGTTCCTGCCGCCGCCACCGAAAATGGGAAGCAACGGCGCAGAACGGGGGCGAAAACAAGCCGCCGGGCGAAACGCGAAGGCGTAGTAACATTCTTATTGTGAGCGACTTACATCACAATAAATCAGACCGATGGACCCTTCGTCACGTGCGGAATGTGGG
>CAZWQJ010000458.1:0-2335 GCA_964635825.1 uncultured Victivallales bacterium | reverse complement strand
GCGTGGACCACTACGGTTCAGCCGCCGCGGACGGCGGCTGAACCGAGGGTCACGCGTGACGTTCGGTTCAAGGCGAGATTGACATGCCCGCCGCGATAGTGTACGTTATTGCGTACATATTGGGAGATGCAACATGACGACACTTACGGCCACCACTGCACGTCGGGAGTTTTTCGATCTCATCAAGGGTGCCGCCGAAGGCCACAAGACCTTTCGCATTCAACATCGGCGTGGAGCCGCCGTTCTGATTTCTGAAGCCGATTACGATGGCCTGCTTGAAAGCCTGGAACTCTTGTCCATGCCCGGCTTTCGCCAGCGGCTCAAGTCTTCCATTAAGCAGATGAAGGCAGGGGGCACGATTTCGATGGACGAGGTCTTCGGAATCAAGAAGTGAAGCCATACGAAATCCGGTTCACGAAGGAAGCTGTAAAGGACTTCGGCAAGCTCACGCCCAAGCTCCAACAGAAGCTGAAGGAGATTCTGACCGAAACCATTGCGCCGGATCTGTGCTGCGGAAAGCGACTGGTCGGCGACCTTGCAGGCTTCTTCTCTTTCCGCCTCACCTACAAGGACCGGATCGTCTACTCCATTGACGATGACGCAGACATCATCTTCGTGCACCGCACCAGAACTCATTACGGAGAATAGGGAGAAGATCTTCAACCGAGAGTACTCTCGTCGGCTACCGACGGACATTCAGGCGATTGGGCATCAGCCAGAATCAGCTCGGAGTCGCGCTGGGGGTCTCTCCGAGCCGAGTGAACGAGATCATACACGGAGAGCGAAGTGTCACGGCTGACACGGCGCTGCGCCTCTCTCGGTGTTTCGGAAAGTCGGCTACCTTTTGGCTCGGTCTGCAAATGGACTTTGATCTGGATGTTGCCCATGATGCGTCGGCAACTCGAATCCAAAAGGAAGTTCGTCAACTTGCAGTTGCTTGAGTCGGGCCACCAATGAAATTCAGCCTACAACGTGCCCGCGCGAACGCGGTCACGTTGCGGTGGTACGCGTTGTTATCGCGCGCCGGGCGCGCAGACAATCCGACACCATCATTGAGCGTTCACCCAAACAATGACAGGTCCGTCTTGCCACTCGTCGTCGTCCTCGAAGCGGCGTATTTCAAGGAGGACCTTTCGAGGACGAGGACCGCTGTGCTGAGGACGAGGACGACTGGGCTCTCTATACTCAAACGCTCAATAGGAGCCTGGCGGACTCAGGCGGAGGCGGAGAGGAGTGCGGCGACGATGCGGTCGGCGGTGCGGCCATCCCAGAGGGGCGGGCGGTGGGGGCGGCGGGGGCGGGAGCGGAGGTCGTCGAAGCCCTGGCGGACGCGGAGGAGGGAATTGCCGACGAGACGGGAGACGCCGCCGTGTTCTTCGAGGGTGACGGGGCGCTCGGTGTTTTCGCGGAGGGTGAGACAGGGGGTGCCGAGCACGCAGCATTCTTCCTGGAGGCCGCCGCTGTCGGTGAGGAAGATGGTGGCGTGCAGGTTGAGGTTGAGCATTTCGAGGTAGTCGAGTGGCTGGACGAGGAGGAGGCGTTCGCAGGCGAGGATTTCGGGCCAGAGGCTGAAATCCTGGAGGCGGGCGCGGGTGCGGGGGTGGACGGACCAGACGAGGGGCAGGGCGTGCGAGGCGGAATCGAGGAAGAAGCGGGCCAGTCCGCCGAGGGATTCGGGGGTATCGACGTTGGATGGGCGGTGGAGGGTGATGGCGGCGAAGCCATTGCGCATGGATTTGCAGAAGGCGGCGATGGATTCGGGTGAGCGGCCGGGGAATGCCTGGCGGGCGAGGAAGTCGGCGGGGTCGAGGGCGGCGGCGGCGGGGCGGTTGGCGTCGAGGGTATCGATCATGATGTTGCCGACCTGAACGATGGTGGCGGGATCGGCGCCTTCGCGGCGGAGGTTCGCATCGGCGAAGGGATCCGGGGTGAGGAGGAGGTTGGAGAGGCGGTCGGTGACGAGGCGGTTGATTTCCTCGGGCATGGTCATATCGAACGAGCGCAGGCCGGCCTCGATGTGGGCGACGCGGACGAGGAGTTTGCGGGCGGTGATGGAGCAGGCGCAGGTGGCGTTGACGTCACCGACGACGACGACCCAGTCCGGGCGGTGCTGGAGCATGGACTTTTCGAAGGCGATCATGGTGCGGCCGACCTGTTCGGCGTGGGACCCGGAACCGATCTCGAGGTTTACATCGGGCGGGGGGATGCCGAGGGTCTGGAAGAAGGAGTGCGACATGGCGGCGTCGTAGTGCTGCCCGGTGTGGACGAGGATGTGCTCGATGCGGCGTCCGGCGGGGTTGGCGGCGTGGTGGCGTTCGATGGCGCGGATGAAGGG
>CAZWQJ010000457.1:0-2342 GCA_964635825.1 uncultured Victivallales bacterium | reverse complement strand
GCATCTGGTTCGGTGCGACGGCGGGGAACAAGGAATACGCCGGCACGATGTCAGGGGTGGGTCGCCTGGATATCAACCCCAGCGGTGGCTCCGGGCCGTTCATCCTGTCCGGCAACAACAGCGGCTTCTCGGGCGGCATCCGGTTGCTGGCCGACAACCTGACGGTCTCGCACGCCAACGGGCTGGGCACGGGGCCGGTGCTGCTGGCGAGCCAGAACGGTGGGAAGCTGACGTTGGACCAGCCAAGCGGGAGCTTTGACTGGACGCTGGCGAACGACATCAGCGGGACGAACACCATCCAGGTGGAAGACGGCGCGGGCAACAACTCGCTGACGGTGTTGGGCGAGCTGGCGCCGGGCACGAACACGGCCGCCGTGGGCATCCTGCGCGTGGATGGCGACCTGGCCTTTGGCGGCGGCAGCACGCTGCGCATGGACATCGCCGGGGACGGCGGTGTGGCGGGCGTGGATTTCGACCAACTGGTGGTGGACCACGACGTGACCAGCCTGGCCGGCGCGACGCTGGAGCTCAACGTGAAGAGCGGGCTGACGTTTGCGCAGATGGAGTTGCAACCGATTACGGTGCTGACCAGCGCCACGGCCATTCCGGACGGATTCGGGACCGTCACGCTGAATGTGCCGTGGGGCTTCGCGGTCATTTACAACCAGCCGACGGGCACCGTAAAGCTCATCATCAGGGACGCCACGACAGTGCTGATGTTCCGGTGAGGCGGGGCGTAAGACGTGAAGCGTGAAACGTGAGGCCGGGGATCGGCTGACGATCGCGGGCGATACCGCCTTTGCCCTGGGGGCTTCCGCGGTGATGCCGGGGGCGGCGAGTCAGGTGGTGTTCACGACGCAGCCGTCGGCAAACAACGCCGTGGCGTTGGCGTTTTCGCAGCAGCCGGTGGTGAAGATTGAAGATGCCTACGGAAACGTGGTGACGGCGACGACCGATCCCTTCGCGGTGACCATGTGGCCGCAGACGATTATGCAATTCCGGTAGGAGGGGGCGGGGCGGGGGTAGTTTTCCGCCTTCGCCTTCAAAGACGGTGGCAACGCGATGAAAACACAGACACGCATCGGACTGGCAATGGGGCTGGCGCCGCGGATTCACGCGGCGTTAGGCCTCTATTTCACCCGCGCGTCGCAGGACGGCGCGCCGAATCCCCGCGCCCAGCCGAAACCCGCCGATGGACTGGAGCGCATCCAACTGACCGCGCAGGCTGGGGATCAGAGCCTTCTGGCGAGCCCACAGCATCACGCCCACGGTGCCCAGCACGGGTTGGGCCAGAGTCATCGCGACGCTGCGGGCGTCCTTCTCGTCCAGCAGGATGGCGGCGCAGGGCTGCTCACGAAAGAGAGCGATCGCCTCCGCCTCTCCGGCGTCAAGTTCGCGCGACAGACTGAAAACGAAGTCAGCGTTTTGAACGTGAACAACGTGCAACCACGAGGCGGTTTCTATGTCCCGAACGCCGGGCCGGTCCCCGCCCTCGGTTACCACCTCGCGCCAGACGGCTTCAGGAATCGACACGCCGTCCGTAAACAGCATGGGCAGCAGAGACAGTTGGCCGATACGGCTAAGGGCGATGAGCGTGGAGGAATTGGAAATCGCTTTCAGCGGAACGACTCCAGCGTCTCCATGTCTGCGTTCAGATCCGCCTCGTCATACCGCCGCGGAACGCTTTCGTCGCTGAGCAACTGGCAGAATTCCCATTTGGACAAGCCGGCGAGCGCTCGCGATTTGCCGAGCGTCAGCAACCCTTTCGCGTACAGGCGCACAGCCAATTCGCGCCGCACGCGGACGTCCCGTTCCTCGGCGGGAACTTTCAATGAATCAGCCAGTTCCGCGGGTATGTTCAGCGTCAACGCGCTCATGGGTGCATCTCCATCGCTCACTAGGACTTTAGGGTGGAATCGGTTTCAGATCAAGCAAATTGACGTGCGGAGAGGGGACCTCGACGGCTCTGAGCTACGGTAACATTTTTTGTTCTGGCGCAATGGGACGGGCTGTACCCAAACAGACGGCCGATACTTAGGAGTAAGCGTGAAACACAACAAAAACAGACCCCACGGAATCCTGATACTGGTAACCCTCACGCTGCTCGCGGGGCGCGCGCTGGCGACGGACTACAACGACGCGGCCAGCGGGAACTGGAACAGCACGAGTACGTGGAATCCGAATACCGGCTTCCCGGCCTCCAGTGACACGGCGGTGATCGACAGCCACACGGTCACGGCGAACGTCTCGCTGACCAACGGCATGGCACCGGCGTCCATCACGGTGGCCACGGGCGGCACCGTCGCGCACGCGTCGGGTGTCGTGGTGGCCAGTCCGGTGAC
>CAZWQJ010000456.1:0-2352 GCA_964635825.1 uncultured Victivallales bacterium | reverse complement strand
CGCCCCGCCGCCGCCTGCCGCTCGAACAACACCGCCGCCGCCGCGCGATGACTCTCCGGCGTCGAGCTGAACGTGCACACCGCCGTCCGCACCTCCGCGGGCACCGCTATCGCGTACGGCGTATTCGTCACCACCACCACCTTCGCGCCGCGCGCCAGCAACTTCTGCAGCAGCGCCGAATTATTCGCCTCGCCGCGCAGGAAGTCGTTCGTCATGACCACCACGTCCGTCTCCGCCACCATCGGCAGCACGAACGCCTCGTCGCGCTCACTCGCGCAGAGCGCCGTATCCACCGCCACCACGTTCATCGAATGCGCCAACATGGCCTCCGTGAACGTCAGCCGGTGACAGGGCAGATCCATACCGTAGAACACATCCTCCAGCCGTTGCTCCACCACCAGCAGCCGCGTCGACGGCGCCAGCGGCAGTAGCCCATCCAAGTCCCGCATCACCACCACCGCCCGACGCGCCGCTTCGCTCGCCAGCGTGGCCACCGCCGGCTCGCGAATCGCGCTCCCGGCCTGCGCCGCATCCACCCGCCCCCCGTCCCGGAACAACCCGCGCCGCATCTTCATCGTCAGGATGCGCCGCACCTTCGCATTCAGCTCGTCCTCGGAGATCAGTCCCTCGCGCACAAACCGCAGCGTCTCCAGGAATCCCTGATCCCGATACGCCGTCTCCGTCTTGTTCAGCACCAAGTCCGCCCCCGCCTGCAGCGCGCGCGCGCACGCCTCTGGCAGCGGATACACCTTCATCAGCGCCTGCATCGCAATCGCGTCCGTCGTGATCACGCCCTCGAACCCCAACTCGCCCCGCAGCAGATCCGTCACGATCCGCCGCGACACCGTCGCAATCGTCCCCGGATCCAGCGCGCGGTAAATGTTGTGTGCAATCATGATCCCGTCCAGCCCCGCCCCGATCGCGCGCCGGAATGGCGCCAGCTCCACCGCATCCAGCCGCGCCCGATCCACATCCAGCGACGGCGTGCCGAAATGCGCATCGCTCGCGCTGTCGCCGCGCCCCGGAAAATGCTTGGCGAATGGAATCAGCCCCCCATCCTGCAACCCGCGCATCGCCGCCGTCCCATACGTCGCCGCCGTCTCGGGATCGTCCCCGTACGCCCGAATCCCTATCTCCGGATTCTCCGGGTTGATGTTCACATCCAGCACCGGCGAATGCACCGCGTTGATCCCCATCGCACTCAACTGCCGCGCCAGCGCCTTGTTCACCGCATACACAAACTCCGGATCGCCCGACGCCACCTGCCCCATCGCCGACGGAAACAGATGCGCACCACCGAAAGGGTAGTTCCGGCTCAGGTCGCCTTCCTGGTCGATCACCATGTGCAGCGGCACCCCACCCGGACGCCCCGCCGCGATCGCCTGCAGCCGATTCAACCGCTCCGCATACGGCTCCGGATCGATGTTCCCCAGAATGCCCGGCGACAACAGCGTTTCCGGAATTGGACGATACCCCTCCGGATACGCATAGCCACCGGCCGCCGTGTCGAACGCGTAGTACTGATGCCGCTTGCCCGCCAGAAATGCCGGCTGCAACCGCAACCCACCCGCATGCAACTTCTCGATCGCCGCCACCACCGACGGCGTGATCAGGTGCCCGCTCCACAGGTACGTGAAGCACTGCCCCACCTTCTGCTCCAGGCTCAGCTGCCCCAGGATCTTCTCAACGGCCGCACCATCCGCTTCACCTTGCATCCGCTGCTCCTACAAAATCGCCAACACATTCTCCGGCGGACGCCCAAGCGCCGCACGCCCACCCTTCACCACGATCGGTCGCTCGATCAGCACCGGGTTCTCCACCAGAATCTTCAGCCACTCCTGACGCGACCGCCGATCCTCGCGCGTCAGCCCCAACTCCGCCGCGCGCGTCTCCTTCGCCCGCAACAACGCCACCGGCTCCACACCCAACAGCCCGCACAACGCATCCAGCCTCTCCACCGTCGGCGGATCCTGCAGATACTCCACCACCTCAACATCCACCCCGCGCTCCCGCAACAACGCCAGCGTCTCGCGTGACTTGCTGCAACGCGGATTGTGATAAATCGTCGCCTTCATCAGCCCCCCATTTCACAAACCCGCACTATGCCACAACGCCCCCTTCTTCCTCAACTAACGGGTCGTGACTCCACAGGCAAAGGGCGCATCTGCGATTCGATGCGGCTCACCGGGACGGTCCGCCCCGCCTGAGACCAATTGCCCTGGGTAGGGCGAACCCTCCGGGTGAGCCGCTCTTTGCGTCGTTACACCGAATCGCAGATGCGCCCACAAGCAAGAGGTGGCCCGTGCGCTCCGCCGCGCGGGCGAACAGGAGGAACGTCACTCCCCCGCCTGC
>CAZWQJ010000455.1:0-2367 GCA_964635825.1 uncultured Victivallales bacterium | reverse complement strand
AGCCGCGAGAAGGGCATGCGCCGCGTGGTCGTGGAGTGCAACATCCGCGGCCGGGACATGGGGAGCTTCGTGGCCGAGACGCAGAGCAGCCTGCAGTCGCTGGCGCAGGAACTGCCGACCGGCTACTTCATCGAATATGGCGGACAGTTCGAGAACCAGCAGCGCGCAATGAAGCGGCTCGGCGTCGTGGTGCCGGTCTCCATCCTGCTCATCTTCCTGATGCTGTTCTCGGCGCTGGGCTCGGTTCGGAGCGCCTTCCTAGTGATCGTGAACCTGCCGTTCGCGCTGGTGGGTGGCATCCTCACCATGGTCGCGTTCAAGATCAACCTGAGCGTCTCCACGGCGATCGGTTTCATCGTCCTGTTCGGCACGGCGGTGGAGAACGGCGTGATGCTGGTGACCTTCTTCAACCAGCTCCGGCAGGAAGGGCTCAGCACGGCGGACGCCGTGCGCAGAGGCTGCGAACTGCGGCTGCGGCCCCTGATGATGACCTCGCTGACGACGCTGCTGGGCCTGGTGCCTATCATCTACGCGACGGGCAGCGGCTCCGAAATCCAGCGGCCGCTCGCCGCCGTGATCCTCGGCGGGTTGGCGTCGTCGCTGGCCCTGACGCTGATCGTGCTGCCGGCGATCTACCACATCTCAGAATCGAGGCGCGAACGGGCAGAAGCCCACGGCTGAACACGGGGCGACAGGAACCGAAAGGAACGTTATGAAACAGCTCAAGTGAACACAATCGGCGCCTCAGAGGCGGAGAGGCACTGGCATCGTGATTTCCAGGGCGTGGCGATCACGCGCTCGGGCCGGGCGCCAAAACACACGTATGCGACGGCTGATCCCAACGCCCGGTGTCCCTGGTTGTCCTGGGCGGACGGGCTCGCCGTGGCGGCCTGGGCCGGACTACGGCCGATGACGGAACTCGAGTACGAGAAGACCATTCGCGGACCGCTCGCTCCGGCCGGCGGTCACGACGCGCCCGTATCGTTCTGGGGTGTCCGGGAAGTGAGCACGACGGCGATCTTCGAACGGCCCATTTCCGCCGGCAGCGCCGAAGGCCGCGCTTTTGCCGGTTCGCACGGCCGCAGCACGCTTGCGCTCCCCCTGACTGGCCGGCGACGAGATTTGGAACGGCGATGCGATCCAATTCGGACTAGTGAACCCCCAAGGCGTACACTTCAATCTCGCCGTGGCCCTGACCACCAAACGTCATGTTCTTGGACGGCGACGACGAAAAGGGCATGCGCCTCAACCTCCAGATGGCCCAGGGCCTCAGCTTTCCCTTCCGGACCGAGCTGTATCCGCGCTTCGTGCTGCGGCAGTGAAGGGAGCGTGCTGCTATTTGCCTTTCTCCTATTATCACACGAATCAACGACCCGCATCACAAATGCCCCGCGCCCGGCGCGCAGGCGCATAGTGAATTCGGTTGATTTCAGCTTTCACTTTTCAGATTTTCTTCTTCGCGTGGCGACGGCCGCGCGGGGGTCCTCCGGCCAGGCGTGTTTCGGATAGCGGCCGCGGAGGTCCTTGCGCACCTGCGTGTAGCCGGTGTTCCAGAAACTTTCGAGGTCGGCGGTGATCTGCACCGGCCGCTGCGACGGCGAAAGTAGATGCATCAACACGGCGATGCGTCCGCCAGCGACGCGCGGAGTGACGGTCAGTCCAAAAACCTCCTGAATGCGCACCGCCAGCACGGGCGTCTCGCCCGCATCGTAGCGGATGCGAATGGCGGAGCCGCTGGGCACTGTGAAATGCGTCGGCGCCAGAGTGTCCAGCAGGCGGCGCAGGGCACCGAGCCGCGCGGCCAGCGCCGCGTGGAGGTCCAAACGCTCAACCTGGCTCCAGCGGAGCATCCCGCCGACACACGGCCCGAGCCAGTCGGCGAGGGTTGCGGCAAGCGCCGCGTCTGAGAAATCCGGCCAGCCCTCCTCGGGACGGGCGCGGCGGAGACACGCGACGCGCGCGCGCAGCTCGTTCGCAGCCGGAGTCCAGGGAAGGCGGTCCAGCCCCTTCAGACGGATACCCTCGAAGAGCGCCTCCCGGACCGCCCCAGCATCGGGCGCGGCCAGCCCCGAATCCCGCAACACGATGGCACCAAACCGGATGCGCCTGACCGCTGTGACCGCCTCGGCCTGACGATCCCAGGCGACCACCGGAGCGGCGACGATCCGGTCGGCAAAGTCCGCCTCCAAGAGCGCGCGGTCGTAGGGCGCGGCGTGACGGATGCGGGCGTCCGCCCCATCGTCGGCCAGCTCGGCGGCAACCAGCCAGTCATGCCGGGCGAGGGGGTCGGCGGCGTCCAGCACGGCGCCGCAGCCCGAGGCGAGGAGGTAGCGCCCGTCGGGCGAGCGGCGCCGGGCGATCCGGTCG
>CAZWQJ010000454.1:0-2385 GCA_964635825.1 uncultured Victivallales bacterium | reverse complement strand
TTGCGGGACATACGGCGGACGTACCGGATGGGGGACGTGGATGTGCACGCCCTGCGCGGAGTGTCGCTGGAAATTGCCGACGGCGATTTTGTGGCGATCATGGGTCCGTCGGGATCGGGCAAGTCCACGTTGATGCACATCGTGGGGTTGCTGGACGCGCCGGATCAGGGCGTGTACGTGCTGAACGGGCGTGAGGTCTCGGCGCTGTCGGATGACGAGCTGGCGCGGTATCGGGCGCAGACGATCGGGTTTGTCTTCCAGCAATTCAATTTGCTGCCGCGATTGTCGGCGCTGGAGAATGTGGAGTTGCCGCTGACGTACGGGGAGCCGGAGGCGCCGCTGTCGCCGGGCGACTTGTTGACGGGGCTGGGGTTGGGCGAGCGGCTGCGGCATGCGCCGAATGAGCTGTCGGGCGGGCAGCAGCAGCGGGTGGCGATTGCGCGGGCGCTGATCAATCGGCCGGTGCTGATCATGGCGGACGAGCCGACGGGCAATCTGGACTCCTCCAGTGCGGCGGAGATTCTGCGCGTGCTGAGTGCGCTGCATGCGTCGGGCCTGACGGTGATCGTGGTGACGCATGATCCCGACGTGGCGGCGCTGGCGCGGCGGATCATCACCTTGCGGGATGGCCGGATTGTGACGGATACGGTGAATGCGGTGCCGGCGGTGCCGGTGCCGGCGACGGGCGTTCAGGATCGAGGCCTGGCGGCGCTGCTGGTGGCCCCGGTGGGAAGCGGGGGCCGACCGCGGCGGAGTGGGCTGAGGCGGTGGCGGCTGTGGCGCGAGGGGACGTCGATGATGCGCCAGGCGGGGCGGGCGCTGCTGGCGAACAAGACGCGGACGTTTCTCTCGATGCTGGGGGTGCTGATCGGGGTGGCGGCGGTGATTGCGATGCTGGCGCTGGGGGCCGGCGCGCGCGCGGCGATCGAGCAGCAGATTTCGTCCATGGGTGCGAACCTGCTGGTGGTGCACCCGGGGAGCATCCGGCGCGGCGGGGTGACACTGTCCGCGGAGAGTGTGGCGCGGATGACGCTGGATGACGCGGAGTTGATCCGGCGCGAGGCGCCGGGCATCAGCGGGGTGGCGCCGATTGTGCGGGGTGGCGCGCAATTGATCTATGGCAATCAGAACCGTGGGACGCAGGTGGTGGGGACGACGCCTTCGTATGTGCAACTGCATGTGCGCGAGCCGCAGTTCGGCCGATTCTTCACGGAGGAGGAGGTGCGCAACCGGGCGCGGGTGGCGGTGGTGGGGTCGACGGTGGCGCGGGAGCTGTTTGGCGGCGAGAATCCGGTGGGTCGGATCATGCGGGTGGACCGGGTGTACATGGAGGTGGTCGGGGTGATGCCGGAGACGGGCGCCAGCATGCGGTGGGATCCGAACGACCAGATCCTGATTCCGATCACGACGGCCATGCGGCGGCTGCTGGGGAAAGACCATGTGGATCTCGTGGAAGTCCAGGTGCGGGAGCGCGACGAGATGGAGATGGCCGAGGCGATGGTGAAGCGATTGCTGCTGCGGCGCTACCGGCTGCCGCTGGATGAGGAGGATGCCTTCCACGTGCGCAACATGGCCGACCTTCAGCAGGCGATCACGGAGACGAGCGACACGATGGCGATGCTACTGGCGAGCATTGGGATCATCTCCCTGCTGGTGGGCGGCATCGGGATCATGAATATCATGCTGGTGAGCGTGACGGAGCGTACGCGCGAGATTGGCGTGCGCAAGGCGATCGGGGCGCGGCGCGGCGATATTCTCGCGCAGTTTTTGGTGGAGGCGGCGTTTGTGAGTGCGTGCGGCGGGGGGATTGGGATTTTGCTGGGGTGCGGCGCGGCGGCGGCGATGAGCCACTTTGCCGAATGGACGGTGGTGATCACGGCGCAGATGGTGCTGCTGGCGTTTGGGTTCTCGGCGCTAGTGGGCGTGGTCTTTGGATTCTGGCCGGCGCTGAAGGCATCCAGCCTGCACCCGATTGATGCGCTGCGGTACGAGTGATTTCGGCGGCGCGACGCCGCCGAAATTACTTGATGGTGGAGCGGGTGACGCGGGTGAGGGCTTTCCAGAGGTCGTCGGGATCTTTGGCGGCGGTGAGGACTTTGCGGTTGTCGGCATCCATGAGGGTTTCCGTGAGGCCGGCGAGCAGTTTGAGGTAGAAGGCGCTGGCTGCGACGGGGATCGCGAGCATGAAGATGATGCGGGACTTGCCCTTGGTGCCGCCGAAATCGATGCCCTTTTCGCTGATGCCGAGGGCGAGGGTCAAGCCGCCGCCTTCGACGCCGCGGACGTGGGGGAAGGCGACGCCGTGCTCAACGGCGGTGCTCAGGATGGCCTCGCGGCGCAAGGCTTCTTCGACGAGTTTGGGGCCGTTGTCGACAAAGCCTTCGG
>CAZWQJ010000453.1:0-2398 GCA_964635825.1 uncultured Victivallales bacterium | reverse complement strand
CGCGATCAGCCGTTCGACCCGGTCGCGGTTCTCGAACCACTCGACGCAGAACGCCTCGACGCCTAGCAGGTCGTTGACCACCTCGTGGATCGGGGAATGTAACGTCGCCGGCCTGGCGAACGACTGGCCCGCATGCCGGGCGTCGTCCCGCTCGAACCGTTCCGGGCAGGGCGTGTGCCGCCGCGCCGCCACGAGACATTCAAGCGCATCGTAGTCGCCCGGGCTGGTGAACAGGTGTTGCTCGGTCCACACCGTGCCCGGCATCGGACGCTGGATGACGGTCACCGGTCCGGCCGGTGTGAGGTAGCGCACCCGGCTGCGCGGCGCGCCGTCGGCGCCGGTGAACGACTCGCGCTCGGTGGCGATCCCATCCAGCGTCGTCGTGTAGGCGGCCGACTTGACGGTAACGCACGCCTCGCGCTCGAGCAGCGCGCGCAACGTAGCCGGGTCCGGGATCTTGTTGTCCCAGATGACAAACGGGGTCCGGTCCGGCCGGCCGCCGGTCAGCGCTGCCAACACACGTTCTCGGGGAGTGGGCATCCGTCCCTACGGCCGCGGGAAACTCACGGCCAACATCGCCTCGACATCGAGCGGGTCGACGCCGAACTGCTTGCGCTGCGCCTCGCGGGTGATGGCGTCGCTCTCGATATCGCCTTCGATCGGCAGCTTGATCCGCCGGCCTTCCTGCAGGTTGCTTTCATGCGCGCCGATCTCCATCATTTCGCTCATCAGTGCGTCTTCCGCCATGAATTCGCTATTCCGCAAACCCCTCACGGCCAAGACGAAATCCACCACGTGGTCCATCACCGCCACGCCGTACCAGTCGCGGTAGTTGACCTTGCCGCACTTGGCATAGGTCATAAGCGGGCTGACGTACTCGATCCGCCCGGTCGGCGTGTCGGCGTGCATCCCGGTCCAGACATCGCCGGTCGAGTCGTTGACAACGGGAGTCACGACATCGGTGTAGCCGCCGCCCCAGAGGTTGTTCGCTGCCTCTTGGGCCGGGGCCAGCTTGGCGTCGGACACGAACCGCAGCTCGGTTTGTTCATTACCCCAGTTCACGCCCGGCGCGCGATGCACCAGCGTGCCGCGCTCGCCCTGGAACTCGGTATAGCCCGGCCGCGGATGGCGTCCCAAGTGGCCCTTGACATGGCCGCTGCCGACATCCATGACCAGCATGTCATTCGTGAAATGGAAGAAACGCGCCTTGAGCGTCTCCTTTTCGTGCCGCCGCTGCGGCATGGAGTAGAAGGCCGGGTGCGCCATGTCGTGGTCAATGCTCTGCACCCACTCGGGATGGCATTGGGCAAATGCGATCCAGCGCGAGTCGTTGTGATAACCGGTGTGGTCGGCGTAGCTGACCACGCGCCCGATGCGGCCAAGATAACCCGAGTCGCGGACGGTCTGCGCGAAGCGGTCGATGGGCATGCGAAAGAAGTTCTCCGCGACGCGCACGATGACCTTGTTATTCCTGGCAACGGCGATCATCTCCTTCGCCTGGCAGACCATGCTGGCCCAGGTCGTCTCGGTGTGGTTCGGGATGCCGTTGCTCGACAGGAACACCGAGATCGAGTGGTGCGAGGGCACCGGCGTCACCACCAGTGCCGCCTCCATGGGCCGGTCCTTGACCAGCTTGCGGATGTCGCCGTAGTACGGCACACCGAGCGCGTCGGCCAGTTTCTGGCCGTTCTCGGCCACGGGGTCGCAGACCGCCACCGGCACGCACCAGGGCTTGAGCGATTCCCAAAGCGGCTGGTAGATGGTCTGCGCGCGGGCGCCCGCGCCGATGAGGGCGAGTTTCAAGGGTTGGTCGGGAATGGGGAGGGTTGGGCTCATGTGGGGCGTTCCTTTCTTCACTTTCGATTGCAGTCGGTTGCTGCCGATTGCTTTCGACAGCAGTCGATTTCCTCAATTCACCGTTTTCAGCCCGAGTGCCCGCAGGCCCTCCCGCAGGCGCTGCACCTCGCTCTCCGGCAGCGGCCGCACCGGACGCCGGAACACCGGACTCGAGAACGTGCCCAGCAGCCAGCGCGCGACCTTCATCCGCTGGTGCGCCGCGCAGCCGGGCTCGCCGAAGTTGTAGATCAGGCGCGCCAGCGGCGCGACCGTCTGCTGCGCCTGCTTCGCTCGCGCAAGATCGCCGGCCAGGCAGGCGTGCACCAGTTCGATCATCAGCTCCGGCGCGAACCCGGCAAATCCGATCAGGGCGCCGTCGCCCGCTTCGAGCAGCGTGGGCATCAGGAACTCGTCGTGGCAAGTGATGATGCTCAGGTCCGGCCGGGCCGCCTTGAGTTGCTCGTAGTCGTACCGCCAGCGCGCCCTGTCCCGCGTGCCCATCTTGATGCATGTCACGCGCGGGAGCTTCCCCATCTCGAGCATTTCCTTCAGCGCGTAGCCG
>CAZWQJ010000452.1:0-2406 GCA_964635825.1 uncultured Victivallales bacterium | reverse complement strand
TGGTGACGCACCTGGTGGAGAGCGGCACGCGCTGGAACGGGGCTGCCGCGCACCAAGTGGCGTACGGGCTGGCGACGCCGGTGTTCTCCGCCGACGTGCCGTACCAAGGGCTGTGGCAGTCCGAATTGCCGTACGTGCAGATGCAGGCGGCCACGGGGATCGTGGAGACGGCGGCGTGGCTGAACGGCACGGTGGTCTCGACCGGCGCCTCCCCCACGACCGTGTGGGTGTTCTGGGGCGTGACCAGCGGCGGAACCAACGCGGGCGCGTGGGCGGCATCCACGAACCTGGGGATCTGTCAGGCGGCGCTTCCGGCGGCGTACAGTTTTGAGGCCACCAATCTGGTCGCCGGCCGCACGTACGCCTATCGGTATTTCGTTGAGAACTTGAACGGCGGCACGTGGGGCATTCCGGAGCAAACCTTCCGCACCTTCGGCCCACCGCTGGTGGACAACGCCGGCGGGGCGACGGACGTGCGCGGCACGTCGGCGACACTCCACGGCACGGTGACGGCCGGGCGGCCTTTCCCCGACACGTACATCTGCTGGGGCGCGAGCGACGGGGGCACGGGCAGCACGGGGGCGTGGCAGCACGTCGAAGCGCTGGGCGCGCTGGACGGCGCGTTCTCGCGCGCCATCGGCGGGCTGACGCCGTCGCAGACCTACTTCTACCGGTGCTATGCGACGAACGCGTACAGCGCCGACTGGGCCGACACGCCGGCGAGTTTCACCACGGCGGCGTACGACGAGTCCGCGTGGACCGGGGCGGGGGACGTGAACTGGAGTTTTGCCGCGAACTGGACGCCCTCCACCCGCGCGCCGACGCAAACGTGGGACCGCGCGTGGTTCGACGCGGCCGCGCCGCGGCAACCGACGGTGGACCGCGGGCTGGCGCTGCAGATGGTTCAAGTCAGCGGCACGAACGGCTGGACGTGGAGCGGGGCGGCGGCGGTGACGGTGGCGCGGGCGTTGGACTACGGCAGCAGCGGCACCAGCACGTGGACCCCGGCGCTGGCGGGCGCCGGCGGAGTGACGGTGACGGCGGGACAGCTCACACTGGCGAACTTGACGAACAGCTACACAGGCGCGACGTGGATCAAGGGCGGGCGGTTGCATGCGGCGGGGCGGATGGGCGCGGGGGTAGCGAACGTGTTGGGCGCGGCGGTAACGCCGGTTCGCGTGGGCGACACGAACGGGAGCGCCGATGCAATCCTTTCCTTCACCAACAGAGGCGTGGCGGTGGTGCATGATCGCGCCATCACGGTGGAGGCGGGTTCTTCGGGCAAGGCGGTGCTGTGGTCGCTGCCGGGCGCGGGCGGGCAGACGCTGGGCGGGGCGCTGACGCTGGGCAAGGACACGGAGTTCCGCGCGGGAGGCGATTCCGCGCTGACGCTGGGGGCGAACCCGAGTGGCGCGGGCGCGTTGATCAAGAGCGGGGCGCAGACGCTGCTGTGGAATCGCAACGACAGTCCGGGGCACACGGGCGGCACACGCGTGCAGGGCGGGTTGCTGCAGTGGGGCTACACGCAGACCGAAGGCGCCGACGAGACGCTGCAGTTCGGCGGCGGGGCGGGGTTGCTGACGCTCGACGGCGGGCAATTCGAGTTGAAGGCGACGGTGGCCTCGGGCCTGGCGCGGCTGACCGAGGCGAACCCCGTGACCGTCACGACCAACGGCGGGGCGCTGGGCGCGTGGCAGAACGGATCGTTTGTCCAAAGCACCTTCACGGGCACCATCGGCCTGGGCGGGCCGCTGACGATCGGGTCGGTGACCGCGGGCAGCGTGGGTCCCGTGACGTACCGCAGCCCCGTGACGCTTGATCAGGGGGCCGGCGGGGTGCGCGCGCTGCGGCTCAATCACACCGGCTCGGACGTGGTCTTCAGCGGCGCCATCGCCGACGGGCCGGGAGCCGGCGGGCTGCCCTTGCACGTGGGCATCACGGCCGGCGGGGCCACGGCGGCGCCCTTCAAACTCTCCGGCACCAACGCGACGTATGCGGGCGGGACGGTCTTTACCGGCGGGCGGGTGACGCTGACCCAGCCGCAGGCGGTCGGTCCCGGCGCGTTGACGCTCTGGACCAACGCCATCTGCCATCTCGCGCGCACGGGCGGGGCGACCAACTGGGCCTTCGCGCAGGATCTGGCCGGCAGCGGCACGATTCAAGTGGAAGCCGGCACAAACACCTATCAGTTGCTCTCGCAGGGCGCAGCGGTGAACCCCGGCGTGGTGACCGGAGCGGTGGGTACGCTGACGGTCGCCGGCCGCTACGCCTTCGGCACGAACGCCGTGGGTCAGGCGTCCCGCCTGACCATCGATTTGCTCGCCACGAGCACCAATGCCGCGGACGCGCGCGCGGACCTGCTGCGCGTGGATCACGGCGACGCCGCGCTGGCCGCCAGCCTGGCGC
>CAZWQJ010000451.1:0-2435 GCA_964635825.1 uncultured Victivallales bacterium | reverse complement strand
TGCTGGTCGCCTCGCCGATTACGCTGTCCGCCTTAACGCGTGACACGGCATACCAGCCGGATGACGAGGAGGACGAGGAGAACGATCCCTGGTGGGACGACGAACTCCTGCCTCAGGGGGTGGGCACGCGATGATCCGTCGTCTCCGGCTGGCTGATCATCGAGGGTGCGAGGCCGTGGTCGCGTTGCGCCCGGTGCACGCCACCCCTACGCTTCACTACCAGGGGCCGGATGGGCAGCCGGTTCAGCATCGCCGTCGGATCAAGCTGTCGACGGAGCATATAGCTCCACCCGGCGCCGACCCGGACGACATCAGCCGGGCGCTCATCGACGGGGACCCTGATGTCGATTTTGCGCTGACCGGACGGGCCATCGGCCCCTGCGAGCGGCGCTGGTTGGATCAGGATGGGCATCCGTGTTATGCCCCGTCTTACGTGGAGGTGCGGTATCATGCCGACGGCACGGAACGCGAGCGGCGGCCGATGCCCATGCGTCCGGCCAATCTGGTTACGGCGCGTCCACGTGTTTGGTCAGGCGTGGTGCGCCCCCGCGCAGTCGTCATCCGCTCCGAAATCTTCACCCGCGCCTACCAGGTGGCGCATACCACCGCGCTGGAATTCGATTTTTTGTACACACTTGCCCAGTATTTACAGGACGGCGCGGTGATGGCGCATGTGGGCTCGGGGGTGCACGGCACGGGAGTGCTCCGTTGTGAACGCAACGGGTTGCCGTATCGCGGGTGGCTCGATGGGCGTGTCGGCGATGATGGCTATCAATTGGTGTTATACTTGGCTAGTGGCACCGTACTGGCCGCGGAGGCGCCAGCATGACACTCGTCATCGCCGACAACTGGCGCCCCCTAGGTGCCGGCCAGCAGGCGCCCGCCGGCGCACTCCGCGATACGGCCATGGCCGACCTGGTGCAGACCTACAAACGAGACGTGGCCGGCGCGTATCACAGCATACCTTCGGATGCGGTGAGCAGCTTGCCCCCAGGGGCGTATCGAGTCTCGGTGAAAATTGACGGGGAGCAGTGGTGCCTGCATCATGACGCAGAAGGGGCGACGTTACTTTCGCCAACCGGGCGCGCGATCACCGGTATTCCGCTCACCGAGGACGCCCATGCCTGGCTGGGAAACTGGTGCGGCGTGCTGGCCGGAGAACTCTACGCGCTGCCGGTGCATGGACGGCCGTCAGTGTATGATCTGCATGCCGCGCTGGGGGGTGGGCCGGGCGCCGCAGTCGACCGGCTGCGCTTTACCGCATTCGATCTCTTGCGCGACGGCGCGTGCGAGATGTTACAATCGCCTGTTGTCGAACGCGTCGTGCGCCTCGCCTCCCTGCTCCCGGCGACGGGCCCCATACACCATGTCGGCTGGCAAGCCTGTGCGTGCGGAACGGAGATTACCGCCTATTATGACACCATGGTGACGCGGGGCGACGCGGAAGGGATCGTCATCCAGCATCCCGGTGGGCGCTTCAGCAAGGTGAAGCCGCGGATCACCCTCGATGCCGTCGTCGTCGGCTATACGGTGCAGCAGGACGGCGTGACCGATCTCCTCCTTAGCTTGATGACGGAGGAAGGGCACCATCGCTTGATCGGTCATGTGGATGTCGGCTTTTCTGATGCAGAACGGCGCCAACTTGCCGCACAGCTTTCCGCAATTCCCTGCGGCAGCGCGCTCTCGCTGATCAACCGGCGCGGCAGGTCGTACCAATGGGTCTCCCCGACCCTCGTCATTGAAGTCCAGTGCCATGAACTTCTGACGACCCGGCATGATGCAACGCCGATCCGCCGCTGGAACTTGGCCTATCAGCGTGATACCGGATGGCGTCCACTGGGTAAAGCAAACGGCATTAGCCTGCGAGATGCCGTCTTTCTGCGTGTCCGCGATGATAAACTGATGACACCGCATGCCGTCCGCTGGTCGCAGGTAACGGAATTGGTGGCGCTTCCCGAAACCACGTCCGGTGCCTCTCCCCTCCCGACGTCTACCATCATCCGACGCGAAGTCTATACGCGCCCGCTGCGCGCCGGGGGCACGGCCGTGCGCAAAGTGCTGGTGTGGCAGACGAATAAAGCGGAGGTCGACCCGCGCTTTCCCGCGTATGTTGCCCAGATGACTGATTGCAGCCCCGCGCGTGAGGAGCCTCTTCACACTGAGTTGCGCACGGCCGCGACAGAGCTGGCCATCCACCGGCAGGTCGACGAGTGGCTGGCACAGGCGATTGGCCGCGGGTGGCGCTGTGTAGCGCGCCTGGGGGAGAGCCCACCGTGTCCGCCACAAGCGGCCGCCGATACGCAATCCGTAACCATGCCGACGGTATCCATAAGTTTCGCACGCAGCACTTCGCCGACCTTTCCCATTGTGCGCCGCCGTATTGATGCCCTGGCCGCCCTGGGTACGCTCACGGTGACAACGAATACTCGCGGCGT
>CAZWQJ010000450.1:0-2460 GCA_964635825.1 uncultured Victivallales bacterium | reverse complement strand
TGGCCATGCCGCCAAACTCCCAGGACCCGAAATGCGGCACCACAACGATGGCGCTTCGTCCGTCTTCCTTGTTTTTCCGCAACACATCCGTCAGAACACCGTAGTCGCCGCGCGCTGCGTACTGTTCCCGCGTCAGCGACGGTCCCACCATGACGTCCACGGCCACAAAGAGAAGGTTCCGCCATGATGTCCAGGCAATGCGACGAACCTCGGCCTCTGTGAACCGGTCGCCGAATACCTCGCGGATGCGCCGCTCGGCTTCGCGGCGCCGGAATCGCACAATGTGGAATCCAATGCGCGCCAGAACCCACGCCAGCGCCAGCGCCGCACGATAGGGCAACGCCGTCACCACCGCGGCCACCCCGCGGAGCAGCGCATATTCCACCACATGTTTCAGGCGATAGGTCATGCGCCATGAAGGTGCCGTCCCCGGCCCGCAATGTCAACAGAACACGTACCGCTCTGTTTGCTGCCGGTTTTCAATGGGCCTCCGCCGCCGCATGGTGTACGCTCCCCCGTCATTGATTTCCCGAGCAGTCATCACGGGGTGAAGGATGCAGAAAAAGCAGGCGGATAAAGGACTAAGACGGCGTTCATCCTCGACGGCAGCGGCAGACACGGGGGCCCGCGGGGGCGGAAAGCCCGCGCAGGACAGCGAGGGTTTTCCAAGGGGGTTCTGGTGGGGATCAGCCACCGCCGCCTATCAACTCGAAGGCGGGGCCCATGAGGATGGCCGCAAGCCCAGCATCTGGGACACCTTCAGCCATACGCCCGGCAAAACCGAGAACGGCGACACCGGCGACGTGGCCTGCGACCACTACCATCGCTACGCGGAGGACGTGCAACTCATGGCCGACCTCGGCGTGAAACACTACCGCTTCAGCCTCGCCTGGCCGCGCATCATCCCCGACGGCCGCGGCGCGGTGAACGCGAAGGGCGTGGACTTCTACAAGCGCCTGTCCGACTGCCTGCTCAGGCATGGCATCACCCCCCATGCCACCCTCTATCACTGGGACCTTCCCCAGGCCCTGCAGGACCGCTACGCCGGCTGGCAGAGCCGCGAGATCGTGAATGATTTCGGCGCGTACGCCGCGGCGGTCGGCAAGCATCTCGGCGATCACATCAAGGACTGGATCACGTTGAACGAGATCGCCTCCTTCGCCCGCTTCTGCGGTTACGGCGTCAACCAGCCCGGCCCGCACGCGCCCGGCATCAGCCTCAAAACCACCAAGGACCACGTCCAGATCACCCACCACGCGCTGCTGGCGCATGGCATCGCCTGCCAGGCGCTCCGCGCCGCATCGCCCCGCCCCTGCACCGTGGGCGCTGCGGAGAACTACACCCCCTTCGTGCCGGCCATCGAGACGCCGGAGAACATGGCGGCCGTCCACCGCGCCTTCGTGCGCGATGCCTGCAACGGCGGCATCATCGTGCCCATGCTCACCGGCCGCTACAACGATCTCTGGCTCGCCGACCTGGGCGCGGAGGCGCCGGACATCCAGGCAGGCGACCTGGCGCTCATCCACCAGCCGCTGGATTCACTCGGGTTCAACTGTTACTCCGGCAGCTACGTGCTCGCCGCCGACACTCCCAAGGGATACACCGTGCTGCCCTTCTTCGATGCCTACCCGAAGGGCAGCATGCCGTGGCTCAACATCGTTCCGGAATCGATTTACTGGGGCATCCGCCTGCTGACCGACGTGCTCGGCAGGAAGGACCTGCCCGTCTACATCAGCGAGAACGGGTGCGCCGACGGCGCAAAGCCGGACGCCATGGGCGAGGTCGCGGACATCGACCGCGTCATGTACCTGCGCGGCTACCTGCGCAACGTGCACCGCGCCATCACCGAGGGCTATCCGGTGATCGGCTACTTCCCCTGGAGCCTGATGGATAACTTCGAGTGGGGCTGCGGCTATGCCAAGCGGTTCGGCATGATTCGCGTCGATTACGCCACGCAAAAACGTACACCCAAGCTGAGCTACCGCTGGTACCAGCAGGTCATCCGCAGCAACCGCGTGGTCTGATTCACGCGCCCGCCGGGTAACAACCCCGCGAGTGTGCGAATTAGTCCCTTGCGAGTCGAATCCGTCACGTTTTGGCAAAGATTTGTTCGTAATCATAATCACAATCGTAATCATAATCTCCTCTGGGGCTGAGGTATAAGGATTACGATTACGATTTTGATTTTGGTTCCGGCTATGCCGGGTTAGGGCATCTGGACCGAAGCACTGGCCGCGTCAGTCTCGCTCACGGGGCCTCTGGTGAACACCCGGGCCAGGCAGAACCCTGCGAAGCCCGAAAAGGGCACGAGGGCCGGTAGGATGTAACGGGCTTGGGGCCAGACCAGCGCATGCACGGCGAGCACATAGCAGAATAGGATCGTCACCGGGATCGCGGCGAGGAATGCCGGTCGCCGCGTGATGAAGCACATGACGGCGCCCAGCGCACAGAGCCCCAACA
>CAZWQJ010000449.1:0-2470 GCA_964635825.1 uncultured Victivallales bacterium | reverse complement strand
GTTGTGGGGCGAAATCCGCGGGTTGTGCATCGAGATCACCGTAGATCCCACCGGACCGACTCTGGCGCAGCTTCTGCCGCAGATCGCGGCGCTGGCGCTCAATCACCCCCTGATCTTGCAGGTGCAGGATGAGCGCGAGTTGGCGCTGGCCGTAGCGACGCTGCCAGCGGAGGGCCTGTTCGTGCAGAGCCGGCGCCCCGGCGGTCGTCCATCTGTTGCATCCGATCTGAAACTGCTCGGAGAATGAGTTGAATCATGTCACAACGTGAGCGTTTTCCCCTCAAAGCCGTGCCCGGCTACACGGCCGCGCGGCCCGGCATCCAGATCGGCGCGCGCGTCCCCACCGATGCGAGCGATGATGACCTCCGTTTTCTGCGCCAGATCGGCGTCGAGTGGGCGGTGGTCAGCCTGGGCCATCTGCCTGAGCACAGCCGCGCGGCTTACCTGGCCCTGCGCGAGCGCTGCGCGACATTTGGCCTGCAGATCTACCGCATCGCAAATCACACGGTCCACAATATGGATGCGGTGGTCCTGAACCTGCCGGGCCGCGATGCCAAGATCGAGGTGTACCTGCAGTACATCCGAGACCTGGGTGCCGCAGGCATTCGCTATGCCACTTACGCCCATATGCCCAATGGCATCTGGACTACCGGCGATGAGGAGATCCGGGGCGGGGCCACCGCGCGCGCGTTCCGCCTGGAGCGCCCTGGCGTCGGCACCATGCCGGGCCGCACCTGGCAAGGGGAACTGACGCACGGCCGGCGCTATTCTGAAGACGAGATGTGGGACAACTACACCTACTTCATCCGCAAAGTTGTCCCGGTTGCCGAGGAGGCCGGCGTGCGGATCGGCATCCACCCCGATGACCCGCCGGTCTACGATGTGGGCGGCGTCCCCCGCTGCATCTTCGGCAGCTTCGACGGCTACCGCCGCGCCATCGAGATCGCCGGCAGTCCGAACATCGGCGTTTGCCTGTGCGTGGGGTGCTGGCTGGAAGGCGGCGAGCGGATGGGGAGGAGCGTGGTCGAGACCATCCGCTACTTTGGCAATATGGGCAAGCTCTTCAAAGTTCACCTGCGCAACGTTACCGCGCCGCTGCCCGAGGGATTCGTCGAGACGTTCCTGGACGATGGCTACGGCGATATGGTCGCGGTGATGCGGGCGCTTCACGCAGTGGGCTTCGATGGCCTGGTGATTTCCGATCACATCCCGCACATGGTCGGCGGCCGCTACGCATCGGAGGCGCTCGCCGTGGGCTACATGCAGGGTCTTCGCCACGCTATCGAGCACCCGACCGCAACGCCGACGCACGATTGGCATTTTGCCTCACGCCCTCCAGGTGGAAGTCTGAACGAAACCACTCGCGCATCAGGAGCTATCAGGCCATGAACTCACGCCATCGCTTTCTCGCCACCATGAATTTTGAGCCGGTTGCCCCACCAAAGTGGGAGTTCGGCTATTGTGGCGGCACGATCCGCCGCTGGTACGACGAAGGGCTGATCCGCCGCGCCGGCATCCCGGCCGATTGGCCCGACGGCCACACGGTCGTGGGTGGGGGTGGCGCCTGGTACCCTGGTCGCGTCGCCGATTTCGACGTGGAGGAGGCGCTGCACCTCGACCAGGGCTTGCGCCGCGTGCCGCTGAACAACTTCATCTGTCCAGTGTATGAGGAAGAGGTGCTGGAACAGGGCGATGGCTGGGCGCTGGTTCGCGACGAAATGGGAATGGTTGTACAACGCCGCGGCGACCGCCACTCGCTGCCGCATTACGTGCGCGGGCCGGTGGAGACGCGCCACGACTGGGAACGGCTGAAAGCAGAGCGGCTGCGTCCCACCCTGGATGGGCGGTTGCCGTTCAACTGGGCCGCCTTCCTGGAGAGCTACCAGGATCGCACCTTCCCGCTAGCGATTGGTGGGTCGCAAGGCTTCTTTGGCACTCCACGATATCTGCTGGGCGAGGTGCAGGTGCTGCTGGCCTACCACGATCAGCCCGACCTAATGCACACGATCATGAACGACCTGGCCGACTTCTGGATCGCGCTCTACGACCAGGTTCTCAACCAGGTCGAGGTAGACGTGGCGCTGATCTGGGAGGACATGGCCTACAAGAACGGCCCGCTGATCTCGCCTGCCATGTTCCGAGAGTTCATGCTGCCGGGGTACAAGAAACTGACCGCGTTCTTCCGCGATCGGGGCATCCGCCATGTCGTGGTGGACTCCGACGGGAACATCTGGAAGCTGATGCCGCTTTTTATCGAAGGAGGCGCGACGGGCATCTATCCTTTCGAGGTGATGGCGGGCATGCATGTGGCTGAGGTCCGTCGCGCCTTCCCGCGCCTGCAGATCCTGGGAGGGATAGACAAGACCGCACTGGCGCGCGGCCCTGAGGCGATTGAGGCGGCCCTCGCTGACGTGCCCGGGATGCTCGCGCAGGGGGGCTTTATTCCATATGTGGACCATCTGGTGCCGCC
>CAZWQJ010000448.1:0-2470 GCA_964635825.1 uncultured Victivallales bacterium | reverse complement strand
AAATATGAGACAGTTGATAACTTCTCCGCCACGCCTTACCGGAACGTGAACACCGAGCCTGCAGAGAGCGTCTTGGAGGCCACCGGGGTGTTGCCGTAGGCGCCCAGGTTCACCTGCCGCCCGTTCGGCTCCGGCTCGCGCGAGTAGTCGCTCGTCGGATCGCCGGCGTCGATGCAGGGACTGCTCTCGGAGGCGTTCGCCCACGTGCCGCCGCTGAAATAGCCGCCCACGTAATTCCCGCCGCGCGACTTGAGATGATAATAGGTCGTGTCCACGAACAGCGGGTTGGCGTTGGTGTTGTTCCCGCCATTCACATGGTCCGTGCTGTTGGAGTAACACGACCAGGCGAGCGTCACCCCGCCCGTGCTGTCCACCCCGTTGCTCCAGAGGATCGAATCCTTCACCGACACCGTGCCGCCGGCGCGCCGGACGCCCTCGCCCGCGTTGCCCGCCACCGTCACGTTCATCAGCCCCACCGTCCCGTTGTTCACGTATAGGCCGTCGCCGGTGTGCGTGGCGTTGTTGTTCGCGACCAGCACGTTCCGCAGGATCAGCGTCGAGCCGCCGAAATAGAGTCCCCCGCCAAACCCGCCACCCGCCCACGCGTCGGCGGCCGTGATGGCGTTCTGCATCACCGTGGAATCCCGCAACGTCAATGTCCCGAGACTGTAGATTCCGCCCCCCTGTGCCCAGTGGGTTCCGGCGCCCGGGTCATCGCCCGTGTTGCCGCGGACCACGCAATTGCTCAGGGTCACGCTGGTGTCGGAAGCGGCATAGATTCCGGGGCCGGTCACGCTCGCGGCCGTGCATGTATTGCTCTCGACCACACAGCCCGACAGCACCACATTCAGGCTGTTCTCGATCCGCAGGCCGCCGCCCCCGTTCGCCACGCCCCGCTTCAGCGTGAGGCCATCCAGCACCGTATTGTGCGCGGCGCTCAGGCCCAGCACCCGCGCGCCTGCCCCCACGGCATCGAGCACCGTATTCCCGGCTCCTGCCCCCAGAATCTTCACGCCCGACTTACCGCTCACCGTCAGCGGGAACGCCTCGCCGCTGTTCGTTGCATAGGTTCCCGCCGCCACGTGGACCCGTGTGCCGTCCGACGCCGTCGCCAGCGCCTTGGTCATGGTCTTGAACGGCGTCAGCGCATTCGTGCCGTCGTTGCTGTCGTTCCCCAGCGGCGAGGGTGCCACGTACAGGTCCGCATACGCCGTGAAGGCGCCCGTCCTGTAGTGGTAGCCCAGGTTGACGATCTCGCCCGCGCCGTAGGTCGCCCCCGCCGCGTTCTTCGCATAGCTCTGCAAGCCCAGATTGGCCGCCGTGTCCGACCCCGCGTTGGAGGCCGGGCTGCCGGCCGCCAGATAGTAGCCGTATTCAAACAGCGGATCGCTGCCGAAGAGCGAGTAGCCCACGGTCATCGCGCCGTTGGTGTCGGTCGTGTTGCCCCAGAAGATGCAGTTCGTGACTCCCAGCGTGCCGCCGGACCGGCGGAGCCCCTCGGTGCCCGTGTGATTGACGATGGTGCAATTCCCCAGGGTCGCCGCCCCCGCGTTGACCTGGATGCCGGCCCCTTGGTACGAGGAGATGTTGTTCATGACCAGCACGTTCTGTACGGTCAGCTTCTGGCCGGAGAAATAAAGCCCCCCGCCATACCCCCCCCCCGACCAACCGTAGGCCGTGATGGAGTTCTGCACGATCGCGGAATCGCGCAGCGTCAGGATGCCGAGGGTGTAGATACCGCCCCCCGCCGCGTAATGGTATCCGGCTCCGGAGTCGTCGCCCGTGTTGTTTCGGATTACGCAGTTACTCACCGTCATGGCGCTGTTGGCCGCGACATAGATGCCGCCGCCTACACCCGACGCGATCACAAACGCATTGCTCTGAACCGTGCAGCCCGACAACAGGAAGTTCGTGCTGGCCGCGACACGGAGTCCGCCGCCGCCATCGAGGTTGCCGCCGCTGATCGTCACCTGGTCGAGTGTCCCATTGGTCACCCCGTTGACGTAAAGGATACGGGTGGTGCCGCTCGCGCGCTGGATCACGGTCGGCCAGCGCGTAGGGTCGCTCGGGCCGGGCTGGTCAGCGGCATTGGTCGCCGCATAGCCGCCGCGCACGGTCACATAGGAGGTCGTCCAGACCAGTTGGTTGGTCAGCCCGAACGTGTGCCCGGCGACATGGATCGTGTCGTTGCTGGCGGCGGTGTCGAGGACGGCCTGCAGGTTGGTCCCGGCGGTGGTCCAGTTGGTCCGGGCGCCGTCCGTTCCGTTCGTCGCCGCGTACCAGGCGATCTGCCCGCTGCCGAGCGTCGTGAAGTTCCGCGACTCGGAGGTCACCGTTCCGGCGCTGTTGGAGGCCGTGACAAGATAGCCATAGGTCGTACCCGCC
This sequence comes from uncultured Victivallales bacterium, assembly GCA_964635825.1. Classification (GTDB taxonomy): domain Bacteria; phylum Verrucomicrobiota; class Kiritimatiellia; order UBA8416; family JAIOPI01; genus CAZWQJ01. Next base: position 85 of record CAZWQJ010000448.1, on the reverse strand, counting down.
GCCAGCGTGGACAGTTCAGTCGAAAACACACCGCTCTGCGTCCCCATGGGAACCGTGCTGGTCGTGGCAAAGCCATTCTGCCACC
>CAZWQJ010000447.1:0-2493 GCA_964635825.1 uncultured Victivallales bacterium | reverse complement strand
TCTTCGTCATGATCATCTTCGCCATCCTGATCGGGCTGGTCATCGGCCTCGGCCGCTATGCCGACACAGCCGCCCGCATTAACCAGGCCCGGGCCGATCTCGGCGAATGGTCCGTGGCTTTGAGCCGCTGGCACGACACCTTCGGCGAGTATCCGACGTCCCCCGACGACACCGTCGCCTGGCTTGTTTCCAACACGGTTTCGATCACACGGCTGACCGCCGCCGCACAGGCCACAGATTATGCCGCCGCCGATTCTTTGACGAACACGCTCGCCATGGCCGCGTTCTTCCGCGACATCCCGCTTCAGGACCCGTGGCGGCAGTTCTATTTCTACCAGGCCCAAACCAACGCGGCAGGCCCTTCGTCGGGCCACTCCCTGTATTCGGCCGGCCCGGACGGTAATCCAGAAACACCCCATGACAACATCTATTTTTCAAACTGAGGCCCGCACACCGCTTGTGACGGGCGTATCCCGGCCCGGATTGGGCGCGGTTGGCCGCCGCGCCTTTACCCTCGTCGAACTGCTGCTCGTCATCTCCATCATCAGCATTATCCTCGGGATGCTCGTCAGCACCGTGCGCGCCGTCCGCCGCTTCAGCCGCCAAACCATCACCCGCGGCGAGATCAAGAACATCGAGGCCGCCTGGAAGCAGTTCTACGCCCATTATCAATACTGGCCCGACGCCAGCGAGATCGACACCGTGACGCGCACCGATGTGAACGGCGACGCCCGGTACGAACTGCTCGCCCCGCTCGCCCGAATGCTCGCGGGCGCGGAGGTGGCCGACGTTGCGGACGACCCCGCCGGCATCACCACCTACAACGCCGATAAAATCGCCTTTCTCGAACTCACCCGCTTCAATCGCGATGGCGACCCCGTCAACGCCTGGGGGCGAGACCGCACGATTGCCGTCACTGACAAGACCACGTTTAATACTTATGTTGTCATTTTCGATGCCAACGGTGATAATCAAATCACGGTTAAATTTCCGGACGAATTTGGCGAACCGGAAACCAACCTCTTCCGCTCGGTCGTCGTCTGGACCGAGAATCCCGAGTACAGCGCGGGCGCAGCCGCAGACGGCGGTCCGCCACGCTATTTTGGGAGTTGGGTGGAGTAAATGAAACGCGCCTTTACCATCGTCGAGTTGCTCGGGGTGATGGTCATCCTCGCCACCCTCTTCGGCTTGATTCTCCCCGCCGTGAAACTGAGCATCCGCTCCGCCCAGAAGAAACAGGCCGCAGCCGACGCAACCGCTCTGGCCCAGGCGGTCACCCGTTACCGCCAGACCTACGGCTTCTGGCCGGGCACGGAAGCGGTCGGAGACGATACGGTGACGGCGCCCATCCGCATCGTCGGAACCAACCTCCCGGCGTGGGTCAATCTGGCGGCGCTGAATCTCGATGCATCCGGGGCACGCGAACTCGCCGACGTCATTCACGCCCTGATCCCGTCCGATGACGGCACCAACCCGCGCGGCATTCGCTTTCTGGACATCCCGGTCTCGCGTCTCCGTGACGGCGATTACTTTCTCGATCCTTGGGGCACCCCCTACGCGATTGTGATCCATCCGCCGGGCGAGATCGCGGGACGCCCCGTCGGCTGGAGCGATGTCGTCGCCTTCTCCTTCGGCCCTCCCGGCCGTATCGTCTCCGCCGCCGACAACCTGATCTTTTCTGCGGGGGTGCCCCGATGACGATAATGTGGATATTTTCGATAATGTCGATAGTATCGAAATCTGATCGCAAAGGCTTCTCCATCCTTGAGCTGGCCTCCGTGCTCGCCATTCTCCTGCTCATCCTCGGCGCGACGATGGGAGCGTTTCTCGGCTGGCAGCATGGCGCGGCGGTTCGGGGCGCCGAAGACCAGGTCTATGCGGCGCTTTCCAATGCCCGCCAGATAGCCATCCTCCGGCGCATGCCCGTCGGACTCGCCTTGGGTGTGACCACAAACGCGCCGGGCTACCCGCCTCGGGGATATTGCTTCGCCTTCACCAACGATTTCAACACGCCGGTCTCCGAGACCGCCTTCCTTCCCCTGCGCTCGTTCCTCTCGGTCTCCAACGCCTGGGAGACGATCCATCCGGATCTCGGCCCGTTTGTCATCCAATTCCTCCCCGACGGCCGCACCCAGACCCATCTCGACAGCGACCCGGTGGTCGTCACCATCGGAATCACCCGCAACGGCGGCACATCCACCTCCCGCAGTATCCGTCTCGATCCGCTCACCGGCATCCCGCGCAGCCCACCCAGCTTGGGAGGCGAGCCATGATTAAAAATAAATCGATAGTATCGATGATGTCGAAAATATCGACATTATCGCGATCACGCTCGCGCCGCACTGGCCACACCCTCATCGAGATCGCCTTCGCCTCGCTCATCATCGGCGTCGCCTTTCTCGCGCTCATCGGCCTCGGCCGCCTGGCCGTGCAGGGATCGGTTGACGCCGAAAACGACACCCGCAGCGCCCTCCTCGCCGACGATGTCTTCGC
>CAZWQJ010000446.1:0-2504 GCA_964635825.1 uncultured Victivallales bacterium | reverse complement strand
GGTTTGGCCTCCTCCCGTTTTGGGATGGTGATGCGCAGGACGCCCTGCACGAGTTTGGCCTCGATGGCGGTAGGGTCGAGGTGGTCCGAGAGTTGGAACGCGCGCTGGTAGCGCACGGCGCCATACTCGATGCGGGCGCGCTCGTAGCCCGCGGGGGCTTCGGGGCGCGAGCGCCCCTCGACGCGCAGAACGCCGTTTTCGACGTTGAGTTCGAGTGCCTGCTCGTCGACACCCGGCAGATCCACCGTCAGGACCACGGAGTTCGGCAGATCCTGGATGTTCGAGCGGGGGGTGGCCCAGGGCAGGGTCCGATCCTGTTGTTCCTGCGCTCCCGCGTTTGCGGGGCCTCGCGTTGTGCATGCAACCGGATTCATGGTCATGTCCTCCATTCGCTTCGTGTGGGTTTCGGTTGGGTTACGCAGCCTTGACGGTGATGCGCTTCGGTTTGTCCGCCTCGGCCCGCGGCAACGTGACGCGCAGGATGCCGTTCTTGTAGGTGGCCGTGACGGTCTCGGCATCGACGCGGTAGGGCAGTTCAAATGCGCGGGTGAACTCGCCTTCCGTGCGTTCGCGCCGCTGATAGGTATTCGCGTCCCCCTCGGCTTCCGGGTACTTGCCGGAGATGGTGAGGCGTCCGTTGGCCACGGCGATGTCGACGTCGCTCGGGTTGATGGCCGGCAGTTCCGCGTCCACCACGAGGCCATCCGTGGACTCCCAGATGTTCACGAGCGGGTACGGGCGACGGACGCGAAAGCCCGCGCCGGTGCCGTCATCCAGCAGACGATTGAAGTCCTCCTGGAACCCCAGCAGTTCATCCAGCAATCCGACAGTCCCTGTTGCGCTTCTCGTCCATGTGTTCATTGATGTCCTCCTGTGATTATCGGCGCTGCCCTAAGAGCAACGTCCGTGCCAATTTATATTTTTTGTATAAGTGGTTGTTGGTAAAATAGTTATGAATATTGTGATTGTGACATAATTGACCCTATTGTCAGTGTGCGTTTGGTCGAAGGACGCGTAGAAGAGTCATTATGACTCAGATGGGGTGTGGGGTGGGCGCATTGGGGGATCCAAGGGACAGGTGAATTGGAGAGGGAAGCGGGGTGGAGAGCCGCAGCGGACAGCCACGGGGGACAGGTGAATGTGGCGAGGGGCTACGGTGGGTGGGGGGACAGGTGAATTGTAGGAGGCTACAGAGGGCGTCGGGGGGGATTACATGAGGCCGAGAGGGTGAGCGCAGGGCCGTGTGGTGAGCGAAACGTCGTTGAAGGAGCGGCCGACGCGGCTTGTCCGCCGTAGCCCCGGCGGGCGTAGGCGGGAGGTCGGCCCTCCATGAACGATGTGGCCGCCGGGTTTTCCGGCGTGGGGCGGGCTCCGTCCGGTGTTGCTCAGCGGGCGGGCAGAGGCTGGAGGCGGGGTGCGGTTAGTCCCGCATGTCTTCGTCATCCTCGTCGTTGTCGTCGTAGTCCCCGAGATCGGACTCGATGTCCTCCATATCCTCGGGGTCTTCGTACTCGCCGCCCTGTTCGTAGAAACCAGAGTCGAGGATATCGAGTGCGTCTAACTCGGAATTGAACGGGTCTTCTCGGCTAGCATCCAACATACATCACCTCATGCCCTCAACGTACCCACCATGTGGCGTGAGGGGCTGATAAAGGAAAGGGGGTTTGTAATGCAACCGAAAAATTCCGGAACATTTTGTTGGGTGGGGCATGAAAGGCGGGGGCGGAGGTGGTGCGGGTGGGTTACGGGTGCCGGTTGTGGGTGGTGGTCGGGGGTTGGTGGCGCATGAGGAGAGCGTAGAGAGCGAGGCCGGCGCCGGTGGCGAGGGCGCCGATGTAGAGGGCGTCGACTTCGGCCCAGAAGCCGGTGCGGGGTGCGAGGCGCCAGGCGGTGGAGGCGATCACGCCGCAGAGCGAGGCGGCGACGAATTGGTTATCGCGGATGCGGCCTGGGAGTGCGTAGCCGATGAGGACGGGCAGGAGGAGGCAGGAGGCGGCGTAGCTGCCGAGGGTCTTCCATGTTTCGCGGATGCTGCCATCGAAGACGAGGGCCATGAGGATGGAGATGGCGCCGGCGACGACGATGCCGGCGCGTTGGACGGCGATGCGAGAGCGCCAGCGGCGGGGCATGAGATCGTAGGAGACGGTATTGCCGGCGATGAAGAGGAAGGCATCGAGGGTGGAGAGGATGGTGGCGGCGACGCCGGCGAGGAGGAAGCCGCGGAGGCCGGGCGGGAGGAGTTGGAGGGCGTAGAGCATGTAGGCCTGGCCGGCGGGGGCGGTGGGCATGACGGCGCGGGCATACATGCCGCCGGCGGTGGTGCAGATATCGAAGAGGAACCAGATGACGGTGGCGATGACAATGCCGCGGCGGGCGACGCGCGGGGATTGGGCGGCGAAGCAGCGCTGATAGAAGCTGGGGTCGACGAGGGTGGCGAGGGCGACGAAGCCCCAGACGAAGGTGGTGCTCCAGGAGTTGCCGCCGGTGATGGAGAAGTGGGTGGG
>CAZWQJ010000445.1:1325-2518 GCA_964635825.1 uncultured Victivallales bacterium | reverse complement strand
TGCTGGGAATCGTCGCGGCGGGAGCGGCAAACGGACAGATCACGTGGAGCGGCTTGGGCGCGGACGACAACTGGAGCACCGGCAACAACTGGATCGGAGGAACTCCACCAACCGTATCCCAAGCCGCCTTGTTCACGTCCAATGACGTGCCGGGGCTCGCCATCCTCACGGGCGACACCACGATCGCCGGGCTGACAGTGAATAACCCCAACTCGGGTACGGTCGGGAATATCGCCCACACGCTTGACCTGGGTGGCAACCGGCTGACGGTCACCGGCACGGTGGGGGTCTCGTGGTATCCCGCGTACTCAATTACCGCGTCCAGGCTCAACAGCACATTGACGGTCACGAACGGGACGCTGCAGATCGGTTCCAGCACCACGTCGCGCGACCTGCAGATTGGGGGAATTCACGAGTTTCAGATTGGCGTGACACAAACCGGAACACTGGTCATGGGGTCAAACAGCACCTTTGATGCATATCTTTCCTCCGTCACTCTTGGGTCAGCTGGCGGCAATCGCGGCATCCTCGATCTCCGACTCGCGACCGTCAGGCGCGGCGGGGAGGTGGGCGTTTTCCGGGCGAACTCCCTGCAAATGGCCATTGCAGGGCATGGAAATAGCCCGCGCTGGGACAGCGAGATCCTTTTCGGCAGTTCGCTCACCTCCTTCGAGATCGCGAACACCCTGACGATCGCGTCGGGAGACCGGACGTCGGGTTGGATCGGTAAGTTCGGCAGCAGCGGAAGCAACGCCATGCCGGATGGTGCGAACATCACACTCGGGATCAGCAAGTCAAGCCGTGCCAGTGTCACCATCGCGATCGGGGGCTATTGGGGGACCTCCGGCCACCTCGTTGCCGGCACCGGCGGAAGTTGCACGGGTTACCTCAGCAGCGTTTCCATCGGGACCAAGGGCGGTGGCGGAAACGAGAACAGCACCGGCCGTCTCGATTTGCGCAATATGGCGTCGGTCCTGCTCGATGTCAGCGGGAGCACGGTGCTCGGCAGCAGCACGGATGCCAGCAAGCAGGGGTTCGGGTACCTGCATCTGCCCGCCGGCACGGCACTCTTCAACACGCTGACGATTGGCCATAGCTTTGGACTGGGTCTGCTCGATCTCTATGGGACGGAGGTGACGGTGACGAATGCGTTGACGGTCAATGCGACAGGCCTCATCACCAACCGCGTGGGC
>CAZWQJ010000445.1:0-1225 GCA_964635825.1 uncultured Victivallales bacterium | reverse complement strand
CCCCGCTTTCGGTCATTCCGCGCAACCTCACCGTTGAGGTGCGGCCCGGCGTGGCGACCGTGCTGGCGTTTCACATCGACGATCTCGATGCCTCGCCATCCGGCCAGGGCGTCACGTCGCGCGAGCTCACGCATCCCGACGATCAAAGTCCCGCGGATCCGTATGTGGTCACGCTGCCGGCGATCACCCTGGGCGCGGGCGCCCCGGCCACCAACGTGGCCATCACGCTCACACTGCACCGGGACGCCCAGTCCGCGTCCGAGGACGCCATCGTAACCGTCACGCCCGTGACGGACGGCGTGCAGAGTTCCCTGACGTGGTCGGGTGGCGCGAGCACCCGGCTGATGAACCGGCGGGAGTGGCTGTGGGGGCAGAACTGGGTGGGCGGCGTGCCACCGGCGGCGGAGACGACGAATACGCTGACCTTCAGCGGCAACGGCCTGGGCACGAATATCCTGGATCAGGCGCGCCGGGTCGGCGGGTTGACCGTGCTCAATTCCTCCGGATTGCACAGGTTCGATCTGAACGGGCAGACCCTGACCGTGACGAACGGCACACTGCGGGTGGGCGATCAGAACACCACCACGGTCACGACGTTTACCAACGGCACGCTGCGGGTTCACAACGCGGACCTCATCGTGGACAGCATCGGCGGCGCCTGGAGCCAGCTCACGCTGCAGGGCGTTGCCCTCTCGGCCAACTTCAGGACCCTGCGCCTGGGCGATGCGATCAGCGGTACGGGCTATGGCGAGCTCGATCTGCGGGCGGCGACGCTCGTTGACGGCCTGCTCGCGGCGGTCAACCTGGAGGTGGGGTATGCGGTGGGGCGCGAGAACCTGACCTTCCCGCGCGGCAATCTCCTCGTCAGCGCGGCGAGCGGACTGCAGCGCGTGGCGGTGACGGGGGCCTTGCGCGTATCGGATGGGCACCGCATCGGGCAGAGCCGGTTTGGCGATCCCTCCAACGGCTACAAGCTGCCGCCGGGGGTGGCACTGGCCATTGGCACAAGCACCGCGAGCCGCGGGCAGTTGCGGGTGGGGGTGTGCAACTACGGCGGCGCGGATGGCTACCTGGCGGCAACGAACGGCGGAAGCGCCACGGCGTGGTTGAGCGAGTTGAATGTCGGGCAACGCGGCACCGGGATCCTGGATTTGCAGGCCATGACGAACGTGACGATCGACACGACGACGCTGCTGGTGGCGGCGGACGGTGGTGCATCCGGCAC
>CAZWQJ010000444.1:0-2524 GCA_964635825.1 uncultured Victivallales bacterium | reverse complement strand
ACATTCTGCTTGCCGGGCTTGTCACCCCATCCCTGACCACCCTGCGCAGCGCTAAGCGCGCATTGGGCGCCGAAGCGGTCCGCCTGCTGCTGCGGGTGGCGGCTGGCTGCGCAGACAGTTGCGAGAACATCGTGCTACAGCCGGAGTTGATCGTGCGGGCCAGCGCGCCGGCCTGCCCGACCGCGGCGCAGCTTCTCAACTTGTAGCATCGGGCCTTGTGCCCGCCCGTACGCCCACAAGGGGCTACGCTACCCTCCCGGAGAAATACAATGAGATACGTCTTCAGCACCACGGATACCGTTCGCTACCGCTTTCCCACCCACGTGAACGAGCTCGTGTTCGACCGGTCGGAGTCCACCGTCACCGAGGTCTTCATCGTCGTGCTCGAGCCTGGCGAAGCGCCGCCGCTGCACAAGCATCCCGACACCGAGCAGGTGTTCTACATCCTGGAAGGCCAGGCTGAGCTTCGCATCGGGACTGAGGCGGCCGAACATTTCCGGGTCAAACCGGGCGACGTGGTGCGCATCCCGCCGGACACGTGGCACAAAATCGCCAATGACGGCAGCGTGCCGGTGCGCTATGTGAGCGTGGATGCGTTCCCTGGCGCCCGGCCTACCGACGAACCCACCTGGGACGATCACGTGCGCGGCATCTGTGCGGTGCAAGGCTGGGATTTCGCCAGCGTCAAGCAAGGCAAGTGAGGCGCCATGAACGGCAGAGAGCGCATCTTAGCCGCGTTCAATGGCGGCAGCGCGGATTATGTCCCGTTCGCGCCCAATATCTACCTGTGGTTTTACTACCACAAGTATCAAGGCACCTTGCCCGCCGAACTGGCGGATGCGCAGCATCCCTTCGACGTGCTGCGCCGCCTGGACGCCGACATCCTGGCGCGTTGGGACACCCAGTGGGCGCTTGCCGAAACCTACAGCGCCGGCCATTACACGGATGAATGGACCGGCGACAGCGGGCGGGATACGCCGACGGTCACCTCCTTCAACATCTATCCGCCGCACACGAGCGAACACCGCAGGCGCTTCGAGACCCCGCATGGCACGCTGACGCACACCTGGGCCTTTACGCCGGAGACGGCTGCGGACTTCGAAGCGAAATTCTGGTGGACCGATTGGGAGGAGTACGAGGCGGTCCGGTTCATGGTGGAGGCCCGCGACTACACCTTCGATACCGCTATGTTCCGCACCTGGGTGCAGCGCGTGGGCGATGACGGCGTGATGATGTGCCACATCACCCAATCGCCGCTGAAGATGCTGCACTGGCTGGCCGGCCCCCAGAATGCGACGTACTTCATTATGGACCACCCCGCAGAGTTGCAAGCGCTGGCGAAGATCCATGAAGAAAAAGCGTTGGCGCTGCTGACGCAGATCGTGGACCTGCCCGAGACGGAGATCTTCTTCTCGGGCGACAACCTGGATTCGATGTTCTATCCCCCGCGCTTCTATCGCGACTATTGCGACAGCTTCTTCACGCGCGCAGCCGAGATCATCCACCGCCGCGGCAAACGCTTCGTGGTGCATGCCTGCGGCCGCAACCACAGGCTGCTGCCGCTGGTGGGCGCGTCGGGCGTGGACTGCCTGGAGGGGATCACCCCGCCGCCGCTGGGCGACGTGCTGCTGGGGGACGCCCGGCGGCTGGCGGCCAAAGCGGACTTTACCATCAACGGCGGCATGGACACAGCGCGGCTGGAATACGCCGGCGCGGATGCCGAAGCGGTGCTGCACGCCTACACCCGCGACCTCTTCACGGCCATGGGCGACCGGCGACACTTCATCTACGCATCGAGCTGCATGACGCCGCCGCCCACCCCGTGGGAGAACTTGGTGTATCTGCGCGACGCGGCCCGCGAGGTTGGGGGGCTGCTCTAACGCCGACCGACGACGGCAGACTGACGACGCGTTTTGGTGGGCCGTGACGGTGCGCACGGGATGAGAGATTGCCATGAAAACACCTGCTGCATTCGACATCACCAGCCTCGATGCCCAAGCCATGCCGGTGACGCCGGTGTCGCCAGACGCTTTCGACTTTGCGCGCTACGAGGCGCATGCGGCCACCTCCGACGCGCGGTATGCCGAGTTCATGCGCCGGCCCGAGGGCATCGCCGTGTGGCAGCGCGTGCGCGTGGCCGATGTGTTCCGCAACGGCTGTCGCGACATGGCGGCGTCGCTGCGCTGGCAGCTCGGCGGCCTGACGAAGGCGCTGGACTATCTGACCGACGCGCCGAACTACCTGGAGCCGTGGTACGGCATCGGCGTGACGGCGGCGGCGTTCGGGGCTGAATACGAATGGCCGGAGGGCCAGGCGCCCGTGGCCCGGCCACAGTACCGGACCGTCAACGAGGTTCCCGCGCTCCTTCCCCGCCCGGCCGGGCAGGCTCAGGTCATGCGCCACGTGCTGGCAATGATTGACTATTTCCTGGAGGAAACCCACGGCCGGGCGCCGCTGTCGTGGTCGGACCTGCAGAACCCGCTCAACACGGCGACCCAACTGGTGGACACCTCCGGCTTCTTCA
>CAZWQJ010000443.1:0-2529 GCA_964635825.1 uncultured Victivallales bacterium | reverse complement strand
GATACCCTTAACCGCCACCCTTAACCGGATACCCTTAACCGGATACCCTTAACCGCTTGTCTTAACCGTCAGCCTTTGATTTTGCGCAACGCAACCAGGACAGCGGCGTCCCCTGTCTGCGCCAGCGTCTCCGTTGGCTGTTGGGTGTATCTCACCCTCTGGCCTGCGGCGCGGCGGGACGCCGCTGCCCTACCGATTGCTTCGCGCTGCCGATGGCTTCGCGCATAATCGTAGACCGTACTCGTCGCCCGTACTCGTAGACCGGAAGCGACAGAATTGTCAAAACTTCTTTGCACCGCCCCCGGCTACGGGGCGCATCCCCGTTTCGTTGAATTAACGCGTTCTGGATGGGAGCGCGGGCGTCCCGCCCGCTTTGGGAAGCAGGTGTTACGGCCAACGGATTGGATGATCCGGCGCATCGTTGTTCTCGTTCATCGCGGTCTCGCATTGGGAGCGTCCCCGACCGCGGCGGCCGTCTCCGGCTCTCCGGCAGGGCGCAAGCGCTCGATGCGCCGCGTCACCCAGCGGGCCGCGGTGCGCACTTCCGGATCGCGGTCGGTGGTCGCTTCCCGGAGTGCGGGCAGTACCGCGGGATCGTCAAAGAATGCGAGCGCGAGCGCCGCGTACTGACGGAAGTCATCGTCGCGGTCTCGCAGGACTGCGGCGAGGGCCATCGTGCCTTCGCCGTCGAGGGCGCCGCGGGCGAGATCGCGGATGGCCGCCTTCTCGTCCGTCAGGCGCGTGCCCAGCAACTCGTTTGCGGCGGGAGTCGCGAGCCGCAGGAGGGCGACCGAAGCCGCAAACCGTTCCCACTTCGCGTCGCTTCGGACCGCCCGGCTCAGAACCGAGAGTCCCTCCGCATGTCCGATCAGCGCCAGCGCGCAAGCCGTCGCGGTCCGGCTGTCTCCATCGCGGTCGGACAGGTTCGCCTTGAGCGCGGGGACTGCGCTGGGATCGCGCAATTCGGCCAGCGCAAAGGCGGCCGCGAAGCGAACACGCGACTCGCGGTCCTTCAGCAGAGCGGACAGAGGGGGAACGGCGGCCGGATCGCCGAGGTGTCCGAGCGCCCAGGCAGCCTCGTAGCGGACGTCGCTGGCCGTGTCGGCGAGCGCCTTCTGCAGCACCGGAAGGGCGGCAGGATCTCCCAGAAAACCGAGCGCCTTGGCGATGCCTTCGCGTACATCCGCATCGCACTCGTGGGCCATCCGTGCCATCAGCGGGGCTACGGCGCCCGGCTCCCCCATCTCGCCGAGGGCCACGGCCGCGCGGATGCAGAGGTCGCGGTTGGAAACGGCGAATGCCTCGATCAGGGCCGGCACCGCCCGGCGGTCGCCAATCCGTCCGAGCGCCGAGGCGGCACGGCCGGCGGTGACGGGGTCCTCCGCGCGGGCGAGCGCCGCGAGCAGGGCCGTGACCGAGACGTCGTCCGGGCAGGCGCCGAGCGCCTCGGCTGCCGCCTGCCGGACGCCGCCATCGCCGTCCTTCTCGAGGGCGGCGGCAAGGCCGGGCGCGGCGTTGGGACTGTCGATGCCTCCGAGCGATACGGCTGCGGACGCGCGGACGCCGGCATCCTTCTCGTCCCGGAGCGCGGCGAGGAGCGGGGAGAGGGCGGAGGCGTCCCCGATGCGCCCCAGCGCCTTCGCCGCCGCGGCGCGGACATCCGCAGCCGGGTCTCCGGCGAGCACGCCGCTGAGCGCCGGGACGGCGGCCGGGGCGCGGATGGTCCCCAGCGCCTTCGCCGCCTCCCGCCGCACCCGGCCCTCCGTGTCGCCGCGGAGCGCGGATGTCAGCGGGAGGATGGCCGCCGGGTCTGCGATGTCTCCCAGGATTTCGGCGGCGCCTTCGCGGACGCCGGGGCTCGGGTCGGACGCGAGCCGCATCGCGAGGGGCGGCACGGCCGGGGCGCCGATCGCCGTGACCAGCCGGGCAGCCCGCTCGATGGCATCGTAGTCCCGGTTCGAGGAACCCAGCTCACTCAGATAGGAGAGGGGCGCCGGCAGGCTCTCGAGGAGGCGCCGCAGCGAGCTGCCGCCGCCGCTCCACCGCTCTTCGCGGCGCACGAATTCCGCCCAGACCTCGACCTGCCGCTCCGCGCTGCCGATGCCCGGCCGGGGCGGGCGCCTGGCCGCATGCATGAGCATGCCGATAATCGGGACAAGAACGAGACAGACGGCCAGGATCCCTTTACCATTGATTAGAAATCGCTTTTCAGGCGGCGCGGGCATCCGCTCGCTGGAACTGGTATGCGGGCACGTATTCATGTCGGCAATGTAGCAAAATCGAACGGGCGATGTATAGTCGAGAATCTCGAATACCCAGGACAAACGCATCTGCTTTTAGATGCGTTTGCCCTGTTATTGTCGCGAGTTGGACTTTGTCGCGAGTTGGACTTGCGTACTCGGCCGATTTGTTGGAAACTACACCTGCATTCTTGCGGCACGTTCACTGCTGATAAAGGAACCGACATGCGAATTCTGGTGGCCACGCGGAACCGGCACAAGCTGGATGAAATACGGGCGATTCTGAAGA
>CAZWQJ010000442.1:0-2547 GCA_964635825.1 uncultured Victivallales bacterium | reverse complement strand
AGGGTCGGGCTCCGTCCCGACCGCGCACTCGCCATTCTTTCACCGCAACAGTCCCACACTATACCAACCCCTCCACCCAACTGTCTCCCTCATCACACCCCTCAGGCAACAGAACCGCGAACGAACACGCATCCCCAACACCACCCACTCGACCGCTCTCCCCATCTTCGCGTCCATCTGCGTCCATCTGCGTCCATCTGCGGTTCACCCTCCTCAATTCCGCCCGTCCCATCCCCCAGCCTCCCGCCATGCATACTATATGCACTATAAATGCATATTCTTCTTGACCCCAACATATCCCCATGAGATCCTTCGCGTACTCACACAAATAGGCACAAGACCATGTCCACGGATAGCATACCCGGCCGAGCCTCTGCGGTGCAGGCGTTGCGACAGGCCCGCATCGCGCGTGGCCTCACACAGGCCGAACTGGCCGATGCCGTGGGTAGCGCCCAGTCCGGTATTAGCCGCCTCGAAGCCGGTAACCTCAATGCCCTCAGCGATGACAAGATTCGCCAGATCGCCGACGTCCTCGGGGTCGCCATCGACCTGACCGTCCCCACCAAGGAAATCCAACTCCTCTATGCCTCGTCGGGCCCCCTCTTCCGGCACTGCGCATCCCCCTGGTGCCCGTCCTGCATCCCCTACCGCGTCCGTGGCTTCCTTCGCCTCTGGCCCGTGCTTTTCCCGGCCGCGCCCGACAGCCCCGCCGGCACCTGCGCCTTCTGCGGGGAACCCATGAAGACCCGCTGCGCCCGCTGCTCCCAGCCCATCCAATCGCCCGGCGCGTTCTGCACCCACTGCGGCACCGACCGCGTCCGCCTCGACGACGAAACCGCCGCCGATCTCGCTCACCAGCGTCGCATCTGCACCGGCGAAGGCGATGAACTCCTCGCCGCCGCCGCCGCCATCCACCGCCTCGCCGCGCGCCACGCGCAGGCCGCCACCCCGCCTCCCGCCGACCCTCTCGCCCCCCGAGGTGCACCATGATCCGGCTCTGCTCCACCGAACGGCTCGAGTCCATTCGCGCCGATGCACGCGGCGTCACCTTCGCCTTCATCATGCTGGACGAAGGCGCCGTCACCGCCGCACTCGTCAGCGCCGACCACCTCGGCCACGACGTCCCCATGCACCATGTCCACGTCATGCGCCACTGCGCCGTCGACACCGGCGCGCGCCGCGATCAAATGCCCTCCATGGACCAACTCCAGAAGGCCCTCTACGCCTGCCTCGAAAGTGCCCACATCGCCGACTGGCGCTATTCGCTCCTCGTCCTGAGCCTGCCCTTCTCCGCGTCCCACCTGATCGAATTCGATGAACGCATCCAACTCGATGGACCGCCGCTGCTGAACCGCTTCCGCGATCGCTCCGTCCACCTCGCGCGCAAGGCCCTCCACCGCCACATCCCCACCCCCTACATCGCCACCGATCTCGGCGAGCGCGTGTTCATCACCGACGCCGATCTCCACGTCCCCGATCCGCGCGGCCACCCCACCCAGCACCTGGATTTCAAGGGAACCCTCGTCCTCTCCGCGCGCTCCTTCTGCAACGGCGTACGCGCGCTTCTCGCCCCCTGCGGCCTCGAACCCCACCTCATCATCGCCGCTCCACTCACCCTGCGCGGCTTCCTCAAACCCTCCGAGCGCCGCGCCGGCCGCAGCGCCGTCCTTTATCTGAACCGCTTCGCCGTCCGCGCCGTCATCTTCGAAGCCGGCGGCTTGCGCCACCTCGGCCACTTACCCACCGGTACGGAAGCCCTCATCGACGCCGCCCGCCGCCACAACCGCGACCTCACCGAAGCCCACGTCGCCGCTTGGTCCACCGCCCGCCGCCCCCTCGATGAGGCCCCCACCCCGGATCTCGCCCTCGCCATCTCCGCACTCGACGAGGCCTGCCAGACTCAGGCCCGCGACATCGCCAACTGGTTCGACTCCTTCGCCAGTGCCGCCGCAAACAAGGACAGCCGCCCACTCGATACCGTCCACGTCGTCAGCGACACCACGCCCCTCACCACGGCGTTCGTTCGCATCGCGTCTTCACGCCAGCCCGCCATCGAATGGGATCCCGTTACCCTGCCCACCAGCGTCGTCGATTTCACCACAACGCCCGTCCACGCCTTGCGCGTCCGCGCACTCGCTCAAGAGCTATGCGCCCGACTCGAGGATGCCGACCCTCTCGACTTCGAAACCGAACCCTCCGCGCAGGCCCTCATCCGCGACCACCTGCTTGCTTTCCTCGGCAACGGCTGCAGCCGAATCGCCAATGCCACCCCACCCGCGCTGCAGGCCATGGCCAAATTTTGTCAGCGCATGGCCACCGCCCTGCGCGACCTCGTACAGCGCCTCGCCCAGGCACGTGCCCCCACCGCCCCGTCCGAGTCCGCCACCATGGACCCTGACCCAACCCCCGCCCCCGCCGGCCCCCCGCCATCAATATCGTAATCCATTCCATACGCGGAGATTACAAATACGATCAGGATGGGAATAGGCCCCAACTCCGTCCCTCCTGCGTAAAGTCGAAGAGCCCTGAAGATGGCCGCAAAGGAAC
>CAZWQJ010000441.1:0-2560 GCA_964635825.1 uncultured Victivallales bacterium | reverse complement strand
TGCCCATCCGGAATCTCGACATAGCCGGGCAGCCACGCGTAGTCCGCGCCGTTGGACGCGCTGCCACCGATGGTGTAGTTCACGATCAGCGCCCCGTTCGTCAGCGCGGCGGGCCGCGTGACCACGAACGCACCCGGATCGCCGGGCGTCTCGGTCGCCTGCGCATCGCTCGCCTGCAGCGTGACCGCCCCGGTCGTGAAGGCAACGGCGTCGTCGGCCCAATCCTCGCCGGTGCCGTTCCGGACATAGCAGCGATAGAAATACAACCGGTCGGCGGTGACGCCGGCAACCGCCGCAGTGAAGCGTTCGCCGATGCCCCAACCGGCGCCCAGTGCCTCCACGCGATCCCACGCCGAGGTGCTCGTTGCGCCCGCGTCGTCGTCCCCCCAGCAGATATACACCTGCGGGTTCTCCGCGCCGCCGGTGGCATAGACACGGCCCGCCAGCGTGGCGCCCACTGCCGGCTCGTTCAATACCCGCAGGGCCAGATCCACACCCACGTACGTGCGATTCTCGACGGGGCGGTGGAAGACGTCGAACGCATAGCGCTCATCCAGTCCCGCGCGCGATAGCGAGATGGCGCCCGCATTCGTGAGGCTGCGCAACCAGGCCGTCTGTTCGCCGGCCACGGCGAGGCCCCAAAGTTCCCGCAGGTCCTGTGCCGGCTGCGCCGTGAACACAAGCTGAATGTTGGTCAGGCTGTGCACGGCCGGCGTGCCCGCCGCACACCGCAGTCCGGCCGGCCGGTCCGCCACACGCGCCACCACCACGCCACCCGTCTTGACCACACAGGCCCCGCTCACCCGCATCAACGTCTCCTGCAAGTCCAGAACGCCACGCTGCGTCGCGCCACCCCCGACGGTCAGCGCGCCAACATCAACCGCACCGGCCCCAAGGCGCAACTGGCCATCCGCGGCCCCCACGCCCACGCCGACGCGCAGCGCGCCGGCGTCGAGCCGCGCCTCGCCGGCGGCCGGGGCGTTGGTCACCAGCGTCAGCGCCGTGAAGTCGAGGCGGCCGGTGGCGCTGTTGTCGGAACCCGTCCCCAGATTCTCGCCCACCGCGAGGTCGCTCAGCCACAGGTCCACCCGGCTACCCGCCGCCGGCGACCAACTCCCCAGCGTCTGCTTCGTGTTGCCCGCCGCCAGTTGCCGGCCGACCGCCAGCGTCCCCCGCGCCCCCGGCGCACCCACGTGGAGCACACTCCCGGCGGCCATACTCAACAACCCGGTCACCGCGTTGCGCAGCCCCTGCCCAATCGCCAGCGCGTTGCTGACCGTCAGCGTGCCCGATGGTCCGAGCGTGAGCGCGCCATGCCCCACCACGACCTGCCCCGCCGCCACGCTCAGCGGATCGACGCCTCCACATGACAAATAGCCCCAGGCCACATTGGTGCTAAATCCCAGTTCCACACTGCCCGCGGACACCACGTTCCGCCCGGCGTTCAGGTCCACCACGCCACCGGCCCCATTCCCGGTCCCGCCACCCGAGTTGTTCACGCCTATGATCAGGCGGGTCAGATAGAACGAATTCATGCTACCGCTCGCCGTGACCAGCAATCCGGTGTGAGAAAGCCCCGTTCCGGCCGTGAGTTGCTCACCCACGATCAACTCGCCCGGCGCCTCCGGCCTCCCCACCTCCAGGCGACTTCCCGCCGTCAACGCCACCCGCCCCGTGGCGACAAACCCGTTCTCCCCGCGCCCGCGCCCAATCTCCAACCGGTTGCTCACCGCCAGCAGGCCCCGCGCACCAATTTCCACCAGCCCATTCCCCAAGGCCACATTCGCCGCGCGCACGGTGGACGCCACGCCGCCGAAGCGCAGCGTTCCCGTATTGTGCGAGTTCGTGCCCATCGACAGGCGCTCGACGGCGATGGTGACGGTGGCCGGCATCGCCTCGAGGGTGGCGGTCACCCCGTTGCCCGACCCGCTGCCCTGATTGCGCGCGATGCGCAGTTCGTCGAGCGCCAGGTCCACCACACTCTCCGCCTCCGCCTGCACCGTGGCCCCGGCCCCGCGCGTGTTCCCTGTCGTCAGGCAGTCCCCCAGCACCATGCGCCCCAACGCCCCGGCCGCCCCCACCCGCAGGGCGCCGCCCGCCGCCACCGACACCACCCCAGTCGCAAACACGTTCGCCCCGCCGCTGTTCTCCGCGACCGTGAGCGTTCCACTCACCAGCACCGTGCCGCCCGCCAGGATCGCCAGGGTCCCATGCGCATTCGCCGCGCCTTGCGCCACCGCCACTTGCGCGCTCTCGAAGCGGCCCCCGCCGCCCACCGCCAGCGCGCTGCGGCTCACGCCGCCACCAATCCGCGTCGTGTCATCCACCACCAGCGACAGCCCCGCCGGAATATTCAACGTATGCGCCGCCGTCGTGTTCGCCACGAAGAGCCGCTTCACCAAGACGTCCGTATCCACCACGCTGGTATCGGTTCCCAGCGCCGCCGTAGCGGTGTTCTCGAATGCCACCTCGTCGCGGTAGTCAGGGTTGCCCGCCGTGGCGTTCGGCAGCCAGTTGGCCCCGCTGCTCCAGTTGTCGTCCGCCGCCTGGGCATCCCAGG
>CAZWQJ010000440.1:0-2562 GCA_964635825.1 uncultured Victivallales bacterium | reverse complement strand
CCTGCGCCTCCTCATGAACCTGCTCCATCGCCGCCCCTTCTGGTCCCACGCCAACCTCCGCACCCTCCACCGCATGATCGACCCGCGCCGCCTCCCCGCCAACGCCATCCCCGTCATCATCAACAACTTCAACCGCGTCGATTCCCTCCGCCGCCTGGTGGACTGGATCCTCACCCTCGACGGCCACCCCGCCATCATCATCCTCGACAACGCCTCTTCCTACCCCCCGCTAAATGCCTATTACCGCTCCCTCCGCGCGCTCCCGCACGTGCAGATCGTGCGCCTCGGCTTCAACGCTCGCCTCTATGCCATCGAAGACGCCGTCCGCGAACTCGCCGCCTTCCGCCGCTACGTCGTCACCGATCCTGATCTCGTCCCGTACCCCGATACCCCACGCGACATCCTCACCCGCATGGATGCCATGCTCGACCGCTACCCCCAATTCTCCCATGTCGGCGCCTCACTCGAAATCCGCGACATCCCCACCACCTACCCCCTCCGCGATCAGGTCATCGCCTGGGAATCCCGCTACTGGCCCCCAGCCGCCACCCCCGTCGGCCTCGATGGCTTCGAAGCCTGGGTCGATACCACCTTCGGCATGTACCGCCGCGGCGCCGATGTCACCCAAATCGCCCCCGCCATGCGCCTCGCTCGCCCCTATACCCTCCAACATGTCGACTGGTACTTCGACCCCACCAACCCCTCCCACGAACAACGCTACTACCAACGCGTCTCCCTCCCCGTCGCCTCCTGGACCCACAAACTCCGCCAGCAGCACCCCCCGTGAACCGCCAGTTCCGCCAGTACGGCGGGGGCTGCGCACCCGCCGCTGCGTGGGCCTTCCCTTTTGACTGTTTTCGGACGCGGTCGGGACAGAGCCCGACCCAAGATACCGAAAGGGTCTGTTTCATTATGGAGGGCCGACCTCCGTGTCGGCCGCGTCCGAAATGGGCCAAGAGAAGGGCCAGCTTGCCCGCGGGCCGGGAAGTGACGGTTGACAGCCCGCCCCCCCATATTCAACATGCCCCCATGCCCAAGCCCGCGCCCCGCCTCCGTCGCCGCGAACTCGCCAACCTCCGCCGCGATTTCGCCCGCTTCTCCCGCGGCTGCGCCGAGCGCCGCCCACTCGCACGCCTCCTCGCCTACTGGCGTGCCCCCCAATACCGGACGCTCCTCTTCTACCGCCTCTGGAGAATCGTCAACATCCCCATCCTGCGCGCCTTTCTGTACGTCCTCTACCGTGGCGGGTCGCGCCGCACCGGCCTCGAACTGAACCCTCCCCTGGGCGGTGGCCTCATCATGCCCCACTGGGGGCGCATCATCCTCGACGCCGAGTCCATCGGCAACGACCTCTATGTCCTCCACAACGTCACCGTCGGCAGCGATTACGCCACCGGCAAACCCACGATCGGAGATGATGTGTTCATCGGGACCGGCGCCGTCGTGATCGGCAAGATCCGCGTCGGCGATCACGTTGTCATCGCCGCCGCCAGCCTCGTGCGAAGTGACGTGCCGCCCTGCAGCCTCGTCGCCGGCAACCCCGCCCGCGTGATCCGCTCGATCACCCCCGGCACCATCCGCGACATGACCCACTACTGATTCCGGCCGCCGCCGGGATCGTGGGGGGCGGCAGCCGCGCCACGCAACACCGGCTCCAACGCCTCCAGCCAGCGCGCGGCCATCTTCGCCGCGCCGCTCGCATTGGGATGCAACCCGTCGTAGGTGTCGGCCTGCGCATCAAACCCGCGGTACTGGTCCACGACCACCACGGGGGACTCCGAAGTCCCCAACCGCCCCAGCTCCGCAATCGCCCGGTTCAGTTCTGGCACGCGTGGCCCCGATTGCTCGTCCAGAATCGGCGTCAGTTGCGCCACGCAAACCACCACCCGCGGATTGCACCGCCGCAATACCGCAATCATCTCCCCAAGCTGGCCCACGATCTTCTCGACTTTGTACCCATTGAACAAGTCGTTGATCCCCGCCTGCAACAGCACAATGTCCGGCCGCTCGCGGCACACCCAGGATTCCAAGGGTTCCAGTAAGCGAGCCACCGTCCAGCCCCAGTGCCCCTCGTGATCGGCATCGAACCCATGCGCCCCCCAGCGCCTCATGAAGTAGTTCCGCTGGCTGCCCACGAAATCCACCCGGAACCCCTGCGCACGCAATGCGTCCCATAGCAGAACCCGATACCCCGGATACTCCGCCGTTCCCTGCGTCAACGAATCCCCCAGCGGCATGATCCACGGCCGCTCCTCCTCCGCCCCCTCCCACGTCCGCCATACGCCCGCCAGTACCCCCAGCGATAGCGCCAGCAGCCCCACACCCCATGCCCACCGCACGCCCCTGCTATGACCGCTTCCATCCCGCATCGACACCCCTTTCTCTCCCCACTCGCCTCTCCATCCTAACCCCCCACCGCCCGATCGGCCAGTCCTCCCCACTCACCGTTTTCGCTTGTCTTCAACCTGTAATCTGTTGTACGTTCAATATGTTTTGAACGTGGGGCCTGCATAATCCACAGGCGCGAAGCGCGCCCACCCCCGTTTCTTTCTTCTTCTTCTT
>CAZWQJ010000439.1:0-2577 GCA_964635825.1 uncultured Victivallales bacterium | reverse complement strand
TCAGCCACAAAAAGGCACAAAAACACCGGCGCTATAGCGCCGTTCATTGTTTGCGCATTTTGTGCCTCTTTGTGGCAAATCCAGTTTGGTTGCGGCCTTCGGAGGCCGCGCTGAGCAATAGGCGGTCACGAACGTAAGTACGGTGACGTGTTCTGGCACTCGTCCTCGAAAGTCGAAAGAAGGGGAATTCGAGGACGAGGACGAGGACGAGTGGGCGCGTTACAGCCCCATCGCCCGCATCTTCTCCATCAGGCCATCGGCGTAGATCTGGTGGCCGATGGCGTTCGGGTGGCGGTCGCCGGGCCCGATGATGACCGCCCGCTCGCGCGCGACGGGATCGTCGGGATAGCCATTCGCGGTGAGCCAAGCCTGGGTCACCGGGGCGATATCCAGAATTTCGAAGCCGAGTTCCGGGGCCAGGCGGTCCATGAGGGCCCGCTGCCGGTCGAAGAGCGTACCGCGCAGGATGATGACCGGGATGGGGCGGCGGGCCTCCTCCCCCTCGGCTGGAGGCCGGTGGCCGGTGAGCCGGGCCAGGCGCTCCATCGCCAGGGTGAACCCCGATTCGCCCAGCATGTAGCGGTAAGGGTCGCTGCTGCGATCGCGCTCCTCCCCGGTCAACCCTTCGAGCTTGGAGGAAACCATCGTTTCCGCCGCATCGCCCCGCAGCCAGGACAGGCGCAGGTTGATCAGATCCTTCAGGTAGAAGGTCTTCAGCGAGAGCCCGGTGCGCTGCCGCTCCAGAAACAACGGCATCCCGAAGTCGTTGTTGATGAACTGCAGGACGACGAGGTCCGGCTCGAAGGCCATGCCCACGTTCTCCAGCGCCGCGACTTCCATGGTCGTGTTGTAGCCCGGAACCGCCAGATTCAGGCACTCGTAACGGCGGCCATCGTTGCGCGCATTGAGCTGGGCCTCCAGCACCCGCAGATAGTAGACCTCATCCGCAACGCCCCAGCCGAACATCACCGAATCGCCGATGCCGATGATCCGAAACACGCCCGGCGCCTTTTCCACCGGGAGCTCCGGCCCGCGCATGCCATGCGAGTTCGTGCTGACCCGCTTGTTGCGGAATGCGCCGCGCAGATCCGGCTTCAGCTTGTAGATCACATCCTTATAGGGGCTGGGCTCCACGAGCCCGGACATGTTGAAGCTGCCTTCGCGCGACCCCAAGGCCGTCTTCTGCGAGCGCTCCAGCCGCTGGTGCAGATCACCGCCGCGCTTGAAATCCGTGTAATAGACGACGCGCAGCCCCAGTTCCAGCAGCAGCGCGGTGAAGGCGATGCTGAACACGAGCAGACCCACGCGTGCCCCCACGCGGCGCCAGTCCGCCGCCCGGTGGCGAATGCCCACCAGCAGGAAATACGCAATGACACAAGCCCCCAGCCCGCCCCAGAAGTGCGCGCCCGCATGCTCCGCATAGATCCCGCGCGCCCAGGGTTTGCCGCGAATCACAATCAACAGCGACAGGACGATCGACACGCCCCCGATCGCCAGCCAGCCCAGCCCAGCCAGCACAAGCCCCCCGCGCCGCAACCGCCGCCACGCATCCGGTTTTTCACTCATAGCAGACCGTCACCCCGTTCCGTTTCCCGCATCGCCCACACCCCATCTATATTATGTGGAAAGTCCATACGGGCACGCAATTAGCGCAGCGAACGCGCCGCGCGTCCAGCAGAAACACGGGGCACCGGCGGTCTCCGACCTCTTTATCGGCAAGCCTGGCGGTCTGACGCTTTCGGAAGCAATGGCGAGCGCCCTGCCCATGGTCCTGGTGAATCCGATCCCCAGCCAGGAAGAAATCAATGCCGCCAGTGTGCTCGAGCAGGGCGTGGCCGTGAGCCCGACGGACGTCGTCACGCTTCCGCACAAAGTGGACCTGTTGTTGCGAGATCCGCAGCGCCTGGCCGGGATGCGGCATCGGATGAAGCAACTGGCGCAACCACGGGCGGCCTATACGATCCTCGAGACCCTGCTCGGCGCCCCACCGCGGCTCACTTGAATGGAAGCAAGGCCACACCGCCGGCCACCAAGGCGACGCCCACCCATTGCACGGGGGAAAGGGGCTGCTTGAAGAGCCACGCGGAGGCCAATTGCAGCACGCAGAAGGTGCCCCCCAGGCACAAGGCATAGATCAAATTCGGATTCGTGCCGCGCAGCGCCAGCGTCAGTGAAATGGAGACGCCCAACCCGGCCAGATTGCCGAGAACGAAATACAGGATCGTGGTCCGGCCGGTGTGCTGCGCCGCCACGCGAAAGAGAAGACTCGACCCCACGCTGGCCACAATAAAGACGACCACGGCGGCTGTCGTATAGAATGGTTTCATACGTCCTTTGTAGCAACGAATCAAGGTGTGCGTCCATGGTTGCCAGCGACGCCGGGGGTGTTGTCTTCGCGAATGAGCTCCCAGATGGCGGGCTGTATCTGCTCTACACGGCGCACGGAAAGGTAGCGCGGGCTCCTGTCCCGCGCCAGAAGACGCACGCGACAGAGCCGCGTGCCACGCCAGGCATACATGACGAGCGGTTTCCGAAGCCGGGCTCACGACCGTCACGGCGCGGGTCAAGTTCATGCCG
>CAZWQJ010000438.1:0-2580 GCA_964635825.1 uncultured Victivallales bacterium | reverse complement strand
CCACGGGCGGCACCGTCGCGCACGCGTCGGGTGTCGTGGTGGCCAGTCCGGTGACGCTGATCGGCGGCACCTGGGCGCAGGGCGTGCTGAATCCCGGGAGCGCGATGCGTCTGACCGGGGCCGTGACCGTCACGGCCAACTCGCTGTTCACCGGCGGGCGCGGCAACGTTGGCGTCTGGCTGGATGGGCCGGTTTCCGGAACGAACCGGTTGACCTTCCGCGGGGTGGATTGTTACCTGAGCCCGCCCCAGGCGCCCGAAGGGGCGGATTTCTATCTGACGGCCGCGAGCAACACGCATTCCGGCGGCATTGTCGTGGAAGGTAACTACGCTGACCTCATCGCGGCTGCCAATCAATGCCTCGGCACGGGCGACATCACGGTCAATGCTGCTGCTTCTCTTTCGTTCAAGCAGACGCAGAACTACACGGGCGCGCCGCGCATACCGGTCGTCACGCTGGCCACGAACACATCGGTGGTGCGGTTCACGGCGGCCGACGGCACGACGGTTCCCTTTGACTTGATTGCCCAGGGCGCCGGCAAACTGACAACGGAGGGCTGGCGCCTGGGCGAAGTGTGGTCGGGCGCCGTCACGCTGAACACCAATCTGACGCTGGCCGCGGTGCGCGCGGGCGGAGGCGCCACGAGCATGATTCTCTCCGGCCTGGTTTCGGGGCCCGGGGGCATCGTGGTGAACGCCGACGACGTGTACAACGGCGACCAGGGCGTGGTCGAACTGCGCCACGGGACGAACACCTACGCGGGCGGAACGACGGTCAGCAACGGCCGCCTGAAGGTTTCGGCCGACGGGGCGCTGGGGACCGGGCCGGTGATGGTCTACAACACGCTCATCCAGAGCGGCTATGCGCCACGGACCTCCCTGTTGCTCGACGCGACGCCGGACATGAATTGGTCGCTCTCGAACCCGCTCGCCGGCGAGGGGACGATCTGGGTGGAAGGCGGCTCGGGGACCTACCGGCTCACCGAAAGCGGCACGGTCAGCCCCGGCACGAACAGCGGCGGAGTGGCGATCCTGACGGTGGCCGGCAAGTTTGCCTTCGCGCGGAACGGCGGCGCGCCGGCGACGCTGGCGATCGACCTGGCCAGCGCGGGGACGGCGGCGGGGACGAACGTGGACCAGTTGGCGGTGACCGCGGGCGACGCGGCGCTGGCGGCGAGCATCACCAACTGCGCGCTGGTGGTGAGCATGGTCCCGCCCTCGGCGGCCATGAACGGGCTCACGGTGACGGTGGTCCGGGCCACCAGCGCGGACTTCTCGGCCTACCAGTTCGCGTCGGTGACGGGGCTGGGCCTGGGCGGCTCGGTGGTGTATGGCAACGGCTCGATCGCCTTGAAGTGGACGGATTCCCTGCCGCAGGTCACGGTCGAAGCGACGGCCCCCTGGGCGTACGAAAGTCCCGTGGCGCCCACCGCCGGCGTCTTCACCGTCAGCCGCGGCGCGTGGACGAACGGGGACGCGGTGATCGGGTACACGATCGGCAGCGAATTCGGCGCCGCCACGCCCGGCCCCGCCGGCGACTACACCACCGCCCCGCCGGAGGACTATGCCGCGCGCACCGGCACTGTCACGATTGCCGACGGCCAGACCAACGCCACGATCACCGTCTGGCCGGTGGATGATGCCGTCAGCGAGTATCCGGAAACTGTCACGCTGGCCCTGCGCGGCGCGACGGACTACGCCGTGGGCTCTCCCGGCGCCGCCGCGGTGACGATCCGCGACGACGAGACGAACAATCTGCCGCCGAGCGTGAGCGCGGGCGCCGACCAGACCGCGGTCGGCAACGCCTTCCCGATCGTGGCCGCGCTCGATGGCACGGTCCTCGACGACGGGCGCGGAGGCGCGGTGACGCAGCTCTGGACGGCGATCAGCGGGCCGGGCGCGGTGACGTTCGGCAATGCGACGAACGCCGACACGACCGCCGGTTTCGGCGCGGCGGGCGATTACGTGCTGCAGCTTCAGGCTGGTGATGGCGATTTCGTGGTGTCGGACACGGTGACGGTCTCGTCGGTGCTGAACGAACTCCGCGTGCAGGCCACGGATCCGGTGGGGCGGTCGAACCTGCTCGACACGGCGAGCTTCACGGTCTCCCGGCCGGCGGCGGGCGCGAACACCAACCTGGTGGTGAACTACGCGCTGGGCGGCACGGCGAGTAACGGCGTGCACTACACGATCGCGCCGGCCAGCGGCCAGGTGATCATCCCCGCGGGGCAGACCAACGGCGTCATCACGGTGACGCCCCTGGGTGCGATCGCGCCCGAACAGACGGTCACGCTGACGCTGCTGCCCGGCGACTACGCGATCGGCGCGCCGTCCGTGGTCAGCGCCACGCTGCTCGAACTGAAAGCGGGCGTGGTGGGGTTACAGGCGGTTCACCGGCAGGGGCAGACCTTCCTGACCTGGACCGAGCCCGACTCGCCGGTGCAGGACACGATGCTCGTCTACTCGAACTACCTGGCCTTGATGACGGTGTGGGGTCCCAAGGTGCAGTACCGGATCTACCGGTCAGGCAGCCCGATCACGAACGTGGTGGGTCTGACGCCGGTGGGCGAGACCGGGCCGT
>CAZWQJ010000437.1:0-2582 GCA_964635825.1 uncultured Victivallales bacterium | reverse complement strand
CGTTGAACGGAACCGCTCCGCGGAGGAAGAAGCGGACATTCGGATAAGAGATTTGGAAACCGCAAGGGCGTTGAACCGTTTCGCGGCGTTTGCTGCGGAGCGGTTTTTCATTTGGAGAAGGATATGCTGAGGCCCGTGGGATTGCGGATGAACCGCAAGACCGAACCCGGAGGGCTCAGGCATGTCGGCGTTACGCGAGGCGGTGTTATTGCAGATGCGGTTGCGAGGATTCGCGACCAACACGGTGGATGCGTACATCCACGCGATGGTGGAGTTGTGGAAGTTCTTCAAGCGGCCGCTGGAGCGGCTGAGTTGCGAGGAGGTGCAGCGCTTTCTCGACGAGATCATTACGGTGCGCAAGCGGGCGTGGGCAACGGTCAACGTCTATTTCAGCGCCTATCGGTTCTTGTACCAGCAGGTGCTCAAGCGCCCGGCGCATGAGTTTTCGATCCCTCCGCGCGGACGCAGCGGCAAACGCCCCGGGGTGCTCAGCCGCCAGGAAGTCGAGCGGCTGATCGCGGCGCCGGTGAATCTCAAGCATCGCGCGCTGCTGGCCATGACCTACGGCTCTGGGCTGCGCGTGAGCGAGGTCATCCGCGTGAGAATCGCCGACGTGGATCGCGGACGGATGAGGGTGTTTGTCGGAGACGGCAAGGGCCGCAAGGACCGCTACACGGTGCTGTCGGCGCGGGCGCTGCGACTGCTGGAAGCACTGTGGCGCGCCAACCGGCCGGCGGAGTTCTTCTTCACGGGCCGGGACCGCAACCGGCCGATCAGCGATGCCGCCGCGCAAGCCGTGTACTACGCGGCGCTGCGCACGAGCGGAGTGCGCCGCGTCGGCGGCATCCATGTGCTTCGGCACTGCTTCGCCACCCACCTGATGGAAGCCGGGGTGGACCTCTACACGATCAAGCGTTGGATGGGCCATTCGTCGCTGGTGACCACGGGGCGCTACATGCACGTGACGGCCGAGCATCTGGCCACGGTGAAGAGTCCGCTCGATACGTTGCACGACGAGGGCTAAGCCATGTCCGCCGCCCTTCGGGTGGCGGAGGTGATCCGGTCCTGCTGGGAGTCGTACAACCGCGCCTATGCCGTGCCGCCGCAGGCCGTGAAGGCGGTGCGGCACATCTTGCGATGCCGCACCGCCGCGCTGGGCGGGCATATCCACCAGTGCGACCAATGCGGAAGCGAAGTGCCGGTGTACAACTCCTGCCAGACCCGACATTGCCCCACCTGTCAAACCGCCGCCAAAGAGAAGTGGCTGGACGCGCGCCTGGCCGAGGTGCTGCCCGTGCAGTACTTCCATGTCGTGTTCACTCTGCCGCACGGGCTCAACGCGCTGATCGACGCCAACCGCAAGCGGTTGCTCGGGGAGCTGTTCGGTGCCGTCAACTGGGTCTTGCAGCGCTTTGCGCAGGACCCGCGCTGGCGGCTGGAAGGCCAACTCGGCTTCTTGGCGATCCTGCACACCTGGACCCAGCGGCTGCAGCTTCACTTCCACGTGCACTGCATCGTGCCCGGCGGCGTGTGGCGTGAAGGCCCGCAGGAGTGGGTGCCCTGCCGCGGCAAGTGGCTCTTCCGCCAGGAATCGCTGGCGGACGCCTTCCGCAACCGGCTTCTCCGGCGACTGTGCGCGCTACGCAAGCGCGGCAAACTGGTCTATAGCAGCCGGGCCGCACCCCTGGGCGAGGACACCGCCTGGGCATCGTGGCTCGCCACGCTTGCCGCCCAGTCCTGGATCGTCTTCCCCAAGCCCACGCCCGAGGATCCGACCCATGCTCTGGACTACGTCGCCCGCTACACCCACAAGGTTGCCATCGGCGATAGCCGCATCAAGGCCATCCGCAATGGCCGGGTCACCTACAGCTGGCGCGATCGCTCTGCCGACAACATCGAGAAGACCGAAACCATCCCCGTAGCCCTGTTCACCCGCCGCTTCCTGGCCCACATCCTGCCCGACGGCTTCCACAAGATCCGCTCCTTCGGCTGGATGGCCGCCTCCCATCGCAAGGAAATCCTCGCCGCCATCCGTAAGGCGATCCCGGCGGAAGCGCCGCTGCCGTCCGCCAAGGAGACACTCGCCGAGCGCATCCTGCGTCGCACGGGCGTGGACATCACGCTGTGCCCTCACTGCGGCAAGGGGCATCTCGTCAAGACCAACCGGCAGATCCCCGCCTGCAGCGCCACGCGCAGCGTTGCGGGCAGGATCCCCCACTGCGGCCAGTCGCCATGAACATGGCCGTTGCCCACGGATCATTCCGCTCCGAAAGGCCGCAGCCCACGGCATGGCCGGGGTCTGTGCGGATGCGGACCATGAGCGCTCGTCGCGTCCCCCTCCATGCCACCCCGCCGCTGTCCACGCCCTGCCAGACGCTCGCCAGACGGCTTTCGCCACCCCGATCGGCTCGCAAGCCCCTGCCGGCTCCATCCCGCCACCTTGCCCAAAGCCATCGCTTTACCCCATAGCCACCGCGGCTCCGTTCAACCACGTTTTAGCCCTCATACAGCTCGACAACCGCATTGATCGACCCTGCCGCCGGTGTATACTCGCTGCACGAGGGCTAAAACGCTCTTCGTTC
>CAZWQJ010000436.1:0-2605 GCA_964635825.1 uncultured Victivallales bacterium | reverse complement strand
GGTTGATGTTGGCGTTGAGGCTGTCGAGCATCTTCTTCGATTCGCGCAGGCGGACGGGATCGATGTCGTACAAGGCGAGGTGGGCGTCGTGAAGCGCCTCGCTGAGCATAGCATCGCCGAGAACATTTTTAGCAAAAACAGTGCTTCCCGCACCCATAAACGTGATCTTAAGCATGGCAAAAGGTTCCTGAGTTCCATGACAAATCGCATCGAAGCGTTCCGTGTGGCCGCATAATAGCAACATCTGGAGGCGAGTGCAACAGTTTCACCTGGGGTAATCGGCAAGCTTTCCGTCCCCAGCTTTCCCCAGCACCTCCAGATACCGATCAGCCTGGCCCTCGCGGTTAAAAACCTCTTCCGCCAGTCTTCGAGCCCCCCGCTTCATCCGCTGCAGCCGCAGTTGGTCAGCAGCCAGCCCCCGTAAGGCCTCGGCCATCCACGCCCCCGGCGTCTCGGTGCCGCAAACCAGGCCGCAGTCGTATTCCGCCAGCCACGGCTCCAGCCACGTCGTCCGATTGAAGACCGCCGGCAAGCCCGCCGCGATCCCATCAAAAAACTTGTTCGGGGAGTTTTCATAAAACAGCGGCTCGCGCCGGAACGTCACCACATTCACATCCGCCGCCAGATACAGCCCGATCAACTCGTCCTTGGGCAAAGGCCCAAACCAACGACCCCTCCCGTCGCTGACGGCGCGCGTGAGCGTGTCCGCCTCCGGTCCGTCGCCCGCAAACCACCAGACGATCTTTCCGTCTGCCGCCGTCCTCGCGACCGCCTCGGCCAGATCGCCCACCGCATTGCTCACCCCCATCGCTCCGGCGTAAATCACGACCAAATCCCCCTCCTCCGCGCCCAACCGCTGCCGCATCGCCCGCCTGCGCGCCTCGTCCGGAACGAACTGCTCCAGGTCACAGCCGTTGGGGATCGTCAGCAGCGCGGGGCGCGCAGATCCCTGATGTTCCAGTTTTCTTTGCACCCGCTCCGTCATCCCCGTCGAACAGGTCACCACCGCCGCCGCGTGACGATACGCCAGAGCCTCCAGCTTGAAGCTGATCCACTTCAGCACCGGGTTGCGCAACACCCCCGCCGCGATCGCCGAGTCGGGCCAGACATCAATCACCTCGAAGACGAAGGGCTTCCGATACAGTCCGTGACCCGCCAGCGCGGGCAGCGCCAGCGTCAGCGGACCGCTCGATGCGATGATCACATCGTACCGCCGCCCCCGCCGCACGACAAACACCAGCGCAAAGACCAGGAAGCTCAGGAACGACACGATACGCCGCACGAACCCCATGTGCGGACGATACGCCGTGCCGCTCACAAAAACCCGCATCCCGTCCACCGCCGCAGGCCTGAAGCCGGTCCGCTTCAACGACCCGTCGTACCCGCCGCCGCACACCACGTCCACCGCATGCCCCGCCTGAACCAAGCGCCGCCCCAGGGCGTGCGTCCGGACCGCGCCCCACCCCTTCGGCGTGGAGAAATACTGATGGAGCCAGAGTATGGCGTGTGTTTTCAGTTTTCCGTAGGTCCTTCCACGTTCATCCTCACATTTCCGATCACCTTCGGTGCCGGGTCGCGGGATGTGTCAATCGTCAAAGGCGAGCGGGAGCCTGTCATAGTCGGGTCCGATCAATTTGCATGCGGTGCTTGCGCAACACGAAGCCGCCGGGCGGCCCGGCCGGTCGGCCGGCGCGCAGGATGGCGTCCGGGCGCTCGCCGCCCCAGATCTGCAGAGCGACCGGCACCGCCCGCCCGTAGACCTGTTCGACCATCTCGCGGAACCGCTCCTGTCCACGCCAGAACGGCAGCGGGCCGAGGCGGGTGAGCAGCGGCGCCGCCGCCATTCGCCCCGGCGGAGGGCCAAACGTTGCGGCCGGCGTCCAGCGATCACCCCAGAATGCGGCGGCATCCGCTGGCGGAACGGGCGCGCAAACCAGCTCAGGCGGGTGCGGTTGGAGCCCACATCCGCCGGGACGGTCGCCAGCCGCTGGGATCAGATCGCTGCGGTTGATGCCGCGCAAATCCAGCAGGAGCATGGGCTCGCGTTCGACCGCCTCGCCCAGCAGATAGAGGACGGCCGCCGCATGTTTGCACGGCGTCGACCAGTCGGGACAGGTGCAGGTGCAGACCCAGTCGCCGCGACGCGCGGGAAACAGGGAAACCCCCGCGTCTCGGAAAAGCGCCTCCACTTCGACGGGGAGATCGTTGACGAGCAATCGTCCGATCCAGGCGGGGTGCGCGCCGAGCGCTGCCGTGAGGTCGGCGCGAACGCCATCGGCCAGCGTTCGGAACGTGAAGGTCACCCGATACGGTTCCGGGGCGCCGCCCTGCACCACCGCTCCGACCGCGCCCTCGCCGAGGGTCAACGCGGCGACCTGCCCCGCCACCGCATACTGGCGGCCCCGTCCCAGTCGGGCGCCCAGCCGCAATCCCTCCAACACCAGCATCCAGCGCCGCCCCCACCACGAACGGCTCTGGCTGCTCCGCGTCCCCTGCGCGCGAATCCCCCCCCGCACCGGCAGCGGAACCCGCGGCTCGTGTTGTTTCCTTTTGCTCATGGCGTCCACTCCCCCACGGCGTCCTGCGCCAGCGCCAGCGCATCGCG
>CAZWQJ010000435.1:0-2621 GCA_964635825.1 uncultured Victivallales bacterium | reverse complement strand
CGGTCACGAATGGCGTTGAGAACACGCAACTGCACGCGGGCAATACGCTGGCGGCACCGGTGGCCGAACAGCAGGGCCAGGGAACGCCCGTGCTGCAGAGCTTCCGGACGGGGATCGAGTTTGCGGCCATCGCCAACGCCAGGGTCGAGCACTACGTCCGCTGGGAGGCGCCGCCCACAGCCAACGGCGAGAACCGGCCCAACGACATCGTCGTGGCCATCCCCCCGAATGTGACCTATCCGGCGCCGCTGGGCATGAACCTGCATGATAGCAACAGCGCCGATAGCAGCCCCTGGAGCGGCTACGGTTGGTGGTTCAACGGGGCGATAGGAGCGATCCTGGTCGCTTCCGACGGGATCCCGTTAGATTGGTGGACCGGCTACCACGAGTCCTACGGCAAGATCGCGGCGGGCCCGGCATGGACCAACGGCGTGGTGCGGCCCTACACCCAGCGGCGCCTGCTCTCGCTGACGGACTGGGCCATGACGCGGTGGGCGATCGCCAGCAACCGCGTCTTCAGCGCCGGCGGCATCCAGATGGGCGGCTCGGGCTCCATCATGCTCGGCATCCGCCATCCCGAGCGCGTCGCGTGGAGCGTCAGTTGGGCGGGCGTGCATGTTCCGAGCAACAGTCAGGCCGCCGCTTCCTACAAAGCCTTCTACGGCGAGCAGGCTTGGAATGTGAAGTTCGAGGACGGCACGCCGGTGTGGCAATACTTCGACGATGTCTGGTATCTGCGCCAGTATCCGGAACGCGAAACGCCCTTCATCGCCTGGTCTAGCGGCAGCGGCGTCAGTGCGTCCGGCTCGCCGGACATGGATTTTTACCGGGCGATGCAGGAGACGAAGCGTCCGCACACGTTCGAGTGGGGCGTGGATCGTTTCCTGAACCCGCGCCCGCATTTTCCGCTCAACCACTCGTCGAGCGTCAACCCCATCGACATGCGCATTGACCAGTCGCTGCCGGCGTTCACCCGCTGCAGCCTCGACGACGACCCGGCTAACGCTGATCCTGCGGGAGAAAGTTATCAGCAGGGGACGGTCAACTACTGGCTCTACTGGCAGACCACCAACATCGTGGACGAGGCCGGCGAGTGGGCGATGACGGTGGCGTTGACGGCCGATTGCCCCTCCAACTCGTGCACCGTGGACTTGACCCCGCGGCGGTTGCAGCGGTTCAAGGTCAATCCCGGCGACCCGGTGGACTGGACCAGCACCAGCGGCGGCGTGGAGGTGCAGTCCGGCACGGTGGTCGCGGACTCCCATCGGCTGCTCACCATCGAGAACCTCATTGTGCACAAGGCTGGCACGCGGGTGCGGATGGTCCCCGGGGGCGCGCCGCCTGGCAGCCTCACGGTCTCCTCGGTGGCCGGCGCGCACGGCCGCGTGCTTCCGTCCGGCGCGGTGTATGTGGCGCCGGGCGGTTCGACGGGCTTCGTCATCCGGGCGGATGCGCACTACCACATCGGCAGCATCCTCACCAACGGTGGCCACGTGCCCGGCAGCCCGTTCGCGGACAATGCCTTCACCAACACGACCTGGGTGTGGAGCAACATCCAGACCAACGGCATGCTGAGCGCGTCGTTCGACGAGAACCTCTGGTCGGCCTACGGTGTGCCGGAGACCTGGCTGGCGCCGTACTACCCGGCCACGAGCGACTATGCCAACGCCGCCATCGCGGACACCGACCGCGACGGCCATGCGGCCTGGCAGGAGCGCGTCGCGGGAACAGATCCGACGGTGACCACCTCGGTGCTGGCGGTGACGCGGGCGGACTGGCAGAGCGGCGCGGGTTATGTGTTGCGCTGGTCGTCCGTCTCCAACCGCTGGTACCGGGTCGCCGTGGCGAGCAACCTGCAGGCGGGATTCGCGCCGCTCTCCGGCCTGTTGCCCGCGACGCCGCCGCTTAACGTGTACACGGATCAGACGGCGGTCGGCATGGGAATGCGATTCTACGAGGTCTCCCCCTATACCAACGCGCCGTAGGGAGTGGGGGGGGAGGGGGGGAGTTTAGGAGTATTCAGTACAGCCTCCGGCCCGCGGCGGGCCGGATGGAGTGAAGCGTGAGAAACACGCAACATTCAACACGCAACACGCAACGCTCAAGTCCGAAAGATGCCAACTTGAGTGTTGAGCGTTGCATGTTGGGTGTTGAGTGTTCATTCGCAACATGTTGCAACGATTTCCACGAGAAGGGCTCTCAGAGAGCATGAGAAACGATCCCCATCTTTGACGCTTTGTCGGGAGCTTTGTCGATGCAAACATATGGTGCGCAATTCCTGCGACAAAGCTCGCGACGAAGTTTCTCAGACGAGCAGTTCCGCCTGCCGGGGAAGAAGCTGGTGAACGAATGAAACGTGCAACGAAGATGCTCGACGACGGCGCCCGCTCACGGCAACCGTGGCAGCCAGTGCGCGGCGGGGGCCGTCAGCAGCGGGTGGCCGGCCGGAGTGCCGCGCTGGAAGCCGTCGCCGCTGTTCAGCAACTGGATGGCGGGGATCCCCAGCGCCTTCTGGAAACGGAGCAGGTTGGCGGCGGGCGTGGTATCGCCCAGCTTGGCCTCGACCAGAAACATCGGCCTGCGGTTTGCGGAAACGAGGAAATCGACTTCGCGGCCTTCTT
>CAZWQJ010000434.1:0-2632 GCA_964635825.1 uncultured Victivallales bacterium | reverse complement strand
CCTGGCGCGGCGCCCTCCAACGCGCGCCGCGCGCCTACGCCGACAGCACCGCCTTCACCGAACTGCGCCAACCTTGACGCAATCAACCAGTTCAACTAGTCTATTTCCATGATCAAAGAAGTTGGGGCTTTCGAAGCAAAGACGCACCTGTCCCGCCTGCTCGACGAGGTGGAGCTGGGCCACACGATTCGCATCACGCGTCACGGCAAGCGCATCGCAGAACTGGTGCCATCCGCCCCGCGCAAGACACCGAAGCGCGGTTGTGCCAAAGGGCCCGGGTTCTACATGGCCCCGGACTTCGACGCCCCTCTTGAGGAGTTCAGGGACTACATGTGAATTACCTTGTGGACACAAACGCATGGATTGCGCTGTTCGAAGATTCGCCTTCGCTTTCGGAAACGGCGGCTTCCCTGATGGAGTCGGGTGCGGGGGCCTGCCACGTCAGTATCGCCAGCATCTGGGAGGCGGCCATCAAGGTTGGCCTCGGGAAACTCAAACTCCCCTACGACCTGCAGCAGGACCTGCCGCGCATTCTGGTGGACAACGGGTTTGAGGTTCTGCCGGTGGAGTTCGAGGACGCGGTTGGCGTGCGGGAGTTGGCTGCCCACCATGGCGATCCCTTCGACCGCGTCCAGGCGATCCAGGCCAGGCGCCGCGGCCTGACCGTCATCAGCCGCGATCCCGTCTTCGAGCGCTATGGCCTGAAGCGCATCTGGTGACCACCCGACTTCAACCCGCGGAGCTTCTGCCTCTCTGCGGAAGCCTTCCCTGCCGAATGTGCAACCTATGACTGGACGGGCTGCACCGGCTTGACGGGCGCGCCGGGATCGAAGGGCACGTACTCGTTCGCCGGGTGCATGTCCTTCTCCCGCGCAATGGCGAACATCTCGCGCCAGCAGCCGATCATGCTGCGCGCTTCGGGCAGTTCCCGTTTCAGCAACCGGTGCAGCTTGCGCAGGTTACGCGAGGGCACGAGCGGAAACAGGTGATGCTCCACGTGATCGTCCAGCCCGCCGTAGAGCAGGCGGATGAACGGGCTGACACGGATAGAGCGGGTCGCCAGGCGCTGGTCGTTCACGTTGTAGGCGCGCCCGATGTGCTCGGTGTTGTGCCACAGCGCTTCCATCGGCGACCCAACCTGCCAGGCGATCGTCACGAACAGGATCGGCTCCCATCGCTGGAACCCGATGGCCACCCCCACCCAGAACAGGTGGAACAGGAGGATGCCCGCGGACTCGCGGCGGATGGCGCGCAGGTCGGCGGGCGAGCAATGATCGCGCATCATGCGGTCGCGGTGGCCCGCCACGCGCTGCACCTGCTGCTTCACGGCCCCGTACAGGCTGCGCGGCGCGCCCACGATCAGCATGTTCAGGATCAGATCGCGCAGAAACTTGCGCAACCATTTGGTCGTGACGACTTCCGGCCAGTCGGTCTCCGGATCCACGTCGCGCACCATTGTGCAGCGGTGGTGCAGCATGTGGGAAATGCGCGCGTAGCGCGGGCTGTTCCACATCAGCGCCTGCACCACGAAATACAACGCCTCGCTCACGCGCTCCCACGACTTGGCAAACACCATCTTGTGCTGCAACTCATGGGCCACTGCCACCCAGAACCCGTATAGAAACCAGTAGGCATACAGCAACGGAATGGCCAGCCAAAGGTTCTGGCTGCTGACGACCACCGCCGCCCAGGCCGCCAGCGCCATGGCCGCAACGAAGAGGCCCACCCGCGCCAGGCCGTGCAGGTTGCTGCGCTCCGAAAGCGCCACGATCGTCTCCTTGTCCAGTTGGTTGCGGTTCTTGTACGACTGTGTCAGCTCCCACTCGTAATCCGAAAGCTGGCTCCGCGGCGTGAATTCAAGCTGCATGGACCCCTCCCCTCATCTTGCATTCCCGATGCGCAGAATCCGCGGGCGGCCGAGCGCGGCGGGCCAGTCGAACACGGTGGGAATGCCCGGCAGCACGTCGAAAAAATTATCCGGCAACGCGCGCTCGCCGTCCAGATCCAGGCAGACGCGCCAGGCGAAGGTGGCGCTGGTGAAGACCGCCTTCCCCGCGGCGAGGCGGACGCGCACCCGGGCGGCGGGCCAGCGCATCTCCTTGAACAGCGGTTGGATCAGCGTGGCCCGCGCCGCTTCGCGGCCGTCGCGGCTCAGCAGCGCAAAGGCCACGTGCGTCCGCAAACCGCGCCGCGCGAGTTCGGATTCGGAGAATTCGGCAATGACCGTGGAGGCGTTCGCCGGCAGCGTCACGTCGCGCGTTTCATCCAGCGGCAGGCTGCCCGCCAGCCGGCAGACGCCGTAGCGCACCGTGCCGCTCCACGCCGGCCCCTCGTTGATCCCATGCACCCGCACGCGCCCCCCTTCGATCGCCAGCGCGACGGTCAGCGGCGCAAAGGCGCGGCGCACGGGATGGAAGGCCGGGGTGCGCCGCAGGTAGTAGTCGACGATGGTCCAACTGCGCACGGCGGGCCAGCAGTCATTGTACATCCAGAAAATCGCACTGGCGGAATCAAACATCCGCCGCCGGAAGTTCAGAATGTACTCGGCCAGCCCCGCGCCGTGCACGACACCGCCCAGATAGACGTAGTCCTCGATCGTCATGTCAACGAGGCGACGCCCCATCCATTCCTC
>CAZWQJ010000433.1:0-2677 GCA_964635825.1 uncultured Victivallales bacterium | reverse complement strand
ACATCGAACGCCCAACGTCGAAGTCAGGCGCAGATCTGGACTTTGGCGTTCGATGTTCGGTGTTCGATGTTCAGTGTTCAGTGTTCAATGTTCTTCCTTCTTCCTTCTCCCTTCTTCCTTCTCCCTTCTCCCTTCTTCCTTCCCTCTCCATCGGGCCTATGTTACGACGCTATATCCGCGGAGGGTGACCCAACATGCCGCAGTGGTTGCAGGCCCTGGTTGATATCACGCCGCTGGCGGCGGGACCGCCAGAATGGATGACCGCTTGCGAAACGTTCCACGATCCTGGTCACCAGCGTTGTCTGGAGTCAGATCGGCGGCACCATCCGCCTCAGCGCCCGAACGGGATCACCGGCATCGATTCGGCGCCGACCACCAGCGACCAGCGTGGCTGGCTGTTCGTGATCGTCTCGAGCTTCAGGACCACCTCTTCGCCTTCCGCCGTCGTGGTTGATACATACCCACCGACGGATACGATGCGGCCGTTGCACGTCAGAAACCCGGAACCATCCTTGCGGCTCACCACGCCGGTGATCTTCAACCCGGCCGGCGTCGGGACGTACTGCACATGATCCGCATGCGCGACAGCGACGGTCGACGAAATGCCACCACCCGTACCCGGCGCGTTGGTCAGCGCCCCAGTCACGGCCGCACCCGGTAAATTGGTCACCACCGCCGTCACTTGCCCGTCCTCCGGGGGCTCGGAATCCGGCACGGACGGACTCGGCGATGCGGACGCCGCCTCGTCCACCGCCGCGTCGGTGTCTTCATCCACGCCCGCGCCGACCTCCTCCACTTCAGGCAGTGAGGCCACAGGCTGCGTCTCCGCGGATCCCGCCACCGGGGCCGCTGGCAACGGCGGGGGCGGCGCGGATTGCGTTACCGGCAGCTGCGCTGCCGCTCGCGGCGCGCGGGGCGTCTCCGGCGCCAGTTCCGGCACCGCCTTGCCGCTGAGGCGGTAGTACAGGTTCAGGATCGCCTTCGCCGCCGCTTCGGCAAAGGTGTCCGCACTGCCCGCCACCTCGGCGGGAGCGGGCGCCGGTGGGCGCACCGCGCGCGTGGGCGACACCACATCGGCCGGCGCGCTGGGGGGGGCGGCCGGGGCCGCCGCCGACGTTTCATAGGGCTGCGTGCCCGCAAACCCACCGGACGCCGCGGGTACCGCCGCACTCCCGGAGCGCAGGGCGCCCGCTTGCACATCGCTCGCCAGCGACTGCTCCAGGGACTGCATCTCGGCCGCTCGGCTACCCACATTCGTCCCCGCTCCCGATAGCATGTTGACCACGGACGCCGAGGCCCGCGCCTTCTGGTCGATGTCCGCGATCTGCGTCTTCGCCTTCTGCAACGTTCGGAACGGTGACAACAGGTCGTGAACGATGCCGCCTTCGGTCTCCGCCCCCGCCGCCATCCGCAACAGCGCCGGCATGAAACGGCGGCTCGGAGGCAAGCTGTCATCGCCAATCTGCTTCCGCGTACGGGCATCCAGTAGGTCGGCGAGCACCCCGCCAATGGTCGGCCGCCCGGGGATCAGTCGGTCCATCCCACGATTCGTGTAATCCGTCAGCGACACGCTCAGAAATACAAAAACGATCCCGGCGATCAGCGCCTTCTCGATGCCGATCCAGAAGACCTTCTTCATCAGCAGTGTCGTCACCAGCACGATCATGCAGAACGGGTAGACGCCAAGCACGCCGCTCGGGGACGTGTTGAGCAGAAACGCCAGAACGAGGACCACGGCCGTGATCTTGATCGTGTTCCGGCGGTGGACGTCAGCCTCGTTGCGCGAAATCAGACGCACGACGATCGCCATCAACAGCGCCTTCAACGGAAAGCGCACGAGATGCAGGATGGCGTCGAGCACAAAGGTGGCGATAGAGGGAAGCTCGGGCACTGGTTCAGGAGGGGCAACCATAGCCGTCAGAGCCCTCGTGTCCCAAGTTCAGATCCGAGCCATAGCGGCCTTCTTACCATCCGGCCACACTTTTACATTGTGGCCACGATGTCAACCCGAATCCGTGGTTGCGCGCCGCGGCCTGGGTCGGCATCCATCCGCGGATGCCACAACATCGACACCGTGAACTATCGATCGGGCCCTTTTCCAGCCCCTCGCGCAGCGACGCGCCGTCCTTGTCGGGCTTCGGCATGAATCGCAGCCGCACGCCCGGCGCCTCACGGCCGATTCGGGCAATCAGCGTCGGCCCGAAGTTCTCCACAAAACCTTCACTCGTCCGCAGCGTGATCGGCACGTCGGGTTGGCCGGCCATCTTCTCAAGGCGGGCTGTCACCCGCAGCCCAAGCTTTGTCGCGAGCGTTGTCGGTAACGTTGTCGACAACGCTCGCGACAAAGATGTGACGCATCTCCGTCAGATGTCGCGGCGGAACGGTCTAATCCATCGGCGTAGCCGCAGCCAAGACGGAGTAACCACGGATGGAACGGATGACACGGATGGCACCGATAAATCCGTGCGATCCGTGACATCCGTGGTGAAATCTTCGCCAAAACGAAGAATCTGTACGTTAGCACGGCGAGGAGCGCAAAGAAGGCCGAAGCCCCCCACGCCCACCACAAGCCCACGCCCCCGCCACCCACCCTCGCCCACAATCTCGCCATCGACCCGCTCCCCCGGCGGGGCGATCGGCGAGGGCAACCGTGGATCGCGTTTGGCTGCCCCGAGTC
>CAZWQJ010000432.1:0-2684 GCA_964635825.1 uncultured Victivallales bacterium | reverse complement strand
TCGTCGAAGCCTGAACCGTCCTCCGGGTGCCAGAGGCGCGTGCTCATCGCGGGCAACCGGCGGCGCAGCAGCGGCAGCTCGTCGTCCTCGATGAGTTCCCACGCACACGTCATCGCGCCGAGCAGTTTTCCCGTCGGTGGGATGACTTTGGCGAATGGACGTTCCTTGCCGGGCAACGGCCGGGAATAGAAGCGGTCGACCGTCCGCGCGGAACCGAACGCCGGCGCCGCGTCCAGCGCGTCCGGCACGCAGGAGAGGCTGTTGCTGCCGAAGATTTCCGGGTGCCAGCGGTGGATCATGCTGGGCGGGCAGGAGCCAGAACCGGGCACCACGTAGAGCGGCCCCCAACTGGAATTGACGATCTCGTGCCCCAGCGCCAGCGCCTCCTCCGGCTGCAGGTATTCCACGTCGAAGAACTGCACGATCACGTCGCGGGGGATGGGGATGGCGCCCTCAAGGGCAAAACCCTCCCAGACGATCGTGCGCCGACCATGGCCTTTGACGATGTCATTCATCCGGCCGATGAAATGCCGGTAGCACTCCCGGATGTCGCTCAGACCGCGATTTTTTAAAAAGGCAGCGCAGTCCGCACAACCGCGCCAGCCCGCGTAGTCCACCTCGTCCGCGCCCACATGGAAGAACGGGGTGCGCGGGAAGACATCGAGAAGCTCGCCGATGAGCGTGTCGAGGACGCGGAATGTATTCTCGCTCACGGGATTAAGCACCGGGCGGCCGGTGGCTGGCCGCGTCGGGCATAACTGGCGCAGGCCGCGCCAAGCATGGCCGGG
Organism: uncultured Victivallales bacterium; assembly: GCA_964635825.1. Taxonomy (GTDB): domain Bacteria; phylum Verrucomicrobiota; class Kiritimatiellia; order UBA8416; family JAIOPI01; genus CAZWQJ01. The sequence continues at coordinate 1,896 of CAZWQJ010000432.1, read as the reverse complement.
CACGTCTAGTTCCGGCACGATGATCACGTTGTGCGCCGCGGCGAACGCCTCCAGCTCGCGCCAGGCGGCCAGCGGCAGATGGTGGTGCGGCGTGGCCAGTTGGGGGAACGCCCGGCTGGGGAAGGTGAAGGCCTCCATGTCCGTCAGGTGCAGTTGCAGGTAGCGGATCTTGTAGAGCCAGCAGAGCAGGACGATCTTCTTGAGCGTGAGCAGCGTGTGCGGGTGGCGCGCCACGTCCACCAGCAGGCCGCGGTACCCGAAGCGCGGCGCGTCCTCCACCCGGCCGCAGGGGATATAACGCGCCGAATGGTCGACACGCGTCAGTTGCAACAGCGTGGCCAGGGCCCACCCTGCGCCGGTGGCCGAGCCGGCGTGGACCTTCACCCCGTCCGGCGTCACCTCCAGCGCGTAGCCCTCTTCCCCCAGGGAGGGATCCGCCGTCAGAGTGATCCCCGGGGAGTCGGTCGGGCCGGCATGCACCACCCCGCGGCCGCTGTTGAACATCGCGACGGCCAGGTGGTCGGCGAATTGTCCGGCCACCGGGAGCCAGGATTCCTCCATCACCACCAGCGGCACTTCCGAGGCCAGGGTGAACACTCCGGCGGCCGGTTCCACCAACCGCGGCGCCGGGAGAATGATCGATGCGTTCATGGTTTCCGTCTTCCTCTTTGATTCGCACTCGATTCCAATCGAAGGTGGTTGGGGAACGGCACCTTGATGGCGACAATCTCCCACGGGCGCATGGTCGTCTCGATCCGCCCATTGGCCGCCACCCTGACCTCGCCGTCCATCGCGTCTTCGAGCGTGTTGACACGACTTGCCGAGCGGGCCTTGAGCGCGCCTGCCAATGCGCCGTTGCCGCCAGTGCCGTTGGCGTCATAGCCGCGGATGATGAGCGCGCGGCCATCCTCTGAGTGCTTGACCGCCGTCACCAAGAAGTTGCTGCTTCCCTCGGCGGCCAGCAGCGAATAGCGCGTGTCGAGCGTTCCCGGCTGCTGGCGCAACTGGAAGGTCTCGAAGGGTACGTTGTAGGCGAGCCCCGCCCTGGCCAGCGTTGCGATGTCGCAGGCGCCCGCATGCGGCTGCAGGCTCCATTCGATTTCGTGGCGTCCCACGTCCGGCAACGGATCCGGGAAATAGGCGGCGCGCAGCAGCGACAGCCGCAGTACCGATCCGTCAAGGGAGTGGCCATACTTGCCGCGGTTGAGCATGGCGAACGTTCCGCCGGCCACCTTGACAGCGGCCCATTTTTGGGCGGGCACCTCGCGTCCGCCTTCGCGCTCCAGCGCGGCGAACGGCACGTCGCAGGTCAACTTTTTCGCCGCGCCGGCGAGCGAGTGGTGGAGGCGCAGCATGGGGCCGTTTGTGGTTGCGTCGCCCCGCTCAACCCACTCGGCGGCCAAAGTCGAATCGATGCGTGGCGAGTCGGCATGGATCGTGGTGGTCAGCCTGAATTTCGAGGCGTTGTAGCGGAACTCGGTCACCCACGAGACCGCCTCGGGACCCTGCTGCCGCACCACCGGCGCCTTGGTTACGTTCAGGGCGAACGGCCCCTCCGCGGTCGGATCCAGATTCCAGGCGCTATCGCCCTGCGGGTGCTCGAGGTAGATGCCCAAGCGGTTCGCCCCGCCCTTGCCAACCATGTTCTCCCTGGGTTTCCAGCTGGTGAACAGCCGTAGCGAGGTGATGGTTCCATCAGTCTGGCTGAATACGCACTCAAAGAAGCGGTTGCGGACGCGGTTCCTGACAAGCGAGATCCCCTCCGCCTCGACCGATGGCATCTCCGATAGCTCCGAGTAGGGTTGGTTCCATGAGAATGAGCTCACCGGCACCGGCGGGTGGCCTTCGAGCGGTTCGGCGAAGTAGACCTCGTAGCCCAGGCCCGGAATGTCGGCC
>CAZWQJ010000431.1:0-2698 GCA_964635825.1 uncultured Victivallales bacterium | reverse complement strand
CAATCACCACCTGGGGATCACCGTGCCCCGCGTTAACCTCAATCTCCACCGCGTAAGCATCCACCCCATAGACCGCGCCAGAATAGACTTTGGAAAGCATATCCCCCGCCCCAGGTTATGACACACAACGGGCCGCGATCCAGGTGCCCACTGCCTGGGCATCACCCATAGATCCGCGGAACCGACGTTCGCATGCTAGCCCGCATGCTGCACCAGTGCAAGAGCGCTGGTGCAACATGCGCCTGCCAGCCAACGCCGAGGGTAGGCGTTGGCTGGCAGGCCGAACCAGGCGTTTCGTCGGTTCGGGGCGGCCCCGAAGCGTGGCGCGAGGCGCCTCTGCTTCGGCCCTACGGGCGAATGTTGCACGAGGGTTCGTGCAACATTCGGGCTAGTGAGCCCCGGTGTGGAATTCCAGCAGATTCAGAACCGCGGCTGTGCGCAGCGCCAACTGCCGCGGGCGCATGCAGCCATCCGGCGTGGCACGCGGCTCTGTCGCGTGCGTCTGCGGGAAAGTCCCGCGACTCCCCCACGGACCGCAGCCGCATTGCAACTCGCCTCCGAACCCGGCGTGGCGTACACTTCCATCCCAAGAAGGATTTGAAGTGCCCCCATCCAAAACCAACCATCGAACGCAGCCAGCGCCACGCTGCATCATCATCGCCGGCCCCAATGGCGCCGGGAAGACGACGTTCGCACGCGAGTTTCTGCCTCGTGAGGCCGGCGTCGTCCACTTCGTCAACGCCGACCTGATCGCCGCTGGGCTCTCCCCCCTACGCCCCGAACTGGCCGCCCTGCGCGCCGGCCGCCTCGTGCTCGCCGAGTTGGATCGCCTGGCTCAGATACGCGTAGACTTCGCCTTCGAAACAACGCTAAGCGGTCACGTCTACGTCAACCGCCTGAAGCGCTGGAAGGATTCCGGTTACCACGTTGAGATCATCTTTCTTCGACTGGGCTCGTCCCGACTGGCGATAAATCGAATCGCCATGCGCGTTAAGCAAGGGGGCCACGCCGTCCCAAGGGCCGATGTAGTTCGTCGGTTCAAACGCGGCTGGGAAAACTTCCTGTCTGTATACCGCCCTTTAGCAGACACGTGGACGATCTATGACAACACTGGAGATGCACCGCGACTCCTGGAGCAAGGACCATGAAAAAGCCTGCTATCCGCGATACAACCAAAGCATTCTCTCGCGATGTCGGCAAGGCGCTCCGCCGCTCCGCCGCGCAAGCCCGCGCCACCGCCCGCCGCTTCGGCACGCCCATCTACGTCGAGCGAAACGGCAAGATCGTCGCCATCCGACCGTGAACAGAATTGAGGCCGCCAGGGATACCTCAATTGTGAAATGTAAAGACGCGTCCCCGATGGTCGGCTCCCCGATGGTCGGCACCGCTCCTGGAGGGCCGGGCTCCGTCCCGGCCGATATGGGTTACGTCCGACCGACACGGGCTGCCCGCCATAGGCCCGGCGTAGGTGCGAGGTCGGCCCTTCATCTGTGTTTCCTGCCCCGCCCCTTTTTAGTACGCGGCCCCACCCGATCAGGCCCGCAGTCAACGCGCGCTCATCTTCTCCAGTTCCCGGCGGGCACTCGACAAGGCAGCCAATTCGAAATCCGGAACCCGTTCAATGCCCAGCTCCTTGCACGGAGCCTGCAGGACGTTGGCCAGCCAGGACGTGCGCATCGCCAGCCGCCGCGGGCGCATGCCGGCGGCCTTGAGGAGCCCCAAACACTTCACCGGGGCCTGCACCCAAAGATCCTCCACACTCCCCTGGACGTCGATCATCTCCACCCCGAGCACGAAGCCGGACTCGGACTCGACCGCCAACATCAAATACGGCATGCGCGGCCGCTCGCCGCGCTTGCCGACACGCATGAAGGACGCGAAAACATCAAGCTCCACGGTGATGTCCTGGATGGGCAGGCTCTGCACGCCGCGCATAAGCGCATCGGGAACCTGAAACGCGACGCCCCGCTCGGTCGGACGAACCATCTCATGGGCATCGCGCCACTCCGTCCCCCCGCCCGAAACCGTCGCGACGCGCATCAGGTAACGCCGATCCGCTCCGCCAGTCCCCAGAAGCCGGCGGTCCTTCTGAATGCGGGGCGCCACCTCCAGCAGTTGCCCCAGCGCCGCCGTCAGCCAGCCCACTTCCTTGGCGTCGATCAACCAGGGACACGCCCCCGCTTCGAAACTGCGAAAGCACGGCCACCCTGTTGACCCCTTGTATGTCAGCCCCAGCGCCGCCAGCAACCGCTTCTCTTCCGCCATGAGCTCGCTCTTCTTGCCAAAACACGCCTGCACCTGTCGGGTCGCCATCATGACATCGGCCAGTTCCTCGCCATCCGGCTTGCTCTGCATCTGCCAGAACTGCGCGAGATTGTCGGCTCCCACATACAACGCCACGGCATGATGTTCGCCGAGAAGCCCCATCACGCTGACGAAGAGCGTCTCCCCATCCGCCGTGCGCACGCCAAAGATGTCGGTCTCCTCCATCCAGTGCCACGGCTCCACCGCCCGGACCTGCGCCGCCAGCCCAAACAGCTCCCGCCACGCCTCCTGGGTCACGGATTCAAAAGACATTTGAACATCTCCTCACTCGCTTATTCACATCGCCACACGCAACACACGCTTCACCTGCTCCCGCCGTCGCCGAATCTGCGGGTCCGCCGCAGCCCGCTGCTCAAACCGCTTGATCGCCATG
>CAZWQJ010000430.1:0-2711 GCA_964635825.1 uncultured Victivallales bacterium | reverse complement strand
CGGAGAACTTGCCGCAGAACGCGTCGCGCCGGTGCTTGAAGCCCATCTTGTCCAGTTCGTCCGGGTAGGCCTGCACGAGGATCGGCGTGCCGCAATCCTGCAGGGCGGCGATGGCGCCGGTTTCGTCGCCGAAGTTGGGCAAACAGAGAATCACGCCGTCGTATTTGCCCTTGTTGGCGGCGAGAAACTCGGCGTAGATCCGCCCTTCGGAGGTGGCTTCAACCGCGCCAAAGCGCGTGCTGGCGGCGTCCAGCAGCAGGGCGCGGTGCCCCGCTCGTTCCACCGCCTGCTGGAGTTCCTGGCGCGCCGCAGCAATCAGGGTTTCCGGAAAGAAGCCCCGGTTACCGAAATACAGGGCGAAGGTCAGCGGTTGCGTCGTCATGTCTGCTCCTGGGGTTTGAGCACGGCGGCCGAGTTCTGCACGTCGAGGTCATCGCGAATCACCGTGAGCATCGCCTCGTAGACCGCCGTTTGCGCGGCGGACACGCCGGCTTCCCGCGTGCGTTCGTAGGGCTGCCGGATGGCCGTCGCCACGTTGATCTTGGCCATGCCGTGCTGGAGCGATTGGAGGATGTACTCCTTGCGAATGCCGGTGCCGCCGTGCAGCACGAGCGGAATGCCGGTCGCGGCGTGAATGCGTTCGAGCTGCGGGATGCTCAACCGCGCGGCGACTTTCTGCTTCCCCTTGGCGGCGGCGGAAATGGCGCCGTGGATGTTGCCGATGGCCACCGACAGCCAATCCACACCCGTTTCGGCCACGAAGCGCCGCGCCTCCTCCGGATCGGTGAAGCCCTTCCCGGACGTGAACAGTTCCTCGTAGGGCGGCAGCGGGCCGGCCTCGTGGCCCATCACCGCGCCCAACTCGCCTTCCACCGGAACCTTCGCGGCGTGCGCCAGCGCTACAATCTCCCGCGTGCAGGCGATGTTCTCGTCGAGCGACAACCGGGAGCCGTCGACCATGACCGATTCATAGCCGGCATCGAGGGCGCGTGCGATGACCGCCCGGTAATCCACGCGCAGATCGTCCTCGTCGATCACCGGGACGTGGTCGAGGTGCAGGCGCGTGTGGCCGGGGAGCTTGCACGTCTCGTATTCATCCCGCACGGCCTCCAAGCTGCGGGACTCGAACTTCACCCACTCGAGCCGGGCCACCATCACCAGCCCCACGCTGTTGCAGTCCTGGATCGCCTGCACCACGGGCGCCACCATGGGCAGGTACGGGATGTTGTACGCCGGGATGACCGTGCCCGCCCGGCAGGCGCGCGCCATCAATTCGCTTGTCGGAATGTAGGCCATCAGAAATCAATCCGTTTGAACTGCGGGAGATGGGCACGGTTTTGGCGGAACATCTCGGCGACCATCTTTCGGATCTCGGCGAGCGAGAGAACGGCGGCCGACAGGGGATCGTTGCAGATCGCCTGATAGACGAGTCGCGCATCGCCCGTCAGGCAGGCCTCGACTGCCATCATTTCGATGGTCGCGCTCAGCGCGGTCAGCCCGACGCAGGGCAGCGGCAGCTCCCCGACGTGTGTCGCCTCGAATCCCTTGCGGCTGGCCAGCACGGGGACTTCGACGCAACAGCCCTGGGGCAGGTTGGTGATGAGTCCGGTATTGGGCACATTGCCGTTGAACTGAAAGATGTCGCCGCCCAGGTAGGCGTTGATGATCGACGCCGCATACTCGTGGCCGCGGTCGAGCGAGATCGGCTTCTCCGCCTTCAGCCAGTCGCGCACGCCCTGCTTCCAGTTCTTGTCGGACTTGCGATACTCGTCGAGGATATAGGCGTATTTTCCGGGGTTCCAACCGGTTCCCTTGGTGCAGTACTTCGCAATCAGGTCCGGACGTTTCCGGAACCACCAGTTGTACTCCGAGTTGTGGCCGCTGGACTCGGTGACGTAGTACCCCAGTGCCAGGAACATCTCGTTGCGAACCTGTTCCTCGTTGTAGATTTTCTTGTTCGTCGACACCGTCTTGCGCAGCCGGGGGTAGAGATCCTTGCCCTTGTGCTCCAGCTTGACGTACCACGACAAGTGATTGATGCCGGCCGACGTGTAGGCTAGCTCCTCGTAAGCGACGCCGACCCATTTCGCCAGCATGGCGGCCGTGCCCTGGACGCTGTGGCAGAGGCCGGTGGTCCGGATGAAGCTCTTCTTCTGAATCGCGTGGCACAGCATGGCCATGGGGTTCGTGTAGTTTAGCAAAATGGCATTCGGGCAGAGCTGCTCCATGTCCTTGGCGATCGCCACCAGCGTCGGAATCGTGCGCAAGGCACGGAAGATGCCGCTGGGGCCGCGGGTGTCGCCGACGTTGGTATCCACCCCGTACTGCTTCGGAATGAGGATGTCGTGCTGCCAGATGCTCGTGCTGCCGCACAGGACGGTCACGCAGACGGCGTCCGCGCCTTTCAGCACCTCGCGCCGTTTGGTGGTAGCAACGACCTTGGCCGGGTAATTTCCCAGCGCGATGATCTTCTCCACCATTTGCCTGGCATAGCCCAGCCGTTCCTCGTTGATGTCCACGAGCGCGATCGTGGTATCCCGCAAGGTGGGGAAGGTCAACAGGTCCCGTACCAGGCCGCGCGTGAATCCAAGACTTCCCGCCCCAATGAATACAATCTTTGACATCGTCTTCCTTTGGCTGTGTGGTGGTCGAAGCGCCGTTCTAAGTTCGCAGGCGCCAGTGATCAAGCCTTCGTATCGTCAGGCCGCATG
>CAZWQJ010000429.1:0-2723 GCA_964635825.1 uncultured Victivallales bacterium | reverse complement strand
GCCGAGCGCCAGCCTCATTCAATCGTTGCGGCGTCCGCCGATCAAGCCGGCGCGCATCATGAAGTAGAGCAGGGTCATGACGGCGGTGACGGCGCCGGCCACATAGGTCATGAAGGCGGCATTCAACACGCGGCCGGCATACACCTGCTCGGAGGGGCCCACGATGCGCGCTGAAACCATGAGGCGCTTGGCGCGGGCGCTGGCATCCCACTCCACCGGCAGGGTCACCAGAGAAAAGGCCACTGCGGCGGTGAAGACGATCACGCCGATCTTCATCAGTCCCACGAGCCCGAGGGCGCCCCCGAGGATGACAAACCAGATCGCCATGTTGCTGCCGAAGCTGGCCAGCGGCACCAGGGCCGTGCGCACCATCAGGGGCGCGTACTTCGCGGCGTGCTGCAGGGCATGACCGGCTTCATGGCAGGCCACCCCGATCGCCGAAAGCGACTGCGAGCCGTACACATCGGGCGACAGCCTCAATGTTCGCGACATCGGGTCGTAGTGGTCGCTGAGGAATCCGTTCACCCGCTCGATGCGGACATCGGTGATGCCCTGCGACTGCAGCATCTGGGCGGCGGCCTCCGCACCTGTCAGGCCGGACGAGGCGCCAACGCGCGCGTACTTCGCGAAGGTGCTCTTCGTCATCAGGGCCGCCAGACCGCCGAGAACCAATCCCGGGATCAGGAACAGATAGTAGGTCATGTCCAAACCAAACAGTGGCATCCCTCTTCGTCCTTTCTGTATTCCGGGCGATTGGCCGCCCCCACCCCACACACATTGCGTTGCGCGATATCCATAGCACCCGCCGTGCCAATGGCCTTTGTCGAGAATTCGGGCCTGTTCCGCAAGCCTTACCGACAATCAGCCGGTGCCGACGCGACAGGATGTCGCAGGCAGGCGCTGGATTGGGCCATGCTGACGCACGGCGGTTGCCGTCGCCGGCCGCATCCGATAGCATGCCGGCATGAACCAACCTCCTTCACACTCACGGGGTGCGCCGTGATGCGCGCGCCCTCGCTGATCGCCATTGTGGGGTTAGCCCTGTCGTTGTGGGGCGGTGAGTATCTAGCGCGTGACTTATGGGAACCGGACGAAGCGCGCTACGCCTACATCGCCCGCGAGATGCGACAGGATGGGAACTGGGCGGTGCCGCATCGTCACGGCCTGATATACGCGCACAAGCCGCCCCTGATGTTCTGGCTGATGAACGCCGGCGCCACCTTCACCGGCGGCGAGATCACGCGCGTGTCCGCCCGGCTACCGAGTTTCCTGGGGGTGGTGCTGAGCCTGTGGGCGCTGAGCCGGCTGGCGCTGCGCTGGGCGGATGCCGCCGCCGCGTGGCGCGCGCTGGCGATTGCCTGCACCACCTACTTGTTCTGGAACAAAGGAGGCATGGCCCAGATCGACATGCTGCTGTGCGGGCTCGAGATGACCGCGCTGTGGCAACTGGTGGCCTACGAACGCGACCGCGCCTGGTGGCGGGCGGTGGCCGCCTACACCGCCATGGGGCTGGCGATCACCGCCAAAGGCCCGGTGGGCGTCCTGGTGCCACTGGGTATGTACGTGGCCGGCACCTTCGCCGCGCGCGATGGCACCCCGCGCCGCCATGCGCACTATCTATGGGGACTGCTCCTGGTGGCGCTGCCGCCGGCCATCTGGCTGCTCGCCGCCCGCCACAGCGGAGCCCCCGACACCTATTTCCACGAACTCATCTTCAAACAGAATCTCGAACGCGCCGCGGGCGAGTATGGCCACACGAAACCATTTTATTATTACCTGATCCATTTCCCGACGGAATTCATGCCATGGACGCCGCTGTGGCTCGCGATTCTACCCGCCTACCAGGCGCTATCCGAGCGGCGTCCGGCCCTGCGGCGACTGCTGGCGGCGGTGGCATTCGTGCTCGTCTTCTTCAGCCTGTCGGCCAGCAAGCGCGAGCTCTACATCCTGCCGGCCTACCCGGCGACGGCTTTGCTGATCGCCATCGCCTGGCCGGCGCTGTCCGCACGCGGCGCTGCGTTCTTCGCGCGCTACGCCTGGGGCCTGCTGGCCGTCGTGGCCGTGGCGTTGTCCGGCGCGGGGCTTGCCGATCTCGTGCACCCGCCCCTGATTCCCTTCGCGGGCCTGGCCCTGCTGGTACCGGGCCTGGCCGCGCTTGTCGGGGCCGTGGTGGTACGCCGCGTCGCCCTCCGCCGGGGCGCCGGCTCGGACGCCCTGCTGCTGGGCTTTGCCACCGCGCTGGCCGCGGTGTTCATTGCCGTCTCGACGGCGGTCTACGCGGCCGTCAACCCGATGAAGGGGCCCTACGCGGTGGCGCGCGCCGCCGACCGCCTGCTCGCCGCGGACGATCCCATCTACGTGTACCGCATCCATGCCGAGATCATGCCGCTCTACGCGCACCGCCGCGGCCGGGCGCTGGGCTCGCCGGCCGAAGTGGAGCGCACGCTGCGTGCGCAGGGTCACGGGCTCGTGGTGTTCGACCACCGCGCCCTGCCCGAACTGCCCGCCAGCCTGACCAACCAGGTCACCCGCGAGCGATTTCGCATGGGCAATAAAACCATGGAATGGATCTATTGGGATTTCCGCGCGCCGGCGGCAGCGCCTTGAACATGCGAAACGGCGCGGGTGGCACCGCGCCCTCCCCACCAACACGGAATCCCGTGACCGGGAGGGCCGCCGGCTCGGCGGCCATCTGTATTGTTGTGAACAAATCGCTCACCACA
>CAZWQJ010000428.1:0-2759 GCA_964635825.1 uncultured Victivallales bacterium | reverse complement strand
TAGTAGGCCTTGGCGAAGACGACCCACTGGGGGGTGGGGTGGCCGCAGGTGATGCAGGGGCCATCGCCTTCGGCCATGGGGGTCTGGGGGATGCAGCGGATGGTGACGGAGAGGGCGTCGTTGATGGCGGCCTCGCAGGTGGGGTTGCCGCACCAGGGGGAGATGGCGAAGCCGCCGTGGATCTCGGGCTTGTCGGTGTTGGTGGGGGTAAAGAACGCGCGGAATTCGTTGGCGTCGGCGATGCGGCGCGTGTTGGCGTCGCGGAAGTCGCGGGCGCGCTGGAGCAGGGTGGCCTGGATGTCGGCGAGGGTGGCGGCGATGCCGGCGACGAAGGCGTCGCGGGGCTGGCTGGTTTTCTGTCGCGGGGGTTGATCGCGGCGGCCGGCGAAGACGGCATTCTGCTGCATATCGCGAGGGCCGACTTCGACGCGGACGGGGACGCCGCGCTTGACCCACTGCCAGCCCTTTTCGCCGGCGTTGATGTCGCGCTGGTCGACGACGACTTCGATGGGGCGGCCGTCGTAGGACTGGGCGCGCAGGCGGGTGGCGAGATCCTCGCAGTAGGCGAGGATGGCGGCGCGGTCGGTGTCGTTGCGGATGATGGGGAGGATGGCCACGTGGGTGGGGGCGAGGCGCGGGGGCATGATCATGCCGTCGTCATCGCCGTGGGCCATGACCATGCCGCCGATGAGGCGGGTGGAGACGCCCCAGGAGGTGGTCCAGGCGTGCTCGCGCGTGCCGCTGCGGGACTGGAACATGATCTCGGAAGCCTTGGCGAAGTTCTGGCCGAGGAAGTGGCTGGTGCCGGCCTGGAGGGCCTTGCGGTCCTGCATCATGGCTTCGATGCAGAAGGTGTTGTCGGCGCCGGGGAAGCGTTCGCCGGCGGTTTTTTCGCCGGTGAGGACGGGGACGGCCATGTAGTCTTCGGCGAAGCGGCGGTAGACCTCGAGCATCTTGAGGGTTTCGGCCCAGGCCTCGTCGCGGGTTTCGTGGGCGGTGTGGCCTTCCTGCCAGAGGAACTCGGTGGTGCGGAGGAAGAGGCGCGTGCGCATTTCCCAGCGGACGACGTTGGCCCACTGGTTCATGAGGATGGGGAGGTCGCGATAGCTCTGGACCCACTTCGCGTACATGGCGCCGATGATGGTTTCGGAGGTGGGGCGAACGATCAGGGGCTCTTCGAGTTCGCCGGTGGGGATGAGTTTGCCGTCGGGGCCGGCTTCGAGGCGGTGGTGGGTGACGACCGCGCACTCTTTCGCGAAGCCTTCGACGTGGGCGGCTTCCTTTTCGAGGAAGCTCAGGGGGATGAAGAGCGGGAAGTAGGCGTTGACGTGGCCGGTTTCCTTGAACATGCGGTCGAGGGCGGTGCGGATGTTGTCCCAGAGCGCGTAGCCCCAGGGCTTGATGACCATGCAGCCGCGGACGGGGCTGGGCTCGGCGAGGTCCGCAGCGCGAACGACCTGCTGGTACCATTCGGGATAATCGTCGGCGCGGGTGGGTGTGATGGCGGTCTGGGCGGCTTTGTTCATGAGGGGAGGACTATAGCGCCCCTGGCGGGGAGGGGGCAACCGCGAATGAACGCGAATGAACGCGAACCGGAGAAGGCGGGGAGCGCGTGCCCGGTGACCCCGATTGCGGCGTCCTCGCCAGAGGCGTGGACTTCGGTCCAACGCCTCTGGCTCGTCTCCCGCGCAGTCCGGGATCTTCGACTTACAATCAGGGCCACCGGACACGTTCACGCGCGAGTGCCGCTGGCGCGGCACACCCCGTTTCCCACACAAGAGCCGTCGGCCCGCGGCGGGCCGATCCTGATCTATAGAATGCGAATCGGCATGGGGGAACGGAAACGGGGAGAGGAGGTGAATCTTGATCTGCCCGGCCAATGTGATGGGCAGCTCGGCGCCCGTTGAAAAACCGGCCGACACGGAGGTCGGCCCTCCATCGACGACGTTTTGCGGGCTTCTCAACGGGCTGCTAACGCGGGGGGACGTTGACGCGGTCGCAGATGGAGGCGAGGGGGCAGGTGGGGCACTGGGGGTTGATGGGTTTGCAGATGGTTTGTCCGAAGGAGACGAGTTGGCGGTTCCAGGCTTTCCAGTAGCGGCGGGGGAGGAGCTGGCGCAGGGCCATTTCGGACTCGAGCGGGGTGCGGGTGCGGATGAGGCCGAGGCGGTTGCCGATGCGATGGACGTGGACATCCACGCAGATGCCGGGCTTGTCGAAGGCGACGGAGACGACGAGGTTGGCGGTTTTGCGGCCGACGCCTGGCAATTCGCAGAGCGCCTCGATGGTGTCCGGGATGCGGCCGCCGAATTTGGCATCGAGGACGTCGGGGAGTTGTTTGAGGTGGCGGGCCTTGGTGCGGAAGAAGCCGACGGGATGGATGAGGGTTTCGAGTTGGGCGAGCGGTACGCGGCGCAGATCGGCGGGGGTGGTGGCGACGGCGAAGAGGCGTCGGCAGGCGGCGGCGGTGGTTTCGTCCTTGGTGCGGGCGCTGAGGATGGTGCCGACGAGGATGCGGAAGGGGTCGTCGGTCTGGGCTTTGATCAGTTCGATGATGGGGGCGGCGTGGCGGGCATACTCGCGGGCCAACTGGCGGTGGATGGTGGGGATGGCGCTGGGCTGCATGGGCGGACGGTAGTGGAGGCGGCGGGCCGAGGTCAACGGGAATGGCGCTCGGCTATGGACGTAGGCTACTGATTAGACTGTTCCGTCCGGACATGTGACGCAAATGCGTGCATCTTTTCGGAAGAACATCGAAC
>CAZWQJ010000427.1:0-2800 GCA_964635825.1 uncultured Victivallales bacterium | reverse complement strand
CCGCCCTCCAGATGATCACCACCCTCCGCCCCATCCTCCAGCAACCCCGCTCCGGCTGGCGTACCCCCGAGAAGAAGTTCTTCATCGCCCACTTCCTCTCCTGCTTCGACAAGCAGCCCCACCGGTAGTCGCCCCTACCAGCCTGAGACCACATGCCCGGGGTAGGGCGAACCCTCCGGGTGAGCCGTTCTTTGCGTCGTTACGCCGAATCGCCGATGCGCCCAGGGCGCATCGGCCCAACGTCGTTCTCGCCTTGAACGCACAAGTTGTGCTGAAATGCCCACAGCGCTTATCAACGGGAGACTCTTCATGAAACATCTGCGGGATATCGTCGGGCTGGGTGTCGCCGTGTGTCTGCTTTGCTCCTGCGGCCAGCGCGACGCCTCCCCGCGCATCGTCTGCGAGCTGAACGGCACCATCGTTCCCACGGCCTTCACCTTCGACTCGTTTGAACGAACCCTGACCACCGAGCACGGCCAGGTGGAGCGATCCGGCTACGAACAGCTCAAGACTCGCTCCGTTCTGGTCACCTTCGCCCCGCCCACCAACCAGACCGTACTGGCCCAGCGCGTGGTCGCCCTCCACAACGGCAGCGCCATGTCCCCGGCCGTCTTCTTCGGCCTCACCAACGCACCGCCCTCCGCCATCCCCGCCGCCCCCTCCGCCAACTGGGACACCAACGGGATCGCTACGGAACTCGACGCACGCGGAGAAAACCGCGCCCAGCCTCCGGGCAAGTGACCTCGACCTGCCCGTCTCCCGCAACCACGTTCGTTACCACGACCCAGTCCGGATCGCGCAGGGTCTCGGTGAATTCAACCACGCGGGTCGCCATGAGACCGCCATCCGCGTTCGCACCCGCCGCCATGGCCGCCGCTTCCGGCTGCAGGGTGAGCACAAGCCGGCCGTCCGGACTCAGCGCCAACCCGGCAATGCCCAACGACCTGGCTAGCGCGGCTGGCGCTTCAGCAGTCCACACATAGTTGCCGTCCAACACCACCGTGCCCACCGCCCCGCCCCCACCGCCAACACCACCGGCCGCGGCGAAGACCAGCGCATTCGTCTGGCTTTGCGCGGCCGAACAGTAGATCGCCACGCGCCCACCGCCGCCGCCCGTTTCACTGCCGCCACCATCCGCGCGCACAGCGCCCGCGCCGCTCAACGCACCCGCCTCCACCAGCACGCTGCCGCCGGATCCCCCGCCCGCGCTCGCGCCGGCACCCGCACCGCCGCTCGCCAGGATCATGCCATCCAGCACCAGCGTGCCTGCACGCAGATGCACGCGCCCACCACCGTCACCGCCCGGATAGCTATCGCTTCCACCACGCCCGCCGCCGGATCCAAGCGCAACCGGCTGTGCCGCGCTTCCATATAGCGGGTTCGCTCCGCTGCCCGCGCCCAACCCACCGTGCGAGCCGCCCGCATGGATGGCCGATCCCTGGGCGTTGCCCTCCGTCCGCCCCTCGTTCGTGCCCTCGTTGCCAGGGCGTTCGCCACCCAGGTAGCCGCGCCCGTTCACCGTGATGGCCGATCCGGTCGCGATCGCCACATGCGCCGCCGTGATGTCCAGCCGTGGTTCGGCCGTCACCGTGGCGTCAAAATGCGTCAGCGCCCCGTACTCATCGAGGCGCAGCGTATCCTCAACCACAAGCCGGTCCCCCGTCGCCAGGAAGCCGCCGCGCCGGAACGTGACGTTGTCGAAACGGTGCACGGCTGCATACGTGTCGCCCACGGCGGCGACGTCGAGCAGACTGATGCCGCCCGTTACTGACACCACGAGGCTTGTCTCCGTGTTGCCCGCAACCGTGAAGACGCGCTCCTGGAGGATATTCGGGTTGACCGTCAGGCCGACCAGGCCGCCCGGCATGAACGGCACCTTGCCGTCCGTCGTCAACTCGGTCGCCGTGAGGTCCGTGATGGTGCCGAACCCGATATGCGTCAGCGGCGTCCAGATCGGCGCCGCTTGCCCGGCAAGGTTGTCATCGACATAGAGATCGCCGAACCGCTGCGCCGCCTGCCGCAACAACACGGTTCCGGCGCCGCCCCAGGCCGTTGCGCCGTGGCCACCGAATGCGTGCACGTTGCGCAAGTCGCCCAGGTCGGCGTTGGCGCCACCCAGCATCCCATACTCCACCACAACGCGTCCGCCGCCACCGCCCACCTCGCCAGCCCCGCCATCGGCGGCAATCGTCCCCGCCCCCAACAGGGTGCCCGCCGCGATGCGGATGGAACCGCCGGAACCGCTGCCGGCACTGGCCCCCGCGCCAACCTGGCCATTGGCCTGTATGATCCCGTCCACGCGCAGCGCGCCGCTGACCGTCAGGTCCACCCTCCCGCCGCCGTTGCCGCCCGGGTAGCTGTCGCTGCCGCCCCGTCCGCCGCCAGAGCCCAGATACACCGCCTCTCCCGGCGCCGCGTAAACGCCAAACCCCAGCGCGCTTCCCGATTGTGCGCCGAGCCCGCCATACGACCCGCCCGCATACAGCGGCGCCCCAACCGCCCCGCCCAGCGTCTCCCCGTTGTTGCTCACGCGTCCATCCCGCTCGCCACCGCGATAGCCCCGCGCGGATACATCGATCGCACTCGTCGCATCGATGTCGAGCGCCGCCGCCACAACCCGCAACCCGTCCACATTGCGGCGGCTGTGGGTCAGCACGGACTCCGCCAGCAACGACAGCCGGTTGCTCGCGGTGAGCCCCGCGTCCGCCGTCACGCGCGCACGGTTGCGCAGCACCACGTTGTCGAACCGGTACCCACCGGGAATCGGGCACAGATCGTCCGGTGTGGTCGCGCCTTGGCC
>CAZWQJ010000426.1:0-2832 GCA_964635825.1 uncultured Victivallales bacterium | reverse complement strand
GCGAGATCTGCGGGATGTCCAAAGGCGGGGTGCATAACATCCTCCAGCGGTTCGCGGCGAGTGGGTTATCCTGGCCGCTGCCGGAGGAGGTGGATGATTTCGCCTTGAAGCGCCAATTGTATCCCGCGGCGGCGCGGGAGGCCGGGACGGGGCTTGATGTGGAGTATCTTCGTGCGGAGGCGACGCGTCCGGGGGTGACGTGGCAACTGTTGTGGGAGGAATATCTCGCCGCGCACCCGGCGGGGATGAGCCGGAGCGCGTTTTATCGGATGTGCCGGCAACTGGAACGCACCAAGCCGGTGATGAAGAACGACTACACTGGCGGCGAGTATCTATTCGTGGATTACTCCGGCCAGGGGCTGGCGTACATGGATCGCGACGCCGGGGCGCACGTACCGGTGGAGATCTTTGTGGCCAGTTGGGGCGCCAGCAGCCACACGTATGTCGGGGCCTCGCTGACCCAATCAGCGCGTGATTTCGTGGCGTCGCACGTGCAGGCCTTCGCCTACTTCGGGTGCGTGCCGCGCGTCGTCACGCCGGATAACTTGAAAGCGGCGGTGACGAAGCCGGATCGGGCGGACCCGGCGTTCGGCCATCTGTATCGCAAATGCGCCGAGCACTATGATCTCGTTATTTTGCCGGCGCGCGTGGCACAGCCGCGGGACAAAGCCACCGCGGAAGCCGCCGTCCGGTGTATCCAACAGCGCGTATTGGCCCCGTTGCGTCAGCAGCAGTTCTTCTCGCTGGCGGAGGTCAACGCGGCCATCGCGCCGTTGCGCGACGCCCTCAACGCCCGCCCGATGCGGGATTATCAGGGACACAGCCGCCTGGACCGCTTCCAGCGCTATGATTTGCCGGCGGCCAGGCCGCTGCCGGTCGAGCCGTTTCGGGTCACCGACGCCCAGTACGGCGTGCGCGTGCCGAGCAACTACCGGGTGCGCTACGACCAGCATTATTATAGCGTGCCGCACGCGCTCATCGATCACCACGTCGATCTCTTTCTGGTGGGGGACGTGGTGGAGATCTATCACCATGGCGCCCACGTGGTCCGACACGCGAAACGCCCGCCCGATGGCCGGCAAAGCGTCATCGAGGCGCACCAGCCGGAATCGCATCGCCGCGTCCGGGGCCGCTCCAAGGAGTACTTCCTGCATGTCGCCGAGGTCATCGGGCCGTTCACCCGCGTGCTGGTGGAGGGGATGTATGCGCGCAAGCGGCACGACGAGGAAGCCCACCGCACCGCGCACGGCGTCATCAGCCTGTGCAAACAGTACGATTCCTCGCGGGTGGAGGCGGCGGCGGAACGCGCCGTCTACTTCCGCCGCTCCACCCTGCGCGATCTGAAACAGATCCTGGCGCAGGGGCTCGATCACCAGCCCTTGCCCGGCGCCGGCCAGCGCCAACTGCCCCTGGTGGAGCACGCGCAGCTACGCGGCGCCACCTATTATCAAGGAGAGTAACCCATGCATACCGACACCGTACTCACCCAACTGCGCAGTATGCGCCTCTCGGTGATGGCCGACGCCCTGCAGCGTCGCCTGGCCCTCGGCGAACAGCACAGCCTGGCGCCGGACGATTTCCTCGCGTTGCTGGTGGAGGACGAATTCACCGCGCGCACACAGCGGCGCATTCAGCGGATGCTGACCGCCGCCGACTTCAAACCCGAGCAGGCCTGCCTGGAAAACGTCCACGTCTCCCCGGCGCGCGGCCTGGACAAGCTCACGCTGGCGCGCTTCACCACCGACACCTGGATCACCCAGGCCACCAATGTCATCCTCACCGGCCCCACCGGCGTGGGCAAAACCTATCTGGCCGAGGCCATCGGCGTGCAAGCCTGCCGGAATGGCCATGCCGTGCGCAAACTCCGCTACAAGCACCTCTTCGAGGAGATCAACGCGGCGCGGGGCACCGGCTGCCTGCTGAAATACCTGCGCAAACTCCAGCTCACCCCGGTGCTCATCCTGGACGACTTCCTCATGGCCGCCGTCCCGCTCGACGATCTCACCAATCTGCTGGAAGTCCTCGAAGAACGGGATCAGGTCGGCTCGCTGATCGTGACGACCCAGTATCTCCCGGCGGATTGGCACCGACTGATCCCCGATCCGACGCTGGCGGACGCCATCTGCGACCGCCTCGTGCATACCTCGATCATCATTCGGCTGCAGGGGGATTCCCAGCGCAAGGCCGGCGACAAGGACCAAGCCCGGCAGAGCGACCGTCAGGAATAACGTAACGTGGAGAAACACATTCGGAGGAGACAATGGGACGAGCAAAATATTACGCCTCGCCGGCGGCCCGCCAAGCCGCTTATCGCGAGCGCCTGCACGCGGAGATGGTGCTGGTCAATCGCCGCTCCCTGGCGCAGTGGGAGGAGCGGATCACGCGCCTGCTGGACGCCATCGCCCACGCCGCCGACGCGGGAGATACCGTGGCCGGACAAGTCGCGCATCCCCATCAAGACGAGACCCTGGACGCCCTGATCACCTGGTTCACCCAGCGTGCCCAGACCAGCAAGATGCCAGCGGACGATGCCACCGCTCCCGCGCGCTCCGCGCTTGGGCTCAGGACGCCGCCCGACCCACCCGAGCGCGGATAACGCGCCGTCGCGTGCCCGACCGCACCGTGCAGCACGGTTGGGAAGAAAGGATTGAGGAACAAGGGGAAACATGATAGAGTATGCAAACGTGCCGGCCCCCAGCGGCCGCGCTCCCCCCCAAAAAATCGGCGGAGCGCCCAGCCGCACCTTGCGTTCATATAAGTGGGATTTCGACGCAAACGTGGCGTTCATATAATCTGGGATTGGTCGTTCATAAAACTTGGGACGCCGTTCAT
>CAZWQJ010000425.1:0-2851 GCA_964635825.1 uncultured Victivallales bacterium | reverse complement strand
CGCGGCACGCGGCTCTACGACGGCAAGGACTACTTCACGATCTATGACTTTGTGAAGGCCTACCAACACTTCAGCGATCCCGAGTGGGACGGCGAGCCGCTCGAACCGGAACCCTGCGCAAAGTGTGGTTGCCAGCCGTGCGAGTGCGTAAAGCCGCCACCGCGCCCCTGTCCCATCTGCGGCCAGACCCCATGCATCTGTCCGCCTGAGCCCTGCCCGAAATGCGGCCAGCGGCCATGCGTGTGCAGGAAGCGGGACAAGGTGAAGGTGAAACTCTCCGATGGCAAGGCGCGCACCATCCAGCACATGATGATGACGAGCTTCTGGCATCCCGACGGCACACCCATTTCCTCGCTACAGTTCATGGAAATGCTGTTCGGCAGGCTGCCGGAGTTCTTCAAGGACGAGGCGGAACTGCGGGCCATCTGGAGCGCCCCGGATACGCGGAGAAAACTCCTGCAAGGCCTGGCCGACAAGGGCTTCGGCCACGAGCAACTGGGCGAGATGCAGAAGATCATCGACGCCGAGAAGAGCGACCTCTTTGACGTGCTGGCGCATGTCGCCTACGCGTTGCCCCCCATCACACGGGAAGTCCGGGCGGCCAATGCGCGCGTCCACATCAATACCCGTTTCTGCGCCAAACAACAGGCATTCCTCGATTTTGTCCTCCAGCATTACGTCACGGTGGGCGTGGAAGAACTGGATCCGGAGAAGCTGACGCCGCTGCTCCTGCTGAAATACCACAACTCCCTGGCGGATGCCGTCGCCGACCTCGGCGGGCGCCCGGACGAGATCAACCGGGCCTTCGCCGGGTTCCAGAAGTATCTGTACCAGCAGACGGCATTGGAGCGGGTGGCGGGAATCGAACCCGCGTGACCAGCTTGGAAGGCTGGAGCTTTACCACTAAGCAACACCCGCGCGAGACAAGGCCAACATGATGCCGATCCTCCATGGGACGGTCAAGCGCGGACCGCCCCCCGCCTTTCCGCTTGGCTTGCCCGCACCGCCGTACTACTCTCCATCGCCATGGCTACCACCTCGCAACC
This sequence comes from uncultured Victivallales bacterium, assembly GCA_964635825.1. Classification (GTDB taxonomy): domain Bacteria; phylum Verrucomicrobiota; class Kiritimatiellia; order UBA8416; family JAIOPI01; genus CAZWQJ01. The sequence continues at coordinate 1,805 of CAZWQJ010000425.1, read as the reverse complement.
CGTCTTCTCCATCGGCGCCGACGGCATCAACGTCGACACGCTCGTCGCCGAACTGCGCGCCTCGGTCGCCGACAAGATGCGCGCGGGTCGCTACACCGATGTGCGCATCGCCCGCGCCGAGCGCACCAACCTCCAGAACCTCCAAAGCGAGGAGGAGTTCCTCCAATTCTATATCGATTGCCTGCGCGATGCGGTCTTCGTTGACATCGGCGATTTCGAGATCATCGAACGGCGCGCCCGCTTCAGCTCACTCCTGGTCCTGCTGAAGCGCACGATCTGGAAACTCCTCAAGTTCTACACCTACCGCCTCTGGTCCCAGCAGAATCTCGTCAATGGGCTCCTGCTCTCCGCCGTCGAAACCGCCGACCAGCGCACCCGCGACCGCCTGCGCGAACTCGAAGACCGCATCGCCCGCATCGAGAAACGGAGCTGAACCGTTGATGAGCACGGATGGATGCGGCGTGGTGATCCCCTTCTCTTCCACTTTCCATCAGCGTCCATCAGCGTCCATCTGCGGTTTCCACTTCCATTCCTCTACGCGTCCCTTTTCGCCCGTGGATTACTTATGACCGCCCCGCGCTCCATCGCGTTCCTCTCGCCGCGCTTCGCCGAGGGGTCCACCGTCGGCGGTGCCGAAACCCTTCTCAAAACCCTCGCCCAGTACGCCATCGCCGCCGGCCTCGACGTCACCTTCCTCGCCACCTGCGCCCGCAATCACTTCACCTGGGATAACGAACTCCCCGCCGGCGAGTCCGTCGTCGATGGCATCCGCGTCCGGCGCTTCCCCGTCGACGGCAACCGCGACCTCGAGCGCTTCCTCCTCGTCCAGGATCGCATCTGCCGCGGGCGGCCCGTGACCCTCGACGAGGAGCGCGACTGGATCCGCCACAACGTGAATAGCACCGCGCTCTGCGACCACCTCCGCCAGGATGGCACCCGCTATGACCGCATCGTCATGGGGCCCTATCTCTTCGGCCTCATCCACACCGCCGCCGCCATCCACCCCGACCGCACCGTCCTCGTCCCCTGCCTGCACGACGAAGCATTCGCCTACCTCACCGTCTTTCGCGAGATGTTCGAGTCCGCCCGCGCTATCCTTTTCAACTCCGCCCCCGAGCGCGATCTCGCCGCCCGCCTTTTCGGCCCCGCCATGCAGGCGATGCCCGTCGTCGGCATGGGCCTCCCCCCGTTCACCGTTCAGGGCGGCGACTGGGCCCGCCGCCACGGCATCCACACCCCCTACGTCCTCTACTCCGGTCGGCGCGAACCGCTCAAGGGAACCCCGCTCCTGCTGGATTACCTCGACACCTTCCGCCAGCGCACCCGCAAGGATATCGCCCTCGTCCTCACCGGCAGCGGCCCCATCCATCCTCCCGCCACCCTGGCCCCGCACATCCACGACCTCGGCTTCGTCAGCGAAGAGGACAAACATGAAGCCATGGCCGGCGCCATCGCCTTCTGCCACCCCTCCGTGAATGAGAGCTTTGGTATCGTCCTCCTGGAATCCTGGCTGGCCGGCACACCGGCCCTCGTCCATGCGCGCGGCGCCGTCCTCACCCACCAATGCCGCATGTCACACGGCGGGCTATGGTTTCGCAACTACCCGGAATTCGAAGAGGAACTCCTGCTCCTGCTGGAAAAACCCGAAATCCGACGCACCCTCGGCAATGCCGGCCGCCACTATGTCCAAACCGAGTACGCCCCAGCCCGCATTCAGGAACGCTTGTTGCAAGGCCTGGCGCGCTAGTGTGGTGAGCGATTAGCTCGTTGATTCGTAAACACGGTCGGCGAGCCGCCGACCCTCC
>CAZWQJ010000424.1:0-2870 GCA_964635825.1 uncultured Victivallales bacterium | reverse complement strand
ACTCGGCGGTGTCGATCAGATTGATGCCCTGGTGCTGCGCTTCGTCGAGGATGGCCGTGGCGTCCGCAGGCGAGTAGGTGCGTCCCCACTCCCCGCCGAGCTGCCAGGTGCCGATGCCGATGACCGAGACGCGCAGACTGGTTTTGCCGAGGATGCGGTACTTCATGGGGGGATTCCTCTCCGGCCTATGGTTGTTGGCCGATCATCGGTATGTGTCCTTCCGATCATCAACCGTCAACAGGAAGACGATCCGCTCATCCTTGTCGACCGAGTAGAAGAGTCGGTAGGGGCCAATCCGGTATCGCCAGGTCTCCGGCACATACCCGCGCAGCTTGCGGATGTTGGGGCCGAAGAACGGGCCCTCACGCAACTGCGGGTACACGTAGCTCCGAAGCTTTCGCGGCAGGAAACGGGGAGGGCCCAAGCGCGCCAGTGTCTTCTTGAACTCGTCCGTCTCGAAGATCCTGAACTCAGGCGAACGTTCCACGCCGGCGCTTGGCATCCTGGTGTCCCCGCTTCAGGCTCTGGTTGAGGGCGGCGTTATCCCGGATCTCGGCCATCTCGAATTCATCCATGGTCTCGTGCTCGCGCACGAAGCGCATGACGGCGGTCTCGATGAAATTCGAGATCGGCCTGTTTTCTCGATCAGCCACATCCTTGAACAGCCGATAGACAGGATCGTCAAGTCGCAGTGTTACCGTCTTGGACATCAACACCTCCTCCAGTTCCAGCCGACAGCGATAGAGTACGATAGAACACATAAGAATGCAATTGATCGCCATTGGGCAATCGGGCATACCTTCCGCCGGAACTGGTGCAGCGCCCCGCGGTGTGCTAGTTTTCGCGGTTGAATTGTGGATTTTCAACCGAGGTAATGCCTGCATGCCGACCGCATCGTTTCCCTACCAGGACGCCACCCTTCCGGTTCCCGCGCGCGTGGAGGATTTGCTGGCGCGCATGACGCTCGAGGAGAAGATCGGGCAGATGACGCAGATGAACGGGCGCGCGGGCGACAACGAGAAGTGGATCCGCGAAAAGCATGTGGGGTCATTTTTGCATCTCATCGGGGACCCCATTCCGCGGCTGCAGCAGGTGGCCGCGGAGTCGCGGCTGGGGATCCCCCTGATTTTCGGCATCGACGCGATTCACGGGCACGCGTTCTGGCCGGCGGCGACGGTGTACCCCACGCAGCTTGCGCTGGCGGCGTCCTGGAATCCGGAGCTGTTGGAGGCGGTGGGGCGGGTGACGGCCAAGGATGTGGTGGCCACGGGGATTCAGTGGACGTTTTCGCCGGTGCTGTGCATCGCGCGCGATCTGCGCTGGGGGCGTGTCAACGAGACCTTTGGTGAGGATCCGCACCTGATCGGGGTGCTGGCGCGCGCCCTGATCCATGGCTACCAAGGCGACGATTACACGCAGCCCGATCGCATTCTCGCCTGCGCCAAGCACTATGCCGGCTACAGCGAAACGCAGGGTGGGAGAGATAGCACGGAGGCGGACCTGTCGCGCCGCAAGCTGGAGGCGTTTTTTCTGCCGCCGTTCGAGTCGGTGGCGCGTTCCGGATGTGCCACCTTCATGACGGGTTACCAGGCGATCGACGGCGTACCCTGCACGGCCAGCCACTGGCTGTTGACCGAGCGCCTGAAGCAGGAGTGGGGCTTCGAGGGGTTTGTCGTCACGGATTGGGACAACGTCGGCAAGCTGTACAAGCTGCAGATGGTGTGTGCGGATGCGGTGGAGTCGGCGGCGGTGGCCGTGAATGCCGGCAACGACATGATCATGAATACGCCCGAGTTTCCGGACGCGTGCCGCGAGGCGGTGGCGCGCGGGCTGGTGCTGCCGGCGGCGATCGATGCGGCCTGCCGGCGCATCTTGACGGTGAAGTTCCGGTTGGGGCTGTTCGACGAGCGGCGGATGCCGGATCTGGCGGCGGGGACGGCGCGGTTGGGGCTGCCCGAGGATCGGCGGTTGGCGTTCGAGGCGGCCTGTGCGTCGCTGGTGCTGTTGAAGAACGCGAGGGGCACGCTGCCGCTGAAGCCGGGGCTGCGGCGCATCGCGGTGCTGGGGCCGAACGCGGACTGCATTCCGTCGCAGTTGGGCGATTGGTCGTACAACACCGAGCAAGTGAACGAGATGGGCGTGATGCACACAGACGACCACGTGACGACGGTGCTGGCGGGAATTCGGCGCCGCGCCCCGGCCGATTGTGATGTGGTCTACAGCCACGGTGCCGATGCGATCGATCCGGCGACGGACGGTGTGCATGAGGCGGCCGCGCTGGCGCTCGATGCGGATGTGGCGGTGGTGGTGGTGGGCGATGTGCTGAAGCAGGCCGGCGAGTGCAAGGATCGCGCGAGTCTCGATCTTGGCGGGGGGCAGCAGGCGCTGTTGGAGGCGGTTCGCGCCACGGGCACGCGCCTCGTGGTGGTGCTGATCAACAGCAAGCCTCTTTCGATTCCGTGGGTGGCGGCCAATGCGGATGCGATTGTGGAGGCGTTCAATCCTGGGGAAGCAGGCGGCGATGCGGTGGCGGCGGTCCTGTTCGGCGACTGCAACCCCGTCGGCAAGTTGCCGATCTCGTTTCCGTATCACGTGGGGCAGCAGCCGGTGTACTACAACCAGATCCCGGGTTGGCACGCGGGCATGTATGTGGATCTACCGAGCGCGGAGTCCCTATTCGCATTTGGGTTTGGACTCAGCTACACGACCTTCGCCTTTGCCAACGCGCGGGTCGATCTTCCGCGTTGCCGGGTGGAGGATACCGTCACGGTCTCGGTGGATGTGACCAACACGGGGGGGCGCGAGGGCATCGAGACGGTGCAGGTTTATGTGCACGACCGGGTGGCGTCGGTGACCTGGCCGGTGAAGGA
>CAZWQJ010000423.1:0-2870 GCA_964635825.1 uncultured Victivallales bacterium | reverse complement strand
GGCTCTGCCCGTCTCGCTCCCGGCAAACCCCGCCAGGAGGCGGGGCAACTCCCTGTTCCACTCGCGAGAGTCGCTCCCCCAGGGGTCGCGACACTTCTTTCAAGGACACCCATCCGCATCACCCGACGGCCAGGGAATGCGCCAGCGGTTCCCTACGTGAACCGCCGTCACATACCCTGTCCGCAGATACCCACCGGCAGAGCAGGGCATCGCGTTCGGCTGCGCCGCCCGCGATCCCCCGCACTGCCACTCAGACCGCTCCCCCAGGGGTCGCTCTACTTTTATCAAAACCCACCCATCAGCCGCTCCGCTACAAGCGGTGTTCGGCCGGGGCGGCCTCACTCGAAGAACGGTCGCTACGCTCCCTCTCGACGCGGCGGGCGGCCCCGACAAGGCCGTTTCCCCCCTCAGTTTTCCCCCTTTGGAATCCCCCTTTCCTGATCCCCCCTTTCAAAATTGAACTCGGCCAAAGGGGGAACACCGCAGGGGGCACCAGCCCGGCGGCTTTCTCCGGCGCGTCTGATCGGCGCGGGTCCCAGTCCCACGCCGGCCGCGCCCCGCCGCCCTTCGGGTTGCCGGATGCCACTCCGCCGCTTTGCCCCCCTTGCGCCACGGCCCCCAATGGACCGGGCGCGTCCGTCGGTCCGGCACCGGCTGCGGCCGTTCAGGTCCTCGCACGGTGCCAGCCCTCGAAGGTGTTCGCTCCGCTCACTTGACCCCAAGCATTCCCCCTTGCGCCACCACCCCCCAGGGGGTGGGGCGCGTCCGTTTTGGATCGGCGCGCCGGCCTCGCGCGTAAGAGCGCCTTCAAAACAAGGCCGGGTGTTCCCCCGGACCCTCCTTTGGGAGCGCGCGTAAAAGCCGGCGGCCGGCAAAGAAGCCTCATCATCACGGCCAACGGTGGTCCCCAATGATGTGCCTCCATCCCGCGTGCAAAAGAGAAACACTGCGAACAGAAATAGCGACTCCGTTGTGTCCTCGACGCCCCACACCGTGCGAGGCACTCAGGTGCGGGGGCTCCCCTTGGGAACGCGCTTCGCGCTCCGTAAAAGGCCCGAAACAACCGGGCAACCCAAAAACAAATAGGTAGCCTGTCTGTCGCCTCCGTTCTTCTGACCTCCGCCACGTCCCGGCGGCGAAAGTCGCGCCAGCGCCTACGGCGCTGCTTCGCCCCCACAGTGATCCAAGGCGATCTCTGATGTCGGGGTCACGCCTTTCGCTTCTCGCCGCGCCATGTCTTCGGTCACCGTGCCCGTGTTCCTTTCCTGGTGTTTTCTGACCTACCTCCCCATCCGGTGCCCTCGCCTCAGTCGCTGGCGAAGGCGAGGGTCACCGAACGGGGGGCAGGTCAAGAAAATGAAAACACCAGCAAACAGAAAGGAACAGGGGCACATGAACAGCGGAGTCACAGTCAGGCATCTCAATCAAATGAAGGCTCAGGTATCCACCGTGAAGCACGTCAATGATGTGCTGTCGCACACAAGCATTGCCGCCTTGCGGCGGCACCCGCAGTTCACCGCGGCAAAAGCTGGCGATCCAATCGCGGCTTTCGCGGTTGTGCGCGAACTCACCCGGCAGGAGCGCATCACCCGGCTTGCGTCAGAGCACCCCGGCGCGATCATCTGCCCGGTCCTCGCGATCGAACGCACAGGCATCAACATGCTCCCGCTCGCGTTCGCGAAGTTCGCGGGATCGGTCGGCGGTCTTCGGGTTGAAACCGAAATCGTGCAGATCAACAAGACCCACCACACGGATTCGGACGCCATGCACCGGCTCTTGAATCGGCCCGAATTTGATGGCATAGTCATCCCCGGTCAGGATTACATCGTCGTTGATGATGTCATCACCAGCGGATCCACGATTCAGGCGTTGCGCCTCTTTCTGGAATCGCACGGCGCGCGGGTTGTGGCCTTCGCCGCACTGGCCGGAAGTTTCAACATCATCACGGGATCATCGCTCGAAATCACTCTCACGGAGGAAACGCTTCATGGCCTCGAAACCAAATTCGGCATCTCAAACTTCACCCAGTTCTTGCGCCAGCACCACATCGCCCAGGCGCCGGAAGAACTCACCAACTGTCAGGCACGCTATCTCCTCTCGTTCCGAAACCTTGACTCCATCCGAAATCGAATCGCTCCGCAGCACAGTCAGGTCAGCATCGAAGAAACTCGATCAACTTCTCACCAGCAAATGATGCTGGCTTTTGCGTGATCCGGCTTCGCCGGGTCGGGTCGCCATCGGGCGCACCCGGCCCGGCTTTACGTCTCTTCCGTCTTCCCCTACTTCAGCCCTCTCCCCCATATCCTGGCCCCCCGTGGGGGCCCCCCGCCTGCTTTTACCTGAACAAAATCCCCTCGTAATCAATCGCAACATGCCACCTCACAAGGTGTTAGGCGTAAAACCCGCCACATTGGTTTTCAGTGACTACGCCCTGAAACCCTCTCCAAAAAAGGCACATTCGGCAATGGATACCCCTGTTACCGACGCGCACTCCCACCTTACGAACTGCAACCAGACACCGTTTTCGGTGTCTCCCGCATCTTTTGCCGTGCCGTCTTCACGATGAACAACTCGCGCAGTTCCGGGAACAAACGCATCGCCCGCTCGTGCCGAGCTTCGGCGCCGGCAGTAGTGATCCGTTGTACCCGTGCAATCTCCGGATACGTCAACCCCGTAAACCGCCAGCACACCACGTCACGCAACTCCTGGGGAAGACTCAACAACCGGGCAACGAGTTCTTCCATTACGCCTACCGGCATTTTCGTCTCAACCACTTCCTCGGCGAAGGGGTCCACATCGTAGACAGGTTGGGAGGGTCCACCCTTGCCTGGGTCATAAACCGGACGGTCCAGGTCAACCTCCATTGTGCG
>CAZWQJ010000422.1:0-2875 GCA_964635825.1 uncultured Victivallales bacterium | reverse complement strand
ACACCCTCAACGCGGTGGGAGGCGGCCGGCCGCTTTGCCTGCACACCGCCCCGGGTGGCAAGCTCATCATGGAAGACTGCGTGCAGGTATCCAATACAACGCTATACGCCGCCAACGAGATTGCGATTCGTCACCACACGCTGATTGGCGGGGGATGCGCCGTCTATGACACGGACTTCCACGAGTTGCTGCCTGAGGACCGGCATCCCCGCCGTCGCAATGTCCGGACCGCCCCCGTGAGCATCGGTCCCCATGCTTTCATTGGGGGGCACTCGATTATCCTGAAAGGCGTGACGGTGGGCGAAGGGGCCGTCGTGGGGGCTGGAAGCGTGGTGACCAAGGATGTGCCGCCGTTTGAAGTCTGGGCGGGAAATCCCGCCCGGTTCATCCGCCGGCTTGAATCGACACTCGACCCGACCGGCGGCAAAGGAAGACCGTGAAACGGCTCACCATCATTACGCCGACCCTCAATTGCGCCTCAACGATGCAGGCTGCGCTCGACTCGATTCGACCCCTGCTCGACGAGGGGGCCGAGCACATTGTCGTGGACAGCGGTTCCACCGACGGAACGGTTGAGCTGGCGAAAGCTGCCGGGGCACGGATTCTGAGTCATCCGCGAGGCAATATGTACGAGGCGATCAACGCAGGTGTCAGGGCATCCGATCGCCCGTGGCTTACCTACCTCAATGGAGACGACGTGGTCTATGCCGATGCGCTGCGTGACATGCTCGGCGGCTTCTCGGAGTCGGGGGATATTCTCTACGGCAACATCGATCTGATCGATCAGTACAACCGGTTCCTGTTCTACTGGCGCAGCGCCAGTCCCGCCCGGGTCCGCTGCATGCTGCAAATCTACTGCGCGGTCTTTCAGCAGGGAACATTATTCCGCAGGGAAGTGTTCGACCGGCTTGACGGGTTCGATACGCAGTACCGGTTCTCGGCGGATTACGATTTCTTCTTCCGCGCATCGGTTAAGGGCTTTCGCTTCCACAAGTATACGAAAAAGACGGTGGGGGGGTTCCGGTTGCTCCCGGCGCAGCTCTCGCAAAGCCGTAAGGGCGAGATGGCTCCGGAAGGCCTTCGCAACCGGCGTCAGTACTGGTCGCAGCGCTCCGTGCTGGTCCATTGGCTGACGCGCGTATATTCGTTCGTGTACCGCAATCTGATCAACATGGACAGCCGGTTGATGAGGCGGTATCGTGGATTGGGCCTCGACAACCGGCAATACTGACATGATCGCTGACCGCCATCGAATACGCGTGCTCGGCTGTACGGAGGCCGTGGCGCGGCCGTGGTTGAAGCGCCTCCTCCCCCGGGAGGTCTTCGAGGCGCTGACCTTCCGGATGCGCCTGGGGTATTGGCCCAATCTGCGGGCGCCGCGGACATTCAATGAGAAGATCTCCTGCCGCAAGCTGCACGAAGTGCCCTTTGCGCATCCCCATCTGGTGGACAAACTGGCGGTTCGTGAATTTGTGGCGGAGCGCGTGGGTGCTCAGTACCTCACGCGCATCCTGCGGGTCTTCGACGCGCCGTCCGACGTGCGCCTGTGCGATTTGCCGACGGCCTTTGCCCTCAAGTGCAATACGGGCAGCGGAATGAACTTGCTGGTACGCGACGCCTCCCGCGTCTCGGATCGGTCCCTCGCCGCTGCCTGTTCGCGGTGGGTTTCACAGCCGTACAGCACGCTCTCGCACAGCTACGAGTGCATTTACGACGGAGTGGCGGTCAAGGTGTTCGCCGAGGAGTTGCTGGCGCCGCTCGAGTCGGTTCAGGAGTACAAGTTCTGGTGCTTTGACGGCCGGCCGGAGTTCATCCAGACCTCCTGGCGGGAAGACAAGCGCCGGACCTATCGCTTGTTCGACCGCGACTGGATTCCCTGCCCCTTCGGCGTCTTCAACGCTCCGAATCCCATACCCTTGGAGCGACCGGCCTGCCTCGCAGACATGCTGCGCTTGGCCGCGTGTCTCTCAGCGGAATTCGATTTCGCGCGGATCGACTTGAACGTGACGGCGGAGTGCCGCATCACTTTCGGCGAGATCACCTTCCATCCGGGTGGCGGGCGGGCGCGCTTCTTCCCCGCCCACTACGATGCGGTCTACGGCGCCCGTATTCCGTTGCGCAGCACGCGACGGTCGCCGACCGGCGGTCCTCGATGCCCTCAGCCGCACGCGGAGGAGGCCGCCGTCGATGCCTGACTTGACCTTGTTGCTCGTCAATCCATGGTCCGGTCCGATCGGGCCCAATGTGGGCGCCTCCCACATTGCGAACGAGGCCCTGTTGCGCGGACACACGGTGCACGTCGTGGTTCCGGCACAGGATGACCGGGCGGCGCGCCTGGAGGAAGCCGGCTGCGCTCTCCACGTGTTCCCTGACCTGGCGCTCACGCGCCGCACCAGGAACTTGGCGATCATCCTGCGGCAAGCCGCGCGCGCCTGGCGTACCGCCGCTCGAATTGGCCGTCTGGCACGGCGCATTCGCGCCGACGTCATCTGCGTGAATGGCGAGAACCTGTTGTTTGCGCCCCGGGCCGGACGCTGGGCTCGATGCCCCGCGGTTTGCATCGTGCGGGGAATTCGTTTCGGCGAACTGGGCCGCGCCGGCCGGGCCTACCTGGCGGTCCAGCAGCCCTGGGTGCACACTTACCTGGCCGTGTCGCATACGGCAGGCCGTGCGCTGGAAGCCGCAGGAGTGCCGCGGGAGAAGGTTCGCGTAATCTGCAACGGCGTGGACGCGACCCTCTGCATTCCGGCGGAACGCAGCGCGACGCTGGCGGCGGAACTTGGAGTTGGACCCTGTGACCCGGTGATCGGAGCCGTCGGCCACCTCGTTCCGCACAAGGGGATGCACCATCTGCTGGAGATCTTCGCCTTGCTGG
>CAZWQJ010000421.1:0-2884 GCA_964635825.1 uncultured Victivallales bacterium | reverse complement strand
TGCGGCAGCTCCGCCGGGTACAGCGTTCGCGTGCCGACCCCGCGCCCCTTGCCGTCATCGCTCACATCCACGTCGTACCCGAGGAACAACACGTGATCGGCCCACTCGCGCACGCGCAGCCGGATGCTTGCCCGCCCCGAGTTCGGCGACTGCAACCGCGGCTCGTACCGCAGCCAGTCCTCGCCGGCCGGATTCGGCACCGTCGACGTGCAGTCGTGACAGATCAGGATCACATGCCGCCCGGCCCGGCAGTGCCGGTCCAGGTCGGCCAGGAGGGGGAGGAAGGTGTCGAAGACGTGCTGGTAGCCCTTGCCGTACCCGTAGTCTTCCAGGCGCTGCACGCGATGGCCCTTCTCGTGCGGCACATTCGCCAGCGTGTGGGCAACCGCCAGTTCCTCGGCCTTCGTCAGGCTGTCGATGACGATCGTTGCGATCCCATCCCAGCCGTCGGCCTGCAGCGCGGCGCGCAGGTCGGCCCAGGTCTCGATGCCATCCACCGGCCGCAGGTTCCCGATCCCTTCACCCAGCATGGCGCGCAGCCGCGAAAGGCTGTCGTCCAGATCGAAGAACGCCGCCGGCCCGGTCGCCTGCGTGGCCAGCGTCGTTTTCCCGATGCCACCAGGCCCGAACAGCACCACCCGGTGCCCCGCGTTCGCATGCACGGCACCGAATGCCACGCGCCGCGCGCCTGCCGGCGCGACAGGCGCCGCTGGCGTCTCCGTCCGCCTCACCGGGGGACGGCTCCCATACGCTGGTTTCGTCTCACTCATCTACGCCTCCTTCTCGTGTTTCCACTCCCCACAGCCATCGAGCCAATCCGTCTTCGGCCAGTCCCTCCCGCTCGGTGCGGGAGCTGGCGGAAAACGCCTGCATTCGCCTTCGACATCCTCACGGTCCTCAGGCTTCTTGCAGAAACACCGCTCACCGCGTTCCCACCACCACGCACACGTCGAGCACGTCCAATCCGAGCGTTCCCGCCCACTCATGACCGCTCCCTTCCGATTCCATCGCGCGCCCCGCACGATGGGGCAGCCGTGACACGCATTTCGCTTCCCGCTCTGGCGGGATGAGGGAAACGCGCGGTCAGCTTGCCTTGGCTGCAAGGCGGAGCGGGCGGCGCTGGACTCCTGGTCCGCGCCGTCCCGCGACAACGCCGCAGACGAGGCGAGATCACCGCGCGGCTTTCCTCACGAAATGCGTGGCGCATGTTCACGCCTTCACCCCCGGCACGCCTTGCCCGGCACCGTGCCCCGCCGGCGCGGGGCTCTGGTGCTGGGCCAGTTCCGCGTGCACCGGCCCCACGCGGAAACCGGCCGGTGGCCGCTCCGCATCCACATGCACCCCTTGCAGACAGAACCCCGCGAACTCACACCCCTGGCAGTTCATCCCGGAGACGTTGCGCGGCCACGCCTGCTCCCGCAGCCGTGTGCGCCGCTCCGCCTGGCGCAAAGAGAGGATCAACTTCGAAAGCTCGTATCGCTGGACCTTGAACTCCTCCAGGTCCTGATCGAGTACGGGGACCTCGCGCCGCGCGAAGTAGAACTCCGGCCGCGCCTGGGCGTCCGCCGCCAGGCGCTCCCCATACGCGGCGGGCGTCTCGCCCTGCCGCGGCCGGATCGACGGCTTCCGCGTCACGTCGTAGAGGATCATCTGGACGTCCCAGCCCAGCGCCCGGGCCGCGACCACGTACTGCATGACTTGCTGATTCAGGCGGAGACGCAGCCAGTAGTCCGAAGCGGAGTCCACGCTCTCACTCGTCGTCTTGTGTTCAACCAGCGCCAGCCGCCCGTCACGCAGAACGCCGAGGCCGTCGATCTTCCCGCCGCTGTCGAACGTGCGGGACCCCTCGATCGGGTGTCGGAACTCCACCTCCGGGTGCAATTCCTTCACCACGTCTTCCCCGTACCGCCGGTAGTACCCGGCCAGCAGGCCGCCAAGCGTCGCCAGGTCAACTTCGTCGAACGAGCGCCCCTCGACGGCCGCCGCCAGCGCCGCATCCAGCGCCGCGCCTTGCCAACGCGCCTCCATCGCCGCATGCCAGGCCGACCCGAACCGCAGCGCGAACGCATCCACCAGCACGTGCAACCCGAGCTCGTACCTCCAGAAATGTTTCCGCATGCACCCGAGCAACGCCGCCATCCTGCTTGCTGTCAGAAGCTCCTTCATGGTTTCCCTGTTTCGTCATCGTTCCCGATTGCCTCCAGGTCCGACCGCCTGATCCGGAAGCTCCCCCGGTACAACTCGACCTTCTCCAGACGCCCTGCCCGGACCATCCGCCACAGCGTCGCCCGGCTCACGCCGAGGAACTTTGCCGAGGCGCTCATCCCCATGAGCAGCGGTCCCGTCCCCGGTCGCGTGGACGACTCCGCCAGCTCACCCCGCAGAACCCTCAGTGCCATGACCTTCCGTTCCGGCGCCGCCGCCAGCGCGGCCTGCATCAACTCTTCCAGTGTCGTCATGTTTCAGCCCTCGCCATCCGGTTCGCTCAAGACCTTCGCGATCACGGGATGAGCCTGGCAGGTAGCAGAAGGGGGCGCACGGAAGCCGGCCCTGAAAAGGCAATGAAAACTCACTGAAAACCGGGGAAAGGCGAGAATGGCGACATTCGGCTTGTGCGCAGTCCCACAAGCTGATCTTCATGGATGTGCGCCTGGTCAATCACCTGTGCGGCGGACGTTGGAATGACATCGCCGATGCGGCCGGGCAGACCCTGGTGAACGAGGGGCCGCTGGCCGAGCAATTCAGCGGGCAGCACGTGGCCTGTCTGGAAAGCGGCCGGCCGCAGCTTCACTCTACGCCGTGGAGGCGCTGCTGCTTGACACGGGTGGGTGTTTCCGAAAGCGGATTACGAAGCTCTTGAATGAACCAGACCGAAGCATCTAGC
>CAZWQJ010000420.1:0-2888 GCA_964635825.1 uncultured Victivallales bacterium | reverse complement strand
GGCATGGGCGTCCCGCCCATGAATCACGGGCAAGATGCCCGTGCCACTTTGGCTGACCAGGGGGTTTTGCAAGTGCCTCTCACTAATAATCTCGACGTCCGCGTTTGTTTGCCCTACGCTGATTCCACGTTTCCCGGTCACGGGTCCGCTGCGTCTAGCCGCACGATTCGACGTGCCAGGTTCAGGGGCTGGGCGGCGGACCGGATGCGGGACGGAGGATGAAGGATGGATGCTATCAGGACGCTCACAAGCCCGTTTGACGAGCAACAGGTACGAGCCTTGAAGGCCGGCGAATCGGTCAGGCTATCCGGGACGATCTATACCGGCCGCGACCGGCTGCACGCCTTTCTTCACGGCGGCGGCGAGACGCCGGTCTCGCTGCGCGATGCGGCCATCTACCACTGCGGGCCGGTCGTGGTTCCGGCGGACGGCGGCGGCTGGCGGGTGGTGGCCGCCGGGCCGACCACCTCATCGCGTGAAGAGCCCTACATGGCTGGAATCATCGCGCGCCACGGCGTGCGCGTGATCCTCGGCAAAGGGGGGATGGGCGACAAGACCCGCGAGGCCTGCCGCACGCACGGGTGCGTCTATCTGCAGGCCGTCGGCGGCGCGGCGGCATTACTGGCCAAACGGGTGACCGCCGTTCGTCGGGTTTTTTTTCTGGATGAATTCGGGGCGACCGAGGCGATGTGGGACTGGACGGTCGCTGAGCTTGAAGCGGTTGTGGGGATTGACACGCACGGCCGGAGCCTGTTTGACGAGATCCGCCGGTCATCGGAATCGCGACTGGCGGAGCTGGCCTAGCCCGAGTTTGTTAATGTCCAGAGCGTGAAATCATGTGCCCACTGGGGGTGGCGGCAGACGTTCAGGTTTGCCGGCGCGCGTCAGCCACGCTTCCGCCGCAGCCTGGTCGAGTCGCGCCCGATATCTCAGGCGTTGGTAGCCCTCCACCTGGCCGCGCAATTCCGCAAACGCCTCGGATGGCAGCGCGGGCTGTATGCGCGCGAGCCAGGACTCCCAGCCCTCGGCTTCGCGGCGGCGCAGATGCTCACGGACCGCGCGCCGCGCGATGCGGCGCATCGCATCGGTCAGCGCTGCGCGCAGAAGGGACTCGTGCGTCGTCCGGCGGCGGCGCGAGCGTCTCCGGAACCAGATGGTGGCCAGCCCGCCGATCAGCAGCAGAAAGCCTACCGGACCTCGGAACAGCCGCCACGCCACGTCGAAGAGCGACGCCCCCCCTGCTGCGATCACGGCTAGGAAGTTCATCGTCTTGAGCGTGGCAATCATCCGATCCCACAGGGCCATGCAGAGATCCCGAGCGCGGCGCACCAGTCCCGGCTTGGGATAGGCCGCTGGCCGCCCATCCGGCGGCGTCGCCTCCACCAGCATCCACCGTCCCGCATCGCGGTCCCACGCTTCCACCCAGGCGTGCGCCTCGCGCTCTCGCACCACCCACCGTCCCAGCCAGGGATCCCATTCGTCGCACGCATACCCGCCCACCACGCGCGCCGGGATGCTGATCGACCGGAGCATCAGCGCCGCGGCGCTGGCGAAGTGCACGCAGAATCCCTCGCGCCGCGCCATGAAGTCCACCAGCGGGTCCGGTTGCGCCTGCAGGAGAACATCCGTGCGATACGTGAACGTCCGGGCGAAATGATCCTCAAGCGCCCGCGCCGCCGCGCGCGCGGTCGGCGCTTCCGACAACCCCGCGCATGCGTGCGTCCAATTAGAAACCGCCCCCGCCAGCGCGGGCGGCAGCGCGAGATAGGCCGGATCGCTCAATCCATCCGGAGCCGGGTAGGCGCGCGCATCCGCGCGTGTCACGACGTCGGCCTCGTACTGTAAGGGTAATGCGCCCTCCACGGTCAGCATGCCGTTGGCATCCCCACGGGGCTCCCCACCGCCTTCGAACGCGAGCGTCACGGCATTGCCGGGCAGGCAGAAGGCTGCCAGCATCCGCGGCGAGAGCACCTCTACCCGCACCGGATGCACCACGGCCCCGGCCGGAACGGGCACCAGCGGATAGTCCTCGCCCGCGCGCCCCTCATCCCCGGCACGGGGTTGAACCGGCCCGCCCGGACTGGGCGCAAGCCAGCGACCGTCGGCGTAGGTCGTGAACACGCTCTCACGCAAATAGCCGGGCGCCTGTTTGGCCTGGAGCAGCAGGACGATCCGCATCCGTCCGCTGAACCCCCTGGGGAGCGCGCGCGACAGTGGCAGGTCCGTGGCCCGCTGCTGGGCCGGTCCACCCCGCGTCTGATAGGCCAGCCCCAATAGCCGCCGCTGCGCGGCCACCGCCACGCGCTCGATCGGCATGCGCAACCCGATCGCGAGGGCCAGCATCGCGGCCAGCCAGCCGCACCGCACCGTCAGCTCCCGCCAGCCAAAAGGCAATCGTCCCGTTTTCGTTTCCGCCGCTTGCCGCGCGTGCTCGAGTCCCGCCGCCAACCCCACAAACACCCAGATGCTGATGTGCGCGACGATGGCAGGGGGGCGGCCGAACACGCCGTCCCGCCCGATCGTCAGCATGATCATGGGCAATGCGCCGACCACGATTCGGGTGACGCCGACAGCGCTCATCCGGAAAAAGATCGCGCTCGCGGCCAATGCATAGGCGGCCGTGACGGTCCGGTCCATCACGTAGTTTTGCTTCCAGACCTCCTCCGGCGCCGCCACCCGCACCACGTTGGCTGCGAGACAGATCACGGTCACGGCCAGCCACGTCCAGATCAGCCAGCGCGCGTTTCCCGGAAAGGGCCGCGGCAATACCGCCGCTCCTGCGGCCAGCATGGCCGTCGTCCACAGCAGACCCCATCCGTTCCCGTCACGGCAATATCCCCACACGCACCACAGCAGCACCGCCGCACCCCACGCCACGGCCCAGCGGC
>CAZWQJ010000419.1:0-2898 GCA_964635825.1 uncultured Victivallales bacterium | reverse complement strand
TGGCGTAGGGGCGGGATCGTCGCCCTTGATCTTCGCCCATATCTCCTTCCACCACTTCTGAAGCCTAGATGATAGGCTCGCCTGCAACGGTGCCGCAGCCGGGTCAGGCTCGCCCGGCACGGCCCACACGCGTGGCATGTCTGGCATGACGCCATGTTCCGGCCCTTCAACTTCTCCAAACGCCTCCCGCTCTGCCGTGTCGCCAACGTCATCAGCCGGGAGCGGTTGCGAGCACCCCGCCAAAGCGAGCATGGTCACGGCGAGAAGTGATGCAGTTATGGTCCGTTTCATGGTAGTGCCTCCAGTACCGCCTTCAGTTCCGCCCAACTCGTCACGGTCACTCCACCCAGAGTGATCCCCGCCGCCGGGCGCAGTGGCAGGTTGATTGTCACATGGTTGTTCGCCGCCGACGGATAGCCCACGATGCGGAAGAACTCAGACGGCGCCGTCCGGGCCGTCGTCATTGTCCAGACGGGGAAGCGCTTGCCAGATCCCGCCTGGTGCCAGCTCGTCGCCGGCCATGTGGATGTCGCCGTTCGTGTGTTCCAGGTCCCCACCGTCAGATTTGTGCAGGCTTGCACCGCAGGCGCGTTCGTCATCGTGATACTGCTCTCCACCCAAAACGTCACGTTCGTCGCACTCAACTGGTAGCCCACAATCGTGCAGGCCTGGCCCGCGTAGTGGATCGAGACCGCGTTTGTCGCCAGCGCGCCGCTGGGCTTGGTGATCGCCAGATCCGCCCCGTTGGCTGTCCCGGTCAGCCGGCAGTAGGGCGACAGCCAGACGTTTTGCCAGGCCATGTCCACGGCCTGCGTGGCCGCGTAAAGGCTCCAGTTTTCGCCCCGGTGATTTGCCAGCAGCCGGTTATGCGTGCCCAAATTTAGCGCCTCGTCGTCCTCCGCCGCATCCGCCACCAGCAGCATCGTACCGCGACAGTCGTTTGTCTTGCCGATCAGGTGCGTCCCTTCCCATCCGTAAACCGTCAAATTGCTCACGATGCACCGCACCGTTCCGCCGTCAATGGGCGAGGATTTCATCTGCGCCGCCGCAAGCGTTATGTTCGTGGCGCCCCTGGCGAATGCCGGGTATTCCGTCTCCGCAAACGACGCGCCATAGTCGCTCTGCAGGTAGCTGATCGCCGAGAGCTTCGCTGCGGTATTGCGCGGCCTGATTGTCATTCCGCCCACGTTCGCCGCGTCGTAGGCGTTCGCCGGCCCCACCGTCAACAGTCGATAGACGCCATTCGTCACCACCGCCCGCCCCGAAAGGATGATGCTGTACTCGCTCCGCGCCAGCGGCCGGTGATAGGCCGCCTTGATGCTGTACGGGTCCGCGACGATGATCCCGCCGGCCGTCTCCCCATCGCCGTAGCGCAGCTGCACCGTGGCCGGGTCACTGGTTGTCTTGATGGCCACCACTTCCCCGTCGTCAAGCACGGTGTCCTGCGCCTCGATCTCCTCCATCCGCTCGATTCCCAGCGGCCCCCCCAGTACCGACAGTCCCGACAGGACCGACAGTCCCGCCACCAGTTTCCAGTTTCCAGTTGCCAGTTTCATCGTTTAAAACTCCGTGTACCCGGAAAGATCCACCGTCGTCAGCGCCGCGCCGTCAGGCGCCAGCAACGCGTTCATCTGGTCGCGGTACGTGATCGGGCTGTTGTTGCCCGAGGTCGCCGCCGAAAACAGAAACATCAGCGCCAGCTCGTTGCCTATCCAAAGAAAGCACGGACGCCCCGAGTCCCCGCCGTAGGGCAGTTCCCAATAATCCTTTCGCAACTCCGAGCCGGGTTGCCCGATGAAATCTGGCCGCATCATCACGCAGACCGCCGCCCGCCCGTTCTGGTTATAGATCATCGCGGGAATGCTGTTGAATCCAGACGGGAAGTAGGTCGCGTAGTTCGCCGGCATAACCGGGTACACCTTCACATCCCCAGGCGGCAGCGGCGCGGATAGCTTGCCGATGGTGAAGTCGCCCCCGGCGGTGTAGATCGCCGTGATCGTCCGCACGTAATTGGTGCCGCTCCGCCCCCGGAACCGCTTCACGCTCCCGACCCCGTTGTAGGCGTGCTTTGCCTGCAAGACGTGCTGCGTTGTAATCAGCGTCCCGTGCCAGTACGCCGCCCCCGTGCCAGTGCTGACCACCACGCCAGAAAAGTCGGCATCAGCGGCCCAACATGCGGGGTTGCGGGCGAACGAACTCGGCGGCGAATTGGTCAGCCAATACTCCGCACTCCCCGCCCCGGCCAGCCTTCCGTCGATTGCGGCAATGGCCGCCGCCCGCGCCGATCCCGCCACGCCGGCGTAGATAACCGACCGCTCTTCGCCCTGGCTAGAGTAGTACAGGTCTACCGCAACCGTTTTGCTGGCGGCCCCGTTCGTCACCGTAACATCAACCAGTCCCGCCTCCGTCATCGTCAGCAGCCCGTCCTGGTCGATGCTCCCGGCTGTGCCGGAAACCGTGAAGCCAAACGCCCCGTCCGGGAAGCCCCGCAGCACCTCCGGTGTGATCTGCCAATTGATGCGCCCGATCCCGGCGATCTCGCGGTACGTCACCACGTCGAGGTTCGTGGTCACAAGCGTCTGCGCCACGGCCTGGTAACGCTCCTCCATGCCGATCAACCAGTACACGTCATTCCGCCACCCGGCCGCCGGCACAGCCGAAGCCAGGGCCACGTCCGAAGCCAGGGCCACGTCAGCCCCATTGACCGCTACCGTCCCGGATGCCGCCGAAAGTCGCACGTCGCCGATGAAGATGCTATCCGTGCTGATGTTGGTGATCGAGTGTCCGCCCATGTTGAGGTCGCCCGTCATCGGCAGCGACCCATCGCGCAGCACCGCGGCGGAGCGCTTGGTCAGCGGATAGGCGTTGGTAACCGGAGTCCAGTCAATGACGCATGTT
>CAZWQJ010000418.1:2529-2899 GCA_964635825.1 uncultured Victivallales bacterium | reverse complement strand
CGGCTCTTTCAAATCGCAACCCAACGCGCAGCAGAACGTCGCGGGCAGAGACGTCTGGCATGACGGCTTTTGGAACGTGGTCTTCATCCGCGACCTGAAATCCAAGGATACCGACGACGTGAAGTTTGTCGCCGGCAAACCCGTACCGGTCGCGTTCGCCATCTGGAACGGCGAGCAGCACGACCGCAATGGCCGCAAGATTGTCAGCAATTGGTATCAACTGATTCTCGACGACACAAAAGCCAAGACCGCGAACCGCTAAAGGACGATTCAATCAAGAACGATATGAACGACCATCTTTCCCGCCGCTCCTTTCTCGCTTGTACAGGCAAGTGTTGGTGGAATTTCATTGGCTCGGATAGAGGTCTAA
>CAZWQJ010000418.1:0-2519 GCA_964635825.1 uncultured Victivallales bacterium | reverse complement strand
ACACAGCGGAAAGAACGACCATCGGCTCAGTTTGGGTTTCTACACCTTGGACGAGAACGCTGAGGCGTACCTGGACGCTAACCGGTTCTTCCAACGACACGCTGTCATCGTGGGCAGCACAGGTTCCGGAAAATCAGCTTGTACAGGCAAGTGTTGGTGGAATTTCATTGGCTCGGATAGAGGTCTAACCCGCCCAAGTGAAAGAAGATGTCGGCTTTGAACCGGGCCTTGTTCCGATAGCCATAGGCCTTTTTGATGAGTCCCTGGATCTTGTTGTTGAGTCCCTCGATGGGACCGTTGGTGAGCCGGTGGACAAAGAACGTCAGGAGGTTCGCCAGGTGGCGCTGACACATGCGGGCCACTTTCTTCACCGGCTCCAGTCGGCTGCGCATGGCCCAGCCATACCACTTCGCAAAGTAACTCCGGGCGCTGGGCACATCCGCACAGAGCCAAAAGCTGCGGAACACTTCTTTGAGCCCCCACGCCCGCGCGGTTTGCAGGTTGAGCGTGCGGATCAACTCGAACCGCGGCCCGTGCTGGGCGGGGACGTTTTCAAACCCGTAGAGCCACCACTGCCGGGTGCCCTTGAGGGTGTCATCTCCGGCGGCTTGCAAACGCCGGTGCTCGCCCAACCGCACTTCATTGACCGCCTCATTGAGATATTTCACCAGGTGAAAGGGATCATGCACGATCTTGCCCGCCGCACCGGGCAGATGCACCAGCGTGGAGTGCACATACGGCTCCCACATGTCC
This sequence comes from uncultured Victivallales bacterium, assembly GCA_964635825.1. Lineage (GTDB taxonomy): Bacteria > Verrucomicrobiota > Kiritimatiellia > UBA8416 > JAIOPI01 > CAZWQJ01. Next base: position 1,766 of record CAZWQJ010000418.1, on the reverse strand, counting down.
ATCGCCACGGCCTCCACCCCCGCCAGTTGCTCCGCCGTCAAAGACTCCCAAAAGGCGTCCAAGCTCGCCTGGTTCCGGCCCTCTTCCACGTATTCCACCGTCGTCTGGTCGGCGCTCACCTGCGCCACGATCGTCAGGTACTCCTGCCCCCGGCCCATGCCTTTTTCATCGACGCACAGCCGCGCCATCACCGCCGGCGGCTTCCGGGCCAGGCCCCGCTGCACGGCCCGTTGCTTGATCCCGTCGGCTTCATCCCAGCTCACCCCCAGGATCGCACAGGCCCCACGGATGGAGCACTCCAGCAGCACATCAATGGCCAGCCGTTCGAAGAGCCGCGTGAACCGCGCGTAGCGCTCGGCCCAGGGCACGGCCACCGTTTGCGCCCCATGCGTGGCACACTTCACTACCGGCACCCGCGCCACGATGAGCGTCTGGAACTGGCAACTGTCCAGATGGCGCCAGCGCCGTTCCTCATAGTCATGCACGTGCATGCGCTGCTGACACTCCGGGCAGCCCCAGAGCGTGTCGGCATAGCCGATCCGCACTTCCACTTCTCGCGCCGCCACCTTCAGGGTGACGGCCTCCACGCGCCACGGTGCCGTCAAACCCAGGATCTGCTGATACAATTGGAAGTCTTTCATGCCCCTTGGGTACCCGGGAGGGTGTCCGCGAGCGAGCTAAACGAGCAGGGGGCGGCAGCCGAGCCTTAGCTCGCGCCCCCTGCGGTCGCACTACCCAAGGCCCCGGCTGCCCCGTTCAGGCCGAACAATCACCAGATAATTCCCGAAGAACCCAAATCACTTCCTCCCCTCAGTCAGACCGCGGCGCTTCCAACGATGTTAGAGACAGAGGCGCTAAGCCTGTCCTACTTACTGGCAGGCTGAAGCCTGCCCTACCGAGCCCGCTCCTCGAGCAGCCGAAAGGCCTCGTGCTCCCGCTCGCCGCCGGTCTTCTCCACGAGCACCCGCAGGTCGCGGAGCTGCCGTGCCACCTCTTCGGCCCCGAGCAGGTGGAGCCGCGTGACGAGAATCGCCCCCTCCACCACCGCATGCCGCGCCCGGTTGAAGCCCACGAACGGCCGCCCCTCGTGCACCTTCACCACCCGCGCCTCGAGCCGGCCACGCTCCCGCGACCGGTCGGCCGATTCCACGCGAAACTCATAGGCCCGGCACATCTCCTCGAGCACCCAGCCCCGCACCGCCTTGGCGGGCCGGCAGGCTGGCGGCGCGCCGAGCCTTCCCGTCACGAGCCGGGCGATGAGCAGGCAGTCATCGGTGAGATGAAACACCCCCTCGGGCAGCCGCGCGAGATTGGCCGCCGTCTGGCTCGTCTCGAAGGGTTTGAGCACGAGCGACTCGATCGCCCCGCCCAGGCACGCGGCCTCCGCCACCTCCGGCCCCATCGGCGCAAGGTGCATGCCGCCAGAAGCATCGCAGGTGGTGACAACGCCTTCGAGAATCATGGAACCGGGGGGCATCGGGACAGCGGGGCAACGGGGGGATCGGGGCCGGGATTTCTCGTCTACAATAGCGACGAAACGCCGCGCGTGCGTCCCCTCCCCCGACACCAGCCCGACACCAGCCCGCCACTGGCCCGAATTCCCGTGACCGAATCCCGCGACCGCATCCACTTCGTCACGGGCAAGCTCGCGGAGCACTCGCTGCGGCAGGTGCTCGAACGGCTCGCGCCCCGGGTCGGCTTCGATTACACCGTGCAGGTGATGAACATCACCGTCGCGGCGCTCATGACCACGCCCTGGATCGCCC
>CAZWQJ010000417.1:0-2899 GCA_964635825.1 uncultured Victivallales bacterium | reverse complement strand
CGCACACTTCAAGCGCATCACCGGCGCCTTCTCGCGACGCAGCGATTTCTGGTGGGACATGGCCGCCGGCACCGCCGGCGGCATCGAGACGCGTCTGTGGAAGACCGACACCAACGCGCTCGTGGTCCAGACCGCCCACGCCGTGGCGGGCCCGTGGGCCGACGCCTGGACCAACCGCACGGGCGTGGGCGCCAGCACCGTCACCAACGCCACCGACTCCCCCGCGCGCTTCTACCGCGCAACGCGTCCCTAGCCACCGCGGACGCCATCGCCACCGGCGGAACGAAGATGCCGGAGCGTGAGCGATTTCCGGAAGGCCGCCGCCGTGACGGCCCTCTTCGGCCTGAAGCGCAGCGTCTGCGGCCGTCCCGGGAGCAGCGTGATGCCGTTATCATCGAATTCGCCCGGGATGCCATCCGCAGTCAACATGACGAAGAAGGCCGGTTTATCCGTCTGCAGCTTCACGCGGTGCCCATCCAACACGTCCATGCGGATCTTCGGCTTCGCGAGCGCGCACCGCTTGTACTCGGTGAAGAAGTGCGTATTCGTCGCACCCTTGAAGGCGAGCTCAAGGAAGACGTTCGCCGGTTCGGGAGCCAGGTCCGCGACCTTCACCGTCCTGATCAACTTCGCGCTCCCCCCAGGGACGCGAACCGGAAGGCGCAGTCTGTGGCGGATCGTGCCGTCGAAGGTGCGGACCTCCGCCACCACGGTCCCCTTGACGGGTGTCACCTGGTCATTGGTCACCCAGAGTTCAAGGGTCCCTGCGTCGCGCTGAAATGCCGACACCAGCACGGGGGCATAGAATTTCCTCGCCGCGTGATGGAGAAGCTTCCACTTCCCTCCATATTCGAGCGACGACCACGAGCAGACCGGCCAGTTGTCGTTGAGCTGCCAGTAGAGCGTGCCCATGCAGGTGGGACGCAAGTGCCGCCAGTGCTCGACCGCGGTCTTGATCGCGAGCGCCTGCTGAACTTGGCTGAGGTACACGAAATTGGCAAAACCCTCCGGCATGCGGAAGTACCGGCTGAACATCTCGATGATGCGCGAGTTGCCGCCGGAGTGTCGCTGGTGCCATTCCATGATCGGCGCGGTGGCGTTGAACTGGTCGCGCGGCGCGTATTGCCGGATCGTCTCCAGCGACGGAAACGACTGGTAGCCAAACTCCGAACAGAAACGCGGCGTAACCGCGTAGTAGGCGTCGAACGACTTGCCTTCGTGCCAGACGCTCCAGTAATGCATGTCGCCGCGGTTGTCGGCGTGCCAGCAATCGGAGTAATCGCCGCGCCCGCCGCAGGGCGAACTCGGCCAGAACGTGCGCGTCGGGTCACACGCGTCGACGGTCGCGCCGAGCACGCCTTCGTTGAGCCGGTCGTAGTCGACAAGATACCGGTCGCGATTCTTGCGGGAAGCCTCAAACCAGTTGAGCGCACCGACGTTCTCGTTGTTGCCGCACCACAAGGCGAGGCAGGCATGATGCTGGAGCCGTTTGACCTGGTGCCGGGCCTCCTGCCCGACATTCGCCAGGAATGCCGGCGCCGCCGGGTACAGCGCGCACGCGAACATGAAGTCATGCCACACGAGCAACCCCTTCTCGTCGCAGAGATCGTAAAAGGCGTCGCTCTCGTATTGGCCGCCGCCCCAGACGCGCAGCATGTTCATGTTCGCCTGCCTCGCGCTAGTTAGGAGATCGTCCAATGCGGCACGTGTCTGGCGTTGCGGCAGCGCGTCGCACGGAATCCAATTCGCCCCCTTCGCAAAGATGTCGACGCCGTTCACGCGGAAGGTCATCGAAAGCCCGCGCTGGTCTTCAACCTGGACGACTTCGAGCGTCCGCAGGCCAATCCGCGTCCGCACTTCGTCGCCGGCCATCTGGATGACCAGCGGATAGAGAGGCTGTGCCCCGTACCCATTCGGCCACCAGAGCTTCGGGTTGAGGAGGCGGATGGAGGCGTGGACACGGTTGCGGCCGGGCTTGAGCGTGACCGGCTTCTGAACCCGTTCGCTGCCGAGTTGGACGTCGAGGGTCGTGCGGCCACCTGCCGGTGAGGTGAGTTCCACGTCAACGGCAACGGTCACGCGGTTGCGCCGGTGATGCTGCGTGGTGGTGACATACTCGATACGTCCGAGCGAGGTGGCGCCGAGGTAAATACTGCCGTTGATTCCCGACACCATCAGGCACGGCCCCCAATCCCAACCGGCATGACATTGCACCTTCCGAATGAGATTGCGGTGCTCGGACTGGACCGGAGCGCGCGTGTGCGGGACTGGGTAGGGTAAGCGGCCTGCTTCCGCAGCGGCGGCATTTTCGGGCGACCTGAACTCGATGCGAATCGTGTTCGCTCCAAGTCGCAGAACACGCTTCACGTCGACCCGCAAACGGACAAACATGTTCTCCGAGCGCGCCACGCGCCGGCCATTGATGACAATGGTCGCCAACGTGTCGAGACCGTCACAGTTCAAGAAGGCCGATCGCTCGGCGAGGAAGGCCTCCGTCACGGCAAACTCCCGCTCGTAGGCCCAATCGGTCCGTCCGATCCACTGCAAACGGCGCTCGTTGTCGGCGCCATAGGGATCCTGAATTCGGCGGGCGGCGAGAAGGGCGCTGATGTTGTCGCCCGGGACCTGTGCCGGAAGGGCATGGCGCCCGTCCCCGGAAGTGAGCGTCCACTTGCCTGCGAGATTCAGTGTGATCATCTTCATCCCGCTCTACCCCGTCATGGCAACGACACCGGCACCGGCGCCGGGTCGAAGTCGATGGGCAGGATCGGGCGCTGCAGCATCTCCTCGTACACCTCGAAGTAGCGCGCTGCCGTGACGTCATGGTTGAAGCGGGCGAGGCCTTCGCGCATGATGCGCGCGACCTGCCGCTCGCGCCACTCCGGCGAACGGCGGTAGA
>CAZWQJ010000416.1:0-2899 GCA_964635825.1 uncultured Victivallales bacterium | reverse complement strand
TGTCGCTTCCCTTCTGCCGCGCGGGCGCGGCCCAACATCGGACATCTCGATCGGCTTGAATCCCTGCGCAAAGGCCGGAGAGTCGGGGGCGAGGGTGAAGTCCCCGTGCGCGACATCCCCAAACTTCGGATCGGCCACCACCGAATGCCGATCATGGCCCAGCGCGCGCCAGGCTGATAGCGGCAGCGTGTCCCCACTCGGCCGGTAGAATCCCGTGTAGTTCGCGATCGGTTCCCGACCCGATACATCCCACAAAACATTCAGATCGCTGACAACCTGACGCGAACCAGGGCCAAACGCGGCCAGGAAAAGCGGTCGCCCGTCGCTGACCAGGATGTTGCGTTCGAACGTGTAGCCGACATGCGCCTCGATGCGGCCGCAGCTCGCAAGTCCATCGCCGCCAAAAGCGAAGATGTTGTTGCGAACGATGTTCTCGCGGCCGTAGTGCAGATTGAAGAGATTCTCGCTGGTCTGGTAGCAGACATTGTTCTCCACCACGATGTGCGAGCTGCCCTCATCGAGATAGATGGCCCAGCCGCCATAGTTGGATTTGATGACATCATGAATCCGATTGCCGCGAACGACGGTACCAGGCTGCACGCCCAGCGTGTAGATCCCGCCCATGTCGCTCAGCCAGCCCTGCCCAATGTCATGGATGTCATTCTTCTCGATCCGGTTGTCACGCACGGTGCTGTCCTCGTACCCCCAGTGCCAGCCAACCGAAATGCCACTGTAGTAGAGATCATGAATATTGTTGTGGCTAATCACGTTTCGATCCGAAATCATGGAGAGCACGCCGACCGCGCTATGGAAGACGCGCCCGCACCCATGGATATGATTGTCCGAAATGCGGTTACCGCCGGCTCGCAGGCTTGCGGGTCCCGCCAGTCCCGCACCGTTGATCCGGACCCCGCCGGCGCCGAGATCAGCCATCTCATTGCCGACAATGCGAATCTCCGAGCAGCCCGGGCCGATATCGACACCGTACCACCCACCGTTCGCAATGCGGCCATCCTCGAAGGCGCACCCGCGCGCGCCATACAGCGCGATGATACCGGGCACGTCATTCGCCGCCTGCCCGGCCGCCGCGTACCGCCCCCGCGGCTCATTGCCGGGCGAATGGCTGGCCTTCTTCGGCACCGGCGTTCCCACCTCTCCCGGATGGCGCCAGTCCGTGTGCCTGAACTCGATCCCTTGAAAATAGAGCGACTCGACAAACGCACCACCCTCAGGATCCCCCTCGAGTGAGACCAATTGCAGGAGCCGCGGCGCGATGACCTCCACCGAGTCCGGGCGTTCCCCCGCCAGGGGCAGGTAATACAACCGTCCGGCCGACCGGTCGAGATACCACTCGCCAGGCTCGGTCAACGCCTCCAACACGTTCTCCACATAGTACTTGGCGTAGCTCGGATGAAAGTCGTCCGATAGCGGCGCGCGGCTGGTTCGGCCCAGCTTGACGAGCCGGCTGGCCGAGTCGAACGACTCAACCGGAAATCGCTCTTCGATCCAGTAGTGCAGCACGACAATTTCCACATCCGCCAGATGGCGCCAGGCCTGCACATCGCCCACCTTGCAAACAAACGCATCCTGGCTGGAGCCGCCCCACATCGCGGGGAGCAACAACCCGGGCACGTCCTCCATCCAATAGAAGCCGGTCTTCGGCAGCCGCGGGCGGACACGGCGCTGGTTGTTGACAAAGAGTTGACGGAACTCCCAGTCGCCCGCCTTCACCTCCGGCAGATCCGCGACCCAGGCCGTGCGCCCATTCACGGTTTCCGTTCGCCACCCGCTGATGCGCCGCCCACCGCTAATGACCGGCACCTCCCCCGGATACGCCGCGTACCGTACCGGCGCATCAAGATAGAACAGCGTCGTGTGCGACAACCCCCAGCGATCCACGCCCCGGCGCAACGATCCGTCCCCATAGTAGACGGCGCCCGAATCTTCCGGTGTAAATACAATGGCGTTATCCAGCGCGTACATCCCGCCGCGCAGCCAGACCGTCGCCCCGCCCGCCAACCCGCGCTCCTTCTTAATCGCGCGCAACCGATCGCGCGCGGCATCGATCGTGGCCAGCGGACCATCCGACGCGTCCGCCAGCGGTTCCGCATGGCCGCCGGACCATGCGTCGTTGCCGCGGGGGCTGACGTAAAGCTCCACCGGTGTCAGGGACCAACCGGCCGCATCGGATGCAACCTGCATCGATGCGGCGGCCACGGGTGCACGCTGCAAAACGCGAACCGAGCGCACGACACCGCTGTTCCAGAAATAGAGGGCGATCTGGTCGCCCGCAAGTCCGGCTGGCGGTTCGGGTGCTTCTAGCACGCGGCGTCCGTCGACCTCCAGCGTCGCACGACCGTCCTCACGGGTAACGGCCAATCGATGCCAATGTCCGGGCGCCAACACGCCGTCCTTCGCGCTCGCGAGTTCCTGCTTCGAGACGGACAAGACGCTGGCCGTGTTCCCGCGCGACCCAAACCCGCAGAACAGCGCGTTGGCCAGGGTTCCCTTCTCCGTTCCAAGGATCAGGCTCAAGTCACCCGGCTCGTCGGACTTCGCCTCAATCTCCACGCGCACGGCACCCGCCGCCACGGGTTGCCGCAGTTGGATGACCGCTTGCGCATCGCGGCCGTGCCGTCGTAAACCATCCGTCGTCAGCGACCACTCCCCCTGAATGACCTCCCAGCGTGAAAGTGTCGCCGTCGTATCAAAGCGCTCCTCCAACACCGGCACCCATTCGCCAGCGGCTCCCGCCAGAAGCGGAACCGCACATGCGGCCAGCAACAGGAATCGCCACAGCCTTCGGCTCATCTCACGAACGCCTCTCGTCTGCCTCATGAGTTCCTCACGAGTTCGGTCCCTTCGTCACCCGCGCCTGCCGCAGCACCACCGGCCCGAA
>CAZWQJ010000415.1:0-2905 GCA_964635825.1 uncultured Victivallales bacterium | reverse complement strand
AGCTCGTCAGCGCTGAACGCCAGATTCTTAAGCGCGCCAACGTTTTCTTCAATCTGCTCAACGCGGCTGGCGCCAATCAGCGCGGATGTCGCCTCCGGCCGGCGCAGCACCCACGCCAGCGCCAACTGTGGCAGCGTCTGCCCACGCGCCTGGGCGATGCCCAGCAGCGCCTGCGCCGCCGCCACCTTGGCTGGCGTCACCGCCTCGCGCCGCAGCCAGCTGTGCGCTTTCGTCGCGCGCGAGTCTTCCGGGATGCCCTGCAGGTAGCGCGTCGTGAGCAACCCCTGAGCCAAGGGACAGAAGATCATGCTGCCGACCCCCTCCGCCCCCAGAAGATCCAGCAGCCCCTGCTCCGCCCGGCGGTCGAACAGGTTGTAGATCGGCTGGTGAATGAGCGCCGGTGTGCCCAGCGCACGCAGCACCTCAATGGCTCGTTTCGATTCGGGTGCCCGGTAGTTGCTGATGCCCACATACAGGGCCTTTCCCTGGCGCACCGCATGGTCGAGCGCCCCCATCGTTTCTTCAATCGGGGTCTCCGGATCCGGCCGGTGATGGTAGAAAATATCCACGTAGTCCACCCCCAGACGCCGCAGGCTCTGGTCCAAACTGGCGAGCACATGCTTGCGCGAGCCCCAATCGCCGTAAGGCCCGGCCCACATCGCAAACCCGGCTTTCGTGGACAAAATCAGCTCGTCCCGGTGCAGCGCCAGGTCGGCCTTCAGGACCCGCCCGACGTTCTCCTCCGCCGCGCCCGCTGGAGGCCCATAGTTGTTCGCCAGATCGAAGTGCGTCACGCCCAGATCGAACGCGCGCGTCAACATGCGCCGCTGATTCTCGAACACATCGACGTGCCCGAAATTCTGCCAGCACCCCAGCGAAATCGCCGGCAACTTCAACCCGCTCCGCCCGCAACGGCGGTACACCATCTGGCTATATCGATCCGTGGACATCGTATGCGCTCCCCTTTTGCTCAAATAGTTTTCGCTTAAGCCTGGTTTGGGATAGTCCCCCGGACGGCTTGCCACAGCGACATAAGTCATAGCGTCTTGGAGCGGAACGGCTGCGCCGTTCCGGCCGGCCCCGTCACCGGCGCCGCGCCGAAGACGTTGTCGACTTCTGTCGCTGAGTATCGCATTGGTAAGCGCCACTACTCTCCGCCCCCACCGCGTAGTGAATCGGCATCATCCCAGAATTTCAGGCAGCGCACCATCCTGGCCGCTTCGCACGCCCAGACGCGCAAAGCGCATATAGATTCCCCACGCCTGCGCATGGTTGGATCCCAACGCCACCAGAACCTCGTGTTCGCCCCGAGTCGCCTGAAAGACAACTCGCTTCGCATCCGGCGGCGCCGGGCATCGCCCAGTCGGGTCATGGCACACCAGCTTGCCATCCACCCACGCCTTCACCGGTCCATCGTAGCCCAGCAGCAAGGCCAGCTTCATCGGCTCGACACACGCCACCCGGCACGCAAAGTAGATGACCTCGTCCTGCCCCTGCTGAAACCGCTCAAACACCTGCGCAAACTCGTAGCCAAAGACGGCCGGCTTCAGCCCGAGGGCATCGCGATCCCGGGGATACTCCAGCGTGGCGAGATCGCCGTCACCCGGGAACGTCTGGCTCACGCGAAACGTGCGCACAAATGGCGTGAACAGCCCGTTGCCGCCCATTCGCACCGGCCCAAACACCGGCAGGGAGCGCCCGGATCCATCGGTAATATTGCAGGCAGGATTGGTGCCGAACCCGTAGTGCAGCTGCCGATCCAGCAGATAGGCCGGAAACACCGTCGTCCGCAGGATCACCCTGTTGCCGTCCAGCACGGTCCCATAGAAGCTGTGCACGGGTTTCCCATTCTCGCACACGCTGAACCCGAACGGACGAACCGCCGACTGCAAGCCACCCACCACATTCTCAAACTCCACCACGATGTTCACGTGCAGCTTGGCATCGTAGGGAACCAGACGAATGGACTTCAGCGCCATCGGTGCCGCGCCCGCCTTCGGGCCGCCGCACAAAAACGCCATGGCATCCGCCGCACGCCAGCCCAGGATCGCCTGGCCCCGCGCATCAAGGTGAATATGATCCACCAGCCCCAAATCGATGCTCGGCACTACCGCCAGCTTCCGAATCCGCTCCGGCAACCGCCGCTGTTGATCCTGGATGGAATTCCACCCGGGCTTGGGTTCGGAACCGCCGAACCAGGATAGTTGCACCGCCACAATGGGTAGCGCCCGATCCTTGAAATCCCGCCGCATCGCGCGCACCAGTTCCTGCATCCGCTCGGTGTATTGCGGCCACTGCGGCGGATCCACATCGCTCTCGCCCTGGTACCAGAAGACCCCCGCCACGCGACCACCGTTGCGCTGGACGCGCCGCAGCATGGCGCCATAGAAACTCTGGCCCCCCTGCTCTTTCAGCGCCGGCGACCACTGGGCCATGCTGGTCCCGCCGTGGGCGCACGCGATGACGCCCTGTGGCACGCCCGTGCGTCGGTGCAACTCTTGCGCAAACGCCACGCCAGGCCCGACGCCACCCACGCCCCCATCCACGCCGCCAGGCGACGCGCCGTGCACCGCGTCCACCGCCGCCCACAAATTGTGAATCGGGTCGCGCGCCACATCCCAGCGGTCATCCATCGTGAACGCCCGCACCAGGCGCTGCGGAGCCGCCGCCCATTCCCGTTCGCCCGCCCCCTGCATGTTCGATTGCCCCGCCAGGACCCACACATCCCCCACCAGCACATCGCGGATCCGCAGGGTCTCACCCCGGCCCGCGGTCGCCTCGATGTGCAGGTCGATCGCGTAGGGGCCACCGGTCTTTAGCCCGCGCAGGCGCCCGCGAAACGCACCCCGCCGCGCCTGACCCATGCGCACATCGCGCCAACCACGCAGGATCTTCCCTCCCACCC
>CAZWQJ010000414.1:0-2911 GCA_964635825.1 uncultured Victivallales bacterium | reverse complement strand
ACGGCCAGAAGTTCGCCAAGGCGCTGGGACACTCGATCAAGCCGTACCGTCCGGGTCTGATCGGTTTCGTGGCGCGCCATCCGTGGATAGACGCGCATGGCGGAGTCACCTTTGAGCACGCCACGTTTCGCGTCTTCCACAACGGGCAGACGCTCTATGAGGGTCACGGGCAGATCGATTGCGAGACTTGGGGTGTCGGCGGCGCGGCAGCCTATAACGCCAGCCGCTGCGTCGCGCGCGGCAATTTGCGCGATTTCGAGATCGAGTGGACCGTCGGGCGCGACACGGTCCGCGTGCGCAACCCCGAGACACGACCCCTGAAAGAGGCCATTGTCACCGTCGGCGGCGTGCCGCTGAACGAGATCGATCCGGCCACCCTGGAGTCGCGCACCTGTCCCGGCCTCTATTTCGCGGGAGAGGTGATGGATATCGACGGGCCCACGGGCGGCTACAATCTCACGGCGGCTTTCGCCACAGCCGCGCTGGCGGTCGCGAGCGTCGCGCGGCGCGACGGATCCGCAGAGAACGCGATCCGGAAGCCTGACGGCCGCCCTCCCACCACTCGACGTCCGCCCCGAAGCGCCGACTGGAACCCGAATCTCCGCTCACCGGAACAGACCCCTCTCCAGCGCCAGCGTGAGGAGCGCCGCACCGAGGGTTAGGGGGGTGACCAGCAGGCCGTATTTCACGAACTGCAGGAAGGAAATGTGGCACTCCTTTTCGCGCAGAATACTCATCCACATAATCCCTGCCAGGGCGCCCAAAGGCGTCAGGTTGGCCCCCAGGTTGGACCCGATGATCGTCGCGAATGCCGCGCCTGTGAGGTCTGGGCCGGACAGATCCTTCATTACAAAGGTGAACCCCAACGACATGGGAATGTTATTGAGCAGGTTGGCTGCGACGGTCGAGGCGACGCCGTAGACGGTCACTGCCCCACCCGGCACGAGGCTGGCCATCCACGCGAAGAGACGTCCGAGCGAGGCCGTATGCCCATAGCGATAAAGAGCCTCGATCGTGATGAACAGGGAGACGATGAAGGGCACCACCGTCCACGGCATGCGTACGAACGTCTGCCGTGTCGAGCCGTTGCGTAACGGGCCGAGGTGCTGGCGGAGCCAGGCCTCATACGAATCGCGCACCGCCAATAGCAACAGCAGCGCCAGTGAACAGACGACGGACACATGCCACATGCGCAGCCCGACAACCGGTGCCAGTGCCAACAGCACCACGCACACCACCAGCAGCAAACCCGCCATCCACGCGCCTGTGCGGTCGGTGAGCGCCTCGGCGGGATGCCTCGCCGCTTCCGGTGGGGCGAATGACTGGGAAATCGCTTGGCGAAAGATTGTCCGCAGCACCCAATAGCTGGTGATGCCGGCCGCCAGGGTGGGCAGGAGCATCCATTTTGAATAGCCGATGAAATCCATGCCGCACGCCCCAGCCAGCAGGATGTTGGTTGGGTTGCCGATGACGAGCAGCATGCTCCACGTGTTGGCGGCAAAGAACTCGGCAATCAGATAAGGACGCGGATCCAACCGGACGGCGTGGGCGAAATAATAGACAAACGGCGTGAAGGTGAGAATGACGATATCGTTCGAGGTAAAGACGGTCAGCACCGAGACCGTGGCGTAGACCGTCAGAAACAGCCGTCGCCCATTCGTGCCAGCGGTACGCAGGGCGTAGCGGGCGCACATCTCGAAAAACCCCGTAATGTCCAAGAAGATGCTCATGAACACCATGGAGAGGAACAACGCCAGCACACCGCCCGGTTGCAGGGAATCGTTGCCAACGATGCCGCGGACGACGTCGGCGTAACTCAGAAATCCGAAGCCGACGATCAGCACCGGCCCAAGCAATGCGCCGATAAAATACGACTGCATGCGAATCTGACGGGTCCCCAGACGGACCGCCAAATACGGGCATCGCAGGATCAGCGCGAGCGTCAGAGCGGTCGCGGCCCAGAACACCATCTGCACGGCTGTTGACTGCCACGTTGACATGAACGGTTATTCTGACTCCTGACGTCTCGCGTCCCAACACCCCGGAGGGGTGTTGGAAACACCTCCTCGGTCCAGCACGTTTAGGCCACCCGGAAGAAGACGCGCCGGCGCAACAGACCGAGTCCGTAGACATAGCCTGCAATGCCGCCCGCCAAATGGGCGGCGTAGGCGATCTGCGAACGCAGCAGGACCGCTTCGACGATGGTGGCCAGGCCGAGAAACACCGCCAGTGTGCGCGCCCTCATCCGAACCGGGAACACCAGCACCAGCACGACCGTCTCACGTCTCGGAAACAACGCGGCATAGGCACCGATCAGGGCGAAGACCCCGCCCGAGGCACCGATGCAGGTGCCATAGACGCCCGGTTGCGTTCGCAAAGCCAGCACCCGCGCCACCTCGGGGAATGCTGCGGCCAGCGCCGGCTGGACCGCGTCACACGCCACCCAGCCCAACCCGCCCATGGCGCCGCCTGCGAGAAAAACAGTCCAGAACCGCCTGCTTCCAATCTCCATCTCCAGGCCGGCGCCAAAAAGCAGCACGGTGAGCATGTTCAAGGCGAGATGCAGTCCGCTTCCGTGAAGAAACAGATAGGTCACCACCTGCCAGCCAAACCCCCTGACAAGCAGCGGCGCGTGAAGCCCGAAACATTGGGTCAGCAGCGTGCCATACGAACTTCCGTCGACGAAATCAACGCCAGAAGCCACCCGCTGAATCACAAAAAAGGAGATCGACAGGACGGCAAGAGTCACCGCCGCCGGAGCATACGCGAGCGCAGCAACTATGCCCGCGCTGACCGTGCGGAGTTTTCTAAACATGCCACAACCGCTCACATCACTGGAACTGGTACGCCCTGAAGTCCATCACTTGCAAGGTGACCAGCAGTCCGTACACGAGCAAGGCGATGATTGCGC
>CAZWQJ010000413.1:0-2915 GCA_964635825.1 uncultured Victivallales bacterium | reverse complement strand
CGCTGGCCATGTGGCCGTCCGTGCGCCGCGGCGAAGAGCGCTGGATCTTCCCGTTCCAGAACCGCGCAGACGCCACGTTCAACTCGGCGCTCGATTACGAGCTGGCGGTGCTCAAGCCCATCGCCGAACCCCTGCTCATGGAAGTGAAGCCCTTTGACCGCGAGTACGCCGAGGCGCGCCGGCTGACGGCTTTTCTCCTGAACTTCATCGCCATCCCCGATCGCGAGGTGCCCAGCACATCGATGCTGCGTGAATACATTGGCCGCAGTGGTTTCCGGTATTGAGGGGGGGCGTCCAAGCCTATCGGTCAGCAAAGGCCGACACTCTTGATCGCGGCTCGCGGGGACGCTCGCCCTCCAAAGCTTATCCTGCAACTGGAGGGCGAGCGTCCCCGCGAGCCGCGTCCATAACCCGCAACAGGATGGCTCCCGTCGGCCGCCGCCTCTTGCCGTCCGGCCCCTCCCCCGTCGGGCACTATTCACCACCTCAAGACGTTCACTTCTCCCTGCCACGGCCAATCATCCGCCCCTTTAACCAGTCCCTGGCGTACCGGGTTCTGGCACACATACGCCCACGTCTCACGGTAGTGTTCTCCGCTGCGCATCTGTGTGTCCCAGACATCGCCCTGCCACTCCCAGTCGTGTGGTCCATACTGCGCGGTAATGCGGCGTTTTAGAAACGACGCCCACGCACGGATGCCTATTCGTGGATGGCGTGCCGGCTGAGTGAATAGATGGACGTGGTCGGGCATGATCACATAACGTCCCACGGTCCAGGCGTCCGCGTCTCGACACCCCAAAACGAATGCGTTCATGAAGGGCGCATTGGCAAGTCTTGCAACTCGCGGTTGCAACCCGATCGTCACAAACAGAATTACCGGCGAGGTGTGTCTTTCCACCGGCGGAACATGCACGGGGTGCTTACGCTGCGGCAATTCCTGATTCATGATTCGGCTCCTTTACGTGATCGCGGCTCGCGGGGACGCTCGCCCTCCAAGGCCTGTCCTCGTGTGCGGCTCGCGGGACGCTCGCCCTCCAGCGGAATCCTCGCCACCGGCGCGATGTCCCATCTGGAGGGCGAGCGCTTGCCAAGCCGTAGCCTTCAGGCGAAGGCTGGTCCCCGCGAGCCGCGGCACCTGTTTTGTCCTTTGCACACACGCCGCGAGAGTATAATAATCTAGTCTCTACGGTGTAGCGTTATGTATACCTTGTGTCACGCTGAAGCATTCCCGCGCGCTGAGCGCCACCGCACACTCGTCAGCCTCGCGGCTGGCACGGTCAAGGAGCCCACCCCCTTCCCCTGGTCCGAGCGACACCTGCGCTGCCTGTGGTATGACTCGCAATACCGGCCGGCCGCCTTCGATACCGCCGACGGGCAGCAGGTGACGGTGATCGATCCAGGCCGCTGGAACCTGGAGGCCGGCCCCGACTTCCAGGATGCCACACTGGTCGCACAGCCGGGCGCCCGCCGCATGCACGGCGATGTCGAACTGCACGTGCGTCCCGCAGAGTGGGATCAGCACGGACACCGCACCGATCCGCGCTACCGGCGCCTCATCGCCCACGTCTCCTGGTTCCCCGGCCTCCTGCCGTCCGCGGCCCTGCCGCCCGGCACGCTCCAGATCGCACTGCAACCCGCTTTCAAGTCCCGCCCGTCGTTCTCGTTCGATGCCCTCGACCTCACCTCCTACCCGTACGCCACGCTGGATGATGAGCCGCCCTGCCGCGCGCCGTTGCGGACCCGCCCGCCAGAGGAACAGGCGGCTGTGCTCGAGGCGGCCGGCCAGGAGCGGCTGCGCCGCAAGGCCGCACGCATGAGCGCCGACATCGCGGCGCGGGGCGCCGACCAGGTGCTATACGAGGACACCCTGGCGGCCCTCGGCTACAAGCACAACCGCCAGCCCTTCCGCGATCTGGCGGCGCGCCTGCCGCAGGCCATGCTGCGCGAGCAGTCAACCACGGGCACACTGCACGCCTACGCCCTGCTGTGCGGCGTCAGCGGACTGCTGCCCCTGCGGGCGGCGCCCGGGTGGGATGACGAAACGCGCGCATTCGTGCGGTCGCTGTGGGACCTGTGGTGGCGGCATGCCGCGGCCTGGTCCGGGCGCGCCCTGCTGCGCGCCGACTGGGTGCTGGCCAACTGCCGGCCGCCCAATCAGCCCCTGCGTCGGCTGATGGCCGCCGCCGAATGGTTCGGCTCCGGCGCCACGCTCGCGGATCATTTGCGGGCCCACGCCGCGACACCCGCCGCGGAGTTCGTTGCAGCCGCCCTGGCGCTGCTCGAAGGCACCGGCCGCGACACCTTCTGGGCCACCCGCCAGGGCCTGAGCGCAGCGCGGCTCAGTCGGCCCCTGGCCCTGGTGGGTCGCGGGCGCGCCGCGTCGTTGCTGCTCAATGTGGTCGTGCCCTGGCTCGCCGCGCTGGGACACACCAGACTGGCCGCCGCCACGCTGCCGCTCCTGCCGCCGGAGGACGATAACCAGGGCGTGCGCCACACGGCGCATGCGCTCTTCGGGCACGATCACAATCCAGCGCTCTACCGCACGGGCCTGCGCCAGCAGGGGCTGCTGCAGGTCTTCCACGATTTCTGCCTCAATGTGCGCAATGGCTGCGAGGACTGCCCGTTCCCCCAGGCGCTGGAACGGTGGGCGGAAGAGCAATAGGGAGAAGAGACGCACCGCAGAGGCACGGAAACACGAAGCACACGAGCACTGGGGGCCGGCGGTTACAGTAGCTTCACAGTCAACGAAGACGTTGCGTGAGAAGGAGAGAACATGATTGAGAGCAGGCTGACAGAGCAGATCATCGGTGCGGCGATTGAAGTCCACAAGCACTGGGGACCAGGATTATACGAGGAAGTCTACGAGAGAAGCATGAGTCACGAGCTGCGACTGCGAAACATGGTATTCGAAACCC
>CAZWQJ010000412.1:0-2916 GCA_964635825.1 uncultured Victivallales bacterium | reverse complement strand
CGTTTTCCAGGCAGGCCTGCTCGGGTTTGAAGTCGGCGGCGGTCAGCATCCGCTGGATGCGGCGCTGCGTGCGCGCGGTGAATTCGTCCTCCACCAGCAACGCGAAGAAATCGTCCGGCGCCAGGCTGTGCTGGTCGCCGACGGACAGCCGGCGCTGCAGGGCGTCGGCCATCACCGAGAGGCGCATGCTGCGCAGTTGCGTGAGCACGGTTTCCGTATGCATCGATTACGCTCCTTCATAATAGGCGGCGCCGCGCAGCTGCGCGTGCTCCACCAGGGGCAGGTGGCGCTGGCCGGCGCCGGGCAGTGGCTGCAAATCGAGCCCCTGCGCTAGGATCTGTTTGAGGTCGCGCAGGGTGGCCCGGCGGAAGTGGAGGGCGCGTTCCGCCGCCGCCTCGACCCGCGCGGACTCGTACTGTTTGCACAGGTGAATCACGCCCTGCGCGGTTCGGTGGGCTTCCTCGTCGTGCCGCGTGCGCGCGTAGATCCCGTCCACCAGCACGCGGGTGAACGGCCCGATGACCTCAGCGACGTGCAGGAAGTAGTCCTTGGAGCGCCCCCGCATCCGGCGATGCGCCTCCGGTTGATGGGCGTCGATCACGCTCTGCCGGCCATCGGGGGGGCGCTTGGCATGGCGCGCCACATGGGCGCCATGGTGATAGATCTCCACCACATCCCCGACCAGAAAGAGATCGACGTGGTGCTCGATGAGTGCGTGGGGCACGCTATAGTAATGGTCGTCGTAGCGCACCCGGTAGTTGCTGGGCACGCGGAGGCCATAGTGGGCGTCCGTGACCCGAAACGGCTCGACCGGCAGCGGTCGGGCGGCTGGCCGGTCATACTGCTGGAAGCGCGCCAGGCGGCTCTGCCCCTGGTAGTCGCGCATCGGGCGGGCGTTGAGGGCGTCGCGCAAGGGCGCGATCGCGGCGTTCACCTCCGCCAGCGAGAAGAACTGCTGCTGACGGAGCGGCGCCAGCACGCGCTGCTGCGCGCAGCGGACGGCGCTCTCCGCGGTGGCTTTATCGCGGGGGTGCGCCACGCGCGCCGGCAGAATGACGAGATCATAATGCTCGGCGAATTTGCGGTAGAGCTGGCAGAGCTCCGGGTCCGCCCGATCCGGCTTCGTCACCGCCGCTTTCAAGTTATCCGGCGTGACGACGCGCGGCACGCACCCGAAGTAGGCGAAGGCCTGCACGTGCGAGGCCACGAAATCGCGCGCCGATTGGGTCAGCGAGGCCCCGACATACGTGTGGCTGCTGGCCCCCCAACTGGCGAGAAAGATCTCCACCGGCACCTGCGCCCCCGCGTCGCGATCCCAGAATGCCAGCCGCTGCCCGGAGTAATCCACGAACAGATACTCGCCGCCGATGTAGTCGGTTTTCATCACCGGCTGGGTCTGCTCCATCTGCTGGACCAGCCGATAAAACGCGCTCCGGCTCATCCCCGCCGGCTGCGCCGCGCGATATTCCTCCCACAACAGCTGCCAGGTCACCCCCGGCCGTGCCGCCTCCGTGCGCAGATACTCCGGATCCACCGCCGTGTCCGCCTCCCGCGCCGTCGCCGGATACAACTGGCGCTTGAGCGCGAACTCATCCATCGCCTCGGGCAGCGGCCACGGCAATCCGCTCGCCGCGAACCGGTGCAGGATGTTATGCACCCCGCCCTTGGACAGCCCGCAGAGCTCGCCAATCGTGGCGAAACTCTTCCCCAACTCGAAGTGCAACCGGAGCACTTCTCGATAGACCAACATCTTCAGCCTCCTCTTTGGCATCCCGGCCTCCTTTCGTCGCGGCTCATGCTACAGGAGCCGGCGCCTGCCGGAAACCGGGGGCCGTCAACACAAAAATCCCACGTTTATGAACGTTCATATCCGGTGGGATGAGCGTTCATAAAAGTGGGATTTGGGTGCCGAGGAGCCAGTTACCCCGCGTTCATATAATCTGGGATTGGTCGTTCATATCAGTGGGATTTGGCGTTCATATAAGTTGGGATTTATCACCACAAGCCGCATCCTGTAGACGATCCGCCCAATTGACCTTCAGGTTTGAGGTTGAAGGAATGGGGTGCATGTTTGATAGGGTAGCAGCCTGTTGAACAACCACAACTTTGGGCCTGTAACCCGATAGAGCGCAAGCTAATGATCGCTCGAAAATAGCTTTCCAAAGCCAAATTCAAGTCAATATGGCAAAACCTTGTTTCGATGCTGAACTTGCGGGCTTGGTTGTACAGCAAGGGCACGTCCTTCATCAACAGGCTGCTAGGCGCGCGAAGGCCGCGCAAGCGAAGAGTCGATTGCGCGGTAGCAGTCATGTGGTGAGGGGATTTCAAACCGCTCGCTTGTAGGTTTGGTACAACCCACCGAGGACCGGAGTGGCCTGCAAGGGAGCCGCCGTCAACGCCGCAGGCGCTGGCGGACTCGCCGGCGGCAGAGGTGACTGCCGTGCATTCGCTTGATGCGTCCGCACGGGATTGTAATAGCGTTGGACATACTCGTTCAGCAGGCGCTGGAGATGGCGGGCGTTGAGCGGGATGAGGTGGTCGAGTAACTCACGGCGGAGGTTACCGTTTGCACGCTCGCAGATCCCGTTTTGCTGAGGCTTCTTGATTCCTGTTCTTCACGGATTTGATCGCTGAGATCTTCAGGAATTGTTGCACCGCTTTGCTGCGAAAGACTTCGTCGTTGTCGTGGCTGAGGAACCTCGGCTGGTCGCCAAACGGCGTGGCCTCGCGCAGTTGTTGAATAACTCAGCCGGCGGTCGGATGTTCAGTGACGGCGGTGTGCTGGATGATGCGCCGATCATGGCGCAATATGACCAGCACGTAGAGCACCTTGAAATCGATGGTGGGGACGGTGAGGTAATCCATCGCCCAGATCTCGCGCCGGTGGTTGGCGAGGAAGATGCGCCAGGCTTGCCG